>JBPOHZ010000011.1:0-6376 GCA_052034955.1 Candidatus Saccharimonadota bacterium | reverse complement strand
ACTACCATTTGTAGCTGGTTGAGGGGTGTAGTTGTGGTAAGAATATGAGCCTTCCACTTCCCATCCACTATTTAACTTTTGTGAGCAACTAAACTTTGGTGTCTCGCCTGGATAGGCGATTATGTTGATGCTTTTGTTCGAGTTAATAGTTATGCCCGCTTCATTATAGTTGCCATCCCTGACAATAATGTAGTCACCGTCGGCAGATATGTTGTAAGCCTTTGTTATGCTGGCAAAAGGCTGTCCGGTTGATCCGTTGCCGGTGCTGTCCGAGCCGCTGTCATCGACATACCTTTTGGTGCCAGATAACGAAGATAGGTCGTAGTCTATCGGTAGTTTAGCCCCAGCAAGCTCAGCGCAGCCGTAAGATGCACCAAATCTAACGGTCTTCTGTGCCGAAGCCGAAGTATCATCTAGGCTCTTAATGCATCCACTTGCTGTTCCGTCTTCTGCTTCTACGTTTGGCGAGGGGCTGGATGCCATAGAAAGATTCACTAATATTGTTCCCAATATTCCAAAAACAGCTACGATAGCAAAACGTTGAACAATATCCAGATTGCCTCGAAACCACTTTTTAGCCTTTAACATTAGAGTTATTCTATATCAGTTTGGTAAAAGCATAAACCTGTAAATTAAGTATTTGCACCCAGTCTTTAGGCTAATAGATCATTGGGGAGTGCGTCGATACTCCCAAGATCGTGCGAGTCAGTAAAACCTGCCGCACCAAGTAGCCGTTGTGCTTCAGAGGAGCGGTTACCAGATCGGCAGAAAACAAACACTGGAGATGACTTATCGACGTTCGGGAATCTACCCTCTACCATTTGTCTCACATCCCAATTTAAGGCTCCGGGTATACTTCTGTCGGCCACTTCCTCGGCGCTTCTAACATCTATGAGGTAGGATCTGCGTGCCTTAATGTCTTGTAACTCTTCTCTAGTAAGTTGGTGTAACATGTCTCTATTATACTCCTACTGATGTGCTCGTATTTTAACCTTAAAATTACTTATGCCGTTCGACGCCCTAAATATGTACGATAGGGTCTCACCTTCCTGGTGTGACTGAACGTTTGTAATTTCTCGGACAGCATATTGTTTTCCTCCCCACTCCAGGGTGAATTGTCCGGGGCCCTGCTTAGCTCCTCGTTCAAGGGAATTTCTAAGTATTCTTGCCAATTGCCTGTCTGATTGGTCATACATTTTGCCCTCCTATAACCAAGATGCGCATATCTGGCAATAACGTTCGAGCGTCTTCTATGTGCATACCCGATTGAATGCCTAGTATTTTTGCCTGTCGAGAGCAGGATAGAATGACTCGTTGCTTGGTAGCAAATGCCCATGTTTGTTTAAGTTGTTGTTCGTCGGCTACTCCAAGAGTGGTTTGTAGTGTTTTCATTGTGATCTCCAAAATAAGGTTATAAAAAATCAACTAAAAGAGTTTAGTTGGAACGGGATTGATTTGGAGCTGCCTGTTATTGATAGACTACCGTTCGGGGAATATCAGACAGGTATAGCTAAGTGTGGCTCGCAGGGACCGGAGTATGATCGCCAGATTTATAAAGTCTGCAAACTATGGCCTTACCAAAAAGTTCGGCTCATGCCTCCATGACTACCTACTATTATAGACCTTTATGTCAACATTGTGCTAATGGCTTGGGTGTCAGGTATAGTTAGTAACTATGAAGCAAATCCAGATTTTTATCCTTAAACACAAACAATTACTGACAATCTCAGCTGTTATTGCTGTTCTGGTGTCTCTTTTAGTGCCCTTGATTTGCTATAGGTTAATTAGTCCTAATAAGCAGTTTATTTTGGGTTCTAGCTCCGATATAAAAGCACGAGATGTATCGGTCGGTCTAGTTTTGGGCGCTGGAGTTAATAAAGATGGTAAACCATTCAAAGAACTACAAGCACGATTAGATGTTGCTGCAGCGGCATATGTAAACGGAGACGTATCAAAGCTAATACTTTCTGGTGATAATCGTTTCGAATCATATAACGAACCAGCAGCCATGCAAAAGTATTTAGTAGATCAAAAGCAGATACCGGAGTCGGACCTGCAGGTAGATTACGCTGGGCGTAGCACTTACGAGTCTTGTGAGCGGGCCACAAGAATCTTTGGTCAAAGCAAGATAGTTATTTTTAGCGCAGAGTCACATCTTCCTCGTGCGATTTATTTATGTAGGCATTTTGGAATCGAAACTTACGGCATATCCTCCGGCATAGAGGCCGATAATAGCTGGCGACGAGAGATGTTGGCCCGTATAAAAGCCGTATTCAATATTTACGTTATTGGTGAGAAAACTGTGTTGGGCGACCCAATTAAAATTTAGTTGGGTATTTCGTTTACGACAACTTCGATACTTGCTCGAAAAAACTGTTCCAAGAAGTTAACTGGTGGATTAACACCTTCAGGTAATCGTTGATTGCCAGTTGGAAGATACGGGGATAGAGGTAGTTGATGAGCTGGACAGCCTCTTTCGTTGGATTCAAAGGGTTCAAAATCAAAACCTGCCCATGATAAAGCCGGTAATCTATCTGTGCCACCTGGAAAGCTAATATGTAGTTTACGACCAGGATTGAAATTAAGATGATATTCAAATTCACTGTATCCGTCATCTTCAATCATCGATGGCTTAAGTAGTACAGGGTTGGCCAGAAGAATAGATGCTAAACGTTCTCTGGGTACCAATAAACGTTCTTGGGTTTCTTTGGCCGCAGTCTGGGCTAGTAGGTGTCCTTCTCTTATTGCTGCATAAGCAAGTATGTTAAGGGCATGACCTTCAAATGGCTTCAGGAGAGCTGTCCTAAAAGCTTCATAACCGTTTAATGTTAATGAGGCACCTAGTTGACCCTCATCGGCAAATACACCTTCTATTAGGGGCATCATCTGTCGTGCTTTACCTGACATGCTCTCAGGACGTGGACTGGACATAATACATAATTATATCATAAATACGATGTTTCGTCTACATAGCTTATGGCAATAAAAAACCGCCCTACTAAGGCGGTTGATTATGAAGTGTTGAGTCTTATTTCTTTACTTCGTTTCGACCTAAGCTCTTCTTGGTCTCGGCGTACCAGACGTGTTTTCGAGCAATAGGGTCATACTTCTTCAGACGTAGTTTGTCTGGAGTATTCATAGTGTTTTTCTTGGTGTAGTAATGTCGATGTCCTGTTTCCTCGGAAACAAGTCCTACGATCTTACGTTTGTCAGTTTTCTTTGCCATATGAGGATGTATTTTAACAGATAAACAACACCTTGACCAGTCTTTTTGCTAGATTAATGTAAAACTACTGCAACTGACTAAGTTTGTCTGTCTGAGACTGAATGCGACCGCTTATTTCTTTGAGTATTTGTATAATCTGTGCAGCCTGAGATTCGTTCATGATTCCTCCTATAAGTTAGTACTTATAGTATGACGAACATGTTGCTGGTTTTCTGTGATAAATCTTACTGGAGCCATCTCCGGGATTTGAACCCGGGACCCCTTCCTTACCATGGAAGTGCTCTACCCCTGAGCTAAGATGGCATAACCGACCTATTTTAACAGATTACGGACCAAAATGGGAGGAGTAAATTAGTAGTCGACGTATTCCATGCTTATAGGTGGTTTGATGGTTGCTTCCCATTTTTGACCAATGCCGATTGGGTATTGCCCGTTAAAGCAAGATAAGTTAAACCTTCCCTCATCGATTCCGGTAGCGGCAATTAATCCTGGTAAGGATAAAAAGCCTAGATATTCACAGCCAATCTTTTCTTTCATCTGTTCGACGGTCATATATGAGGCTGCAAGTTCCGACTGACTAGGCGTGTCTATTCCGTAAAAATCTGGAAAACGGACAGGTGGCGAGGCGATCAAGACAGAAACCGTCTTGGCGCCACAGCTGTAGGCTAGTTCTACTAGTCTTGGAAGTGTATTGAGTCTGACTATCGAGTCATCAATTAAGATCAAGTTCTTGCCTTCTACGGCTTCAGGAATGATGTTGTGTTTGCGGCGGAGCAACTGCATCCGGTTTTCTTGAGTTGGTTGCATGAAAGATCGACCAGGGATGAACCGGTTTTTTATTATTGCTTGGCGATGTTTTAGGCTAAGCGTATCGGCATAGCCTTCGGACGCTGGCACAGATGTATCGGGTACTGGTATCACCAGTGTAGTGTTTTTCTTGGAAAGGTTTAGACGGTGTTCTTTGGCTAATATCTCGCCAGAACGACGTCTGAACTCGTTGACATTCTTGCCGTACAGATAGCTGTCGTGACGGGCAAAGTAGACGAACTCGAATATATCCAACTTTTCTTCGCCGCCAACGACTTGTATGGCTTGGTAGCCATCTTGTTTTATTACAATCATCTCTCCGGGGGCGACGTCACGTATGTATTCCGCTCCCAGATAATCTAAACCACAGGTTTCCGAAGATACGGCATAGCCGTGATCGGTCTTTCCAAAAGCCAATGGACGGATACCTTTTCTGTCGCGGAAAGCTACGATTACTCCGTTATGCATAGCTACGCATGAGAAAGAGCCTTTAAAGTATGGATAGCAGAGTTGGACGGCATCGGCCAAGGATTGACCTTGTCGTATGTGTTGAGCTATTGCTAGGCCCATCATCTCGGAATCGTTTCGGTATTCCGGCGGTATGTTGCTGGTACTCAAGAACTTTTCTAAGTAGTCGGTGACTGGCAAGTTGCCATTGTGGGCGAATGCAAAGCCAATTCCATCATCAACAAATGGTTGCATGTGGCAATCTTTGCGGCCGTTGGTTGAGTAGCGATTGTGTCCGATAGCCATACTCCCGGTAAGGTCTGTAAGTATATCTTCCTTAAAAACATCTCTTACCAAGCCTTCGCCGTGATAAAAAGCTATCTTGCCATTACTTGGTTGGCTGGCGATTCCAGTGGCTTCGTCGCCACGGTGTTGTAGAGCAAAAAGAAGGTCAGCAACTTGGGCGGAGGCAGATTGTGGGGCGTCTTTTTCGATTACAGCAGCAACAGCACATTTTTCGCGTAAGTTTCCCCTCATATGTAATCAAGTCTACAGCCCCGGGATTTGTTCTTGCAAACAAAGCAATAAGTTTTACTACAATACTTACTTAAGATCCCAAGTATTGTTGAGCTTGCTTCGGGTGGCCGAATCTAGCACTCCACTTTGAGGTAGTTTGTTTTTGGCTTGCAAACTCTTTAGCGCACTCTTGGTGTTGGACCCAAAGTATTCGTTGGCGCCTGCTGATTTGCTGAGGTACCCTTCTTCGATCAGCCTGGCCTCGAGTAACTGTACTTCTGTAGAGTATGACCCCATGCTGGCCGAGTAACGGAAGCCATATCTAACCCGGTATTGATCGCTTGTGGAGTCTATGAGTCCGTCGGTGTTCTTGACGTATACGGAGTACTTACCTGGCGCAAAATCCTTAGGAACGGTGGCGGTTATTTCCTTTGACGATTGGACCTTAACTCCCTTAAGGGTACGGGTTCCAAGTTTTACCACTGCGCCAGATCTGAAATATTTGCCTCGAAGTGTTATGGTACGGTCGGCATTATTGGCCCCGAAGTAAGGGTCGATAATGTCGAGCTGTGCTCGTCGGAAATTGACGGTTACGGCGTTAGCGAGAGTATCGGAATCTCCGAATGGGCCTGTAACTATGACGTCGTGCTTCCCTACCGAAAGACTGTTGGGTAGGTTGGCTGTTAAGGTTGAACGATCTTGTACCGCTACGTTACTGGCTTTAATTCCTCCAATTGTAACTGTAGTCTTGCCGGTTGCTTCAAAGCCGTCGCCGTTAATGGTTATAGTGTTGGTGTCTCCTTGGCTTGCTACGCCATTAGATACAGAATCAATACTAAGTTGTCCCGAAGGTCGTAGGAAGTTTAATACTGTCTGCAAGAAGTCATCTCGGCCATCGCCGCTATCACTAACTGCTGCCGCCCCAAAGCCGGTCATAACAAATCTGGATACACCATTGTCTCTGCTAAAACCTGCTACCGCCGGGTTGCTTACTCCACCATCGCTAAACTCTAGCTGATCGTCGGTAGTTATATCACCGTTTAGCTCGTCAGCAACTATGGCGTCTTGACTGCCGGTTGTATTGAAATTGTAAGGAGAGATATCGTATGTTTTGCCGTCGAATAAACCATCTTCTATACCGGCAATCTCGGAAGGTTCTACTTTTTGCCCGACGCAGTCATAGCTGAGGTTGGTATTCGTTGCGCCTGTTCCTCCGCACCAACCAGTGATATCTAATTGGTACCCTAAGGTTGTTGGGAAGTCAGTGTTGCCGCTCAAATAGGCGTTGCCACCGGCGGCAAGATAATCTTCTACCACTACATCTGTACTAGGGCTGCCTCCAACAAAAATTACCGCTGGGTATTGTTTGAGTAAGTCCAT
>JBPOHZ010000020.1:0-6947 GCA_052034955.1 Candidatus Saccharimonadota bacterium | reverse complement strand
TGAGCTTGATAGCTATACCTGGTTCTGGCTCAGATAGGCTCGCAGTCAGGGTATAGCCAGTACTGTTAGCAGTGCCAGCGGTGAGGGTTGTGGTAATGCTGGCTGTACCACCACCTTGAGGGACAGTGACACTGATCGTGTCTTGATCGGTACCAAGAGTTAGGGTGGGAGCAGCTGAGACAAGTGGCAGATTAGATAATAGGGCGGTTGCGAATGTTAGGAGTAATAGTGCGCTGAAGCCACGAGTACCTAATTTAGATATGAAACTAAAGATTTGTTTGGAGTGTTGAGGACGATGAACCAAGAAATACCAGACAAGTAAACTAGCAATGAGTATTGTTGCGCCAATAGCCAGTGGGAGCAGTGGCGAGTGTGAGGTGGTGGGGCCAAGACCAGTATTTGGGACGCCAGGACCTACCAGGATATTGATGGTTTGGGTTGTTGATTGGGTGTCCATTGGTTGCTTTCTTTATACGTTTAGGTTGTTATTTGTGTTTATTATAGTAGTCTGTATTCTTCTCATTATGCTGAAACTACTTATGTATATTATTACAATAAAGTTTTGTGAAAGCAAATTAAAGAACTGTCTCCCCTGGGAGATCTGATCAATATAAAGCTAATCTGGAACAAACTACATGGGTGCAACTATATTGTGCATTACTTTTATATCTAGCTCAACGTATGTCTTGTCTAATTCTCTTGCAACTAACTTCCTAACTGACATCTCAAGTTTCTCTGATTCACATATAAGCAACACCTCTGGATGATCCTGACCTGGCTTATGCTTCTGCCATATCTCCATCTCGGCAAAGGTAATGTATTTGCGTATCGTTTTGCGTAATGTCCAGTAGGTCATGTTATCTTCCAGGCATTCCAGAAAGTATGATTTGTCAGTTTCTAGGTATGCATCTGGTTTAGACTTAGGGACGTAGGGCTTATCCATAAGCTCAGTTTTGCTAAAGAACTTAAATCTATCTGGATAGCTATGCTTGAGCTGGATATAAGCCTTAAAAACATTTAATCGATGATTGATTCTATGCTGTTCAGCTCGCTTATCATGATAAATGCTTCTAAGTGCCGATTCATTGGTATATGGCTGTTCTCTTAAGAATCGTATGCCCTTTGTAGCTAAATAATATGTAGCTGGTTTGCCGGCTATCTTGTAGCTACTGTCATAGTTCATAGCTATATAGCCTTGATCTACTAATATCTTTAGTCTGTTTGATATTACTCTACTATTGGCTTGTTGGTTCTGTGCAAGTAAAGCTATGGTAGTAAATCTAAACTTATAGAGCGTGTTTAGGATAGTAATTTGAGATGGGTTTAATGGTCGTCGATATTTTGTTTGTTTCACTATCCGTCTACTCCTATACGTAGTATAGGTAATTATATAACAATAAAGTATGCAGTTAACAGACTGGATAATAATATATAGATCTCCTAACGATAAGATATCCACAGGTTCATTAAAATACCTATTAATTATGCTTGAACTATCTCTATTTTCTATAGTATGCTATAGCTATAAACAATAGTTCTAGAGGGTACTACTATGAACAATAGCGAGTCAATCAAAGCAGCTAACGAGCCACAAAGTGTTGATATAAGCGAACAAGAACGCCTTGAGCTACTTGCCGATACCCTGCTAGAAATAGCCTTGGAGGAGAACCAGGATGAAGCCAGAAGTTAACCGCAACGCCGTCGCTGCTATCCGTGTTTCGACCACTAAGCAGGGTCGAGATGGTGATTCACCTGAAGCCCAAAAAGAGCAGATCGAACGCTATGCCCTGAATAAAGGCATCGTTATTAAAAAGATCTTTGTCTTTATGGAATCGGCTAGCAAAGAACAGCAACCTATGCAGGAAGCCATAGACTACTGCAAAAGCAAGAAAAATAAGGTAGACCTATTTATTATTAAGTCGATTGATCGTTTCACTCGTGGTGGATCCTTATCCTACGACCTACTCAAAAGACAACTAGACAGTTGTGGGATTACCCTGATCGACACTTATGGCGTGATTAGCCAAGAGCAGGTCAATACACTAGAACACCTCGGCCATAGCTATAAATGGAGCACCTACTCGCCCAGCCGCAAATCCGAGATGTTAGAGGCTGAACGCTCTAAAGATGAAGTCCGGGACATTCTCAGTCGTGTGATCGGTGCAGAAATCCGCTACACCCAGATGGGCTACTGGATGCGCCGACCACCCTATGGATACATTGGCAAAAAGATAGAAACCCAGCACGGCAAGCGAACGGTCCTTAGACCACACCCCGAGGAATCCAAGTTTATTACTAAGCTATTCGAGCTCAGAGCCAGTCGACAATTTACTGACAAAGAAATAGCTACCAAGCTCAATAACATGGGTTACCGAGGACGAACACAGTATCGCCGATCTAAAACAGACCACAGCCGTATTATTAGCAAAACTGAAGGTACATTACTCGATGAGAAAAGACTCTGGAGGATTGTCAGAAACCCAATTTATACTGGCATTATTGTTGAAAAATGGACGAAACATCAGCCAGTGAAAGCCATGTTTGAAGGGCTAGTATCTGTTGAGTTATTTAACCGAGCCAATAGAGGCAAACGCACTATTATTGAAATGCCGGGCAATAAGATAGCCATTACAGATAATATTGCTCCTAGGAATGCTACGCCTCAGGGTGCTAGGAATAATGACTTCGCTTTTAAGCATTATGTGATGTGTCCTCAATGCAATAAACCATTATCTGGCAGTTCATCAAGAGGTAAAACTGGTCAATATTATTCTTACTATCACTGTGATAAACGTGGTCATAAGTTTAGAGTCACTAAGGAAGATCTCGAAACTAAAGTATATAGCTTTATTGATGGCATGACATTTTCCGAAGAACGAATCGACCAGGTATTCACAGCCGTTCGAGCTAAGTACGAGCATCATATAGCCACCTATGAAGCCCAAGCTACGGCAATAGATAACCAGATTAAAATACTTGAATCTAATGCTCGAGAGTTAGCCAAAAACTTCACCACTATAGCCCCTTCTGCCCAGAAGTATGTTAATGAAGAGTTGGAGGATATAGACAAGCAAATTAAAGGTTTATTAATAGAAAGGACTGATATGGAAACCAAGAAACCTATGGATATAGACAGAGTACTAGGTAAGGTCAAAAAGTTTTCCGAAAACATTGGAAATATTATCAATCAACAGAGTAGCGACATTAAAAAAGCTCAGTTATTTGGGCTGCTATTTAAGACTTTACCTACCTACAACGATTTAAGTTTCCGAAACCAAAAAACACCCCATTTTACTGGGGTGAATCCGGTGTTTGGCTTATTAGCCGATAATAATTTTCCTTTGGTGACCTCACCGGGGATGGAGCGGAACACCCTAAGTCTACAGGAACTAGACGAGAAGCTTGAAGAACTGGGACTCGTTGAAATAAACGGGAAGATCGTATTGGTAGGCAGCGAGGAGATGGAAAATGCTTAACTTACTGCGCCGTGACAAATCGCCGATAGAACTGCTAAGTTCCAAGCTGTTCAACGAAGAAACGTTTTACCCGGTCTTTACCAAAGATTTAAACAAATGTTCGCATGAGGTGATTATTGAGTCACCGTTCGTGACCAACAGACGACTTTCGCAACTGTTACCAACCTTACAAAAACTTAAAGATCGCAAAGTACGAGTGATTATTAACACCCGTGATCCGATTGAACACGATGATGAATACCATCGAGGAGATGCCCATAGAGCCATTGCCGCGTTGCAAAGAATTGGCGTTCAAGTGCTATATACAGCCGGGCATCATAGAAAGATAGTTATTCTTGATCGTCAGATACTTTACGAAGGGTCGCTCAATGTATTGTCCCAGAACGACAGCTGTGAAGTGATGCGACGGGTTGAATCTTCTCAGTTAGCGTGGCAAATGGCCAGATTTGTAGGAATTGATAAGTTCTTAGGCTGATATACTATGCGTATGCAAGGCTACCGACTAAATGACGAAGATACTGACGCCATGGTGCGTTGGCTTAAGCTTAACCACCCTGAAAACGCTAATCGTGAGTACGCAGAATCCATGTTAATAGCGATGAAACTAGCCTACAGGGAAATCGGCTGGAGTGATCCGGATGCGTTAGAAGGCTTTTACCAGGAATATATTAAGAAGTTGGCCGATCAAAACGGTAAAACATCTGAAGAGTGAACCCCAAGGGCGCTCACAACCTTTTTCAGCATTTTGAGTGACGGGGTAGACACGGCCTGTTCAAGTTTGGCGTAATACTTTTCATGGATACCAGCCTTCTGGGCAACTTGTAGTTGGGTCATACGTTTATCTATGCGTGTGTTCTTAAGTGCCTGGGCGATATCGAGGGTCATTTTGTCTGCCATATTGCTGTAATTATACCACCAGAGGTTATTATTCTGTAAAACAATATTGCTTTACCCGCAATATTAAGCTACTCTTGCACTAGGAATATCTAACGGTGGTGGGTACGGGAGAACCAATGTTCTTGACTGCGTCCACTCAACCTAGCTTTGTCGAACGATACCTTATCGGTACGTCACCGGCTGCACATCTCCTCAATATACCAATTATTATCATTGGTGGCTCACTATTCATCTGGTTCATTATCCTACCTATCGTTCGGATAGCTCTCGACATACTCGACTACCGGCGGCTACGTGACCGGAAGTTAGTATTTCTTGAATTAACACCTCCGCATATCAGTACTAAGTCTCCGCTGGCAACAACTGAGCTATACGATACTATCCATGGGTTGCTGAGTAGCGTTACTCACAAGGAACGTCTATTCAATCGTAAACATGTATTGCCACTTGAGGTCTATGCTACTCGAGAAGAGGGCATTCGCTTTCGGGCAGCGCTTGACCCCGGCGATGTTGAGCTTTTTCAACAACTGGTCATTTCCTATCAACCACAGATACAATTTCGGGAAGTTAAAGATTACATGACGGCCGCACTCAATGGCCAAGACATTCGTATTCTTGAGTTTGCCCAGACTAACCACTTTGCTTACCGTCTAGCAGCCCACGATAACCTGAAGCAACACGACCCTATGGCCTATATAACCACCGCCATGACCAAGCTTGGAGCAAACGAGCTACTGGCTATGCAGTTAGTACTATCCCCGGCTTCACCCAGAGCTGCTACTAAGATACGTGGTCAGTTGCTGCACGGTGAAGACAAGGGCTTAAACCGCGAATGGTGGCATTATCCCTTTATCTTTGTTGGCAAAGTTATCAAGCTATTCTTCTCAATCCTGTCGGGCATGTTAGAAATATTTGGAGATGAAATGTCAGGCGTTAGAACGCCTCGCCAACAACAAGGATCGGGGTACTACGGCTCGCAGCAAAATATCAGTCCGATCAATAAGCCTGCAATTGATACCATACACGCCAAGCTGGCTGAACAGTTATTCAACGTAGATATCCGTGCACTAGTTGTCGGGCCAAACAGTGGACAGCGAGCACAAGGGTTGGCTAACGCTCTCTACATGTTCCGTGTACCAGGTTACCAAGGGCTGTACTCTCGAAAAGTGCGGTTATTTAAATCTAAGCGAGTGGAGCATCGTCTGGAAGCCTTTCACAAACGCTTGCCAGCTACGCTAACCCGTAACTCTTCGGTGCTTGGAACTTCCGAGTTAGCTGCCTTGTATCACTTTCCTTACGGCGAACACATGCAGTCAGAAGATATGGTTAAGTCAGTGGCGAAAACACTGCCTGCGCCGTTGTCTATGAAGAATCACGCTAATGCAGCCGACTACGATATTGTTCTCGGAACTAATAATCACCATGGTAGTCGCACCGCTATTGGATTAACGGCCAAGGAACGAGAAAAGCATGTCTACCTCATCGGCGGTACCGGCAATGGTAAGACCACTATGCTGGAGTACGCACTGTTGCAGGACATCAAGGGCGGTAAAGGTGTAGCCTTTATTGATCCGCATGGTGACGCTGCTCAGAAACTCCTTAAGTACATCCCCGAAGAGCGTATTAAGGACGTCGTCTACTTAAATCCTAGAGATATTAAGCACCCGATTGGCCTCAATCTCCTGGAGCTGCCTGAGGGACTCGATGAAGATGAACTGCTAGTCGAACAGGAGCGGGTGACGGAAGCGGTTGTGTCAGTACTACGAAAGGTATTTGCCGATGACGATGCTAATGCCCACCGAATTGAGGGTATGCTACGCAACACTATCCGGACAGCTTTTAGTACTGAGAACCCGACGTTATTTACCTGCTTAGAGTTACTACGCAACAGCGAGTTTCGTAACAAGGTCGTGGCTCAACTTACGGATGCACACCTAAAAGACTTTTGGCGAGAAGAGTTTGGTAAAGCTGGAGGTATGCAGCGAGTGAGCATGACCAAAGGACTAACCCACCGACTAGACCGCTTTGACGGTTCACAATTTGTAAACCGCATGATGAGTCAAACGAAATCTACAATTAGCTTTGAGAGCATTATTGATTCTGGCAGAATACTTATTTGTAACTTTTCTACCGACATGGGCGAGGACACCGCTACGCTGTTTGGTACAACGGTACTGGCTAAACTGAAGATTGCCGCTGAACGCCGACACAACCAGCCTGAAGCCATGCGCAAGCCTTTCTACGTCTACGTTGATGAATTCCAGAACTTCGCCACCACCCCATTTGTGAAGATGCTGTCAGCATCACGTAAGTACAAGCTGTTCTTAACCATTGCCGAACAATCTGCTGCTCAACAGGAAGAACAGCGCTTAACAGAAGCAATACTGGCCAATGTCAGCACGATTGTCTGCTTTGGACTCGGTAGCCCATTTGATGAAAGATTGTTACTGGGTCGGTATGAACCGTGGCTTGCGAAGGGAAACCTACTCAACCAACCGGCCTACAACTTTTTCTTGCGGGTGAAGGCCGAGGAGCCAATGGAGCCGGTATCTGGAGAGACGATAGTTTTGCCGA
>JBPOHZ010000016.1:0-107616 GCA_052034955.1 Candidatus Saccharimonadota bacterium | reverse complement strand
TGTCGGCTCATCACATCCTGGAGGGGGAGCACCTTCCAAGGGTTCGGCTGTTCGCCGATTAAAGTGGTACGTGAGCTGGGTTCAGAACGTCGTGAGACAGTTCGGTTTATATCCGCTGTGGACGCTAAGAAATTTGAGAGGATCTGCTCCTAGTACGAGAGGACCGGAGTGGACGCACCGCTGGTGTACCAATTGTTCTACCAAGAGCATCGTTGGGTAGCTATGTGCGGAACAGATAAGTGCTGAAAGCATATTAAGCACGAAACTGACCTCAAGATTAGATTTCTCTATGATCCCCCAGAAAGACGATCTGGTTGATAGGCGCAAGGTGAAAGTGCGGTAACGTATTGAGCCGAAGCGTACTAATAGGGACACTGACTTTTTGCACCCATGAACTATGGTATCTTCGGATACGATGGTTCGTGGTAAGCAGAGGCAATTGGCTAGTTTTTGGTGTATATCTATAAGAGATATACTACCGTTTGTTTTATTTTACATTTCAAATTCACACCAGTAATGGACACCGTTAGATGTTTCAGTCGAAACGTTTATTCGGTGCCCATAGCGCGAGGGAAATACCTGTTCCCATGCCGAACACAGCAGTCAAGCCTCGTAGCGGTTACAATACTTGGGTCATCAAGCCCTGGGAAAATAGCACGGTGCCGAATTATAGTTAAGACCTCCTTTACGGGAGGTCTTTTCTGTTTGGTATAGTTTTTATTAGGGTAGGCGTACGGTTTTCTTGGCGCGGTCAGCTTTGGGAAGTTTACGACGGACGAGGTACATAATTGCAGAGTAGATGGCGATAAAAGCTATAAGTAGTAAAAAGAAACTGAAGACAACGTTAGCTAAGTTAAATGGTGCAGTCAATATTTTAAAGAAGGCAGTCCCCTCATCTTCAGCAAAATACATAAAGTCATTGTATCAGATATATAATATGATCTAGTATGTGGAAATGAAGATGAATAGCGTATCAGGGGTTACATATAGGGTTAAAGACTTAAAGAAAACAGTAAAATTCTACGAGACTTTAGGATTTACTGTAACCAAAAATGAACCAGACTTTTTCTCTGTTAGATTAAATTGGTTCTGGATTAATTTTATAGTCCATCCACATGCCAGTGGTTCTAATGACCAGACGCTGTATATTAGTGTGGATAGTGTAGACGAAATCTATAATGAGCTTAGCGAAAAGGGATTTGAGTTCACTACCGAACCCCAAGACTACCCATCCGGTAAACGCGAAGCGATGCTTTCTGATCCAGATGGAAACTATCTAGTTTTCTTCTCTAAGAAGTAAATGTTGTAAATCTAACGTTGAAATAGCGTAGAAACGGACCAGAATAGGTCATATGAAAGTAACGAATGTATTATTTTGGGTCCAAGAAAACAAGCTGAGCGAGAAGTTCTACAGGAAGATCGGGTTTGAAATAACCGAATCAACCGATGGTTATTCGGAGGTTAAGCTCGGAAATTTCAAAATTGTAATTGTAAATATGCGCGATGAAGATGAATTTGCAGGCGACTCTTTAGTGGGAAATAAAGGCAAGGGCATGTATGTCTACCTACATGTCGAGGATGTTGATTTAGAATACGACAGACTTTCAAAACTAGGCTTAGCGCCGGCTACGAAGCCACGTGATTGGCCATGGGGAAACAGGGAATTTGTTTTAAAAGATCCTGACGGATACAAATTAGTATTCTATAAAGAGCTCTAAGACTATTTAGTATTTTCTTTTACCATTGAGACTCTAGCTAAGGTGATGTCTCTGATAAGGTCGTATGGTATTGGCTGATTAAGCTGAAACTGGACAGTACCTTTAGAGGTATTGTAATCCTTTAACTTAGGTGCAAAATCTACCAGTGCCTGTGCTCCAGGATAGAATCCAATATGCTTGGGATAGGCTCCAAAATGCACTAGATTGCCATTTAAATAAAAAGTTGGAATTCCGTAGCTCATCTTCTCTTTAGCCTCAGGGGCGGCATCCTGAATGGTCTGACGCACCTTTTTGAGTATTAACTGCACATCTTCTGGGTAGTTGACGATATATTGATCGATTGTCTTGATGGAATCAGTATTATTCATAATTTGATTATACATCTCGTGGTAAAATAAAAACGTTAAATAAAAAACAAAAAACATATGAAAAATACATTAGTAACTCTTAAGAGTTATGTTGCTTCACATAAGCTGCATTCTATTTGTATTCTTTTGATATTGGTTGCTTTTTGGATAGGATATTCAGCAGTCCATCATAGGGAGATTAGTTTTAGCTACGCAGGCGATAATTGTTTTAGGGACATGGTCCCACTACCTGGTTTACAAAAAAACAGCGAAACCAAAGAGTTTAAGTTAGTTCATGCAAATATAAAGTCGGTATTTGGTATTTCGCTGCTATCTACTAGCTCGTGTGTAGTGCCTCAGGCTGCAGTAAATGAAGCGTCTTCATCGGTTATTGGGTTAAAGATCTTTGGTTTGCCTTCTCTCGGTAAGCAGTATGTAGTGACGACAGATAATCATCCTGAAGTAGATAACGAAAGCCTTGGCGCTAGGATATCAGTTCGTGAGGATCTGGTACTTAAGCTAGACAAAACTGATAAAACCTTTAACTATCAGATTAGAAGCGATAGTGGTGTAGTAGACTGTCTGCCTCAAGGATTAAACTTAAAATGCGATATTGATAAATTGAAATTACACCAAAATAAGAAGTATCAATTGAGTGTGATCAGATTGTTCAATGATAAGGAAGTAGGTACGATATTAAGTAAGAATATCCAAACTACCGATCCAATAAATATTAGTGATGTATCGGTAAAGAACGAGTCAACTGTATATGGCATACCAAAGACCATCACAATTAAGGCTAGCAGAGACTTAAACAACGCGAGTATCTCTATAAATTCGATCCCACAGACAGTGTCTATATCTGGAAGGGTCGCAATCATAAAGCTTAATAAAGACCTTCCAAGACGGAAGAAGTTCAAGCTTGAAGTCAATGAACTAGTGGCAAAGGATAAAGGCCTGTTACTTAAGCCGGTCGCTGTTAACTTTTCAACATCTGGCGGACCAAAAGTCAGTAGTTCAAATTTAGGAACGCGTTCATTTACTAGCGGTAAATCTGTAATATTCAATTTTGACCAAAAGATTAAGGGTAAGCAGGACCTAGACAAGCTTATCTCTGTAAGGGTCAGGGGTAAGAGCGTTCCAGTTAGCTTTAAAATTTCTGAAAAATCGATCACTATTACGCCTAAAACAAACTGGGGATTATGTGTACCTTTTGCGGTCTCTATATCAGACGATGTAGTAAGTAAGTATGGTATTAGTGGCGACTCAGAGTGGAGTAGGTCATCAAGAACTACTTGCTACGTTGTCAGATCAATTGGAAGCTCAGCGGAGGGGGAGTCAATCAATTCCTGGAGATTTGGCTCCGGAGATAAAAAAGTTCTTTTTGTAGGAGCTACTCACGGGAATGAAAGAAGTACAAAGTATCTAATGGAGGCCTGGATAAAAGAGTTGGATTCTAACCCTAGTAAGATTCCATCAGATCAAACAATAATTATTGTGCCAAGTTTAAATCCTGACGGAGTTGAAGGCATCAAAAGAGTTAATAGTAACGGCGTAGATCTGAATAGGAATTTCCCAGCCAACGACTGGAAAAGTAATGTAACAATGCCGGGAAGAAGTACTCCTGTTAAGAATGGTGCCGGTAAGAAGCCATTGTCGGAGCCTGAATCGATGGCTTTGTATAATCTAGTGATCAGGGAGTCGCCCGACCTAGTACTTACTTATCATAGTACGGCTTCAGTTGTGTCGGGAAATGACAGCGGATATTCAAATCGTCTAGCAAGAGCATATGCCCGTTCCTCAGGCTATCGCTACTTACCAGTCTCTGATACCAACGAGGTATTCCAGTATGACACCACTGGAGCTTTCGAGACTTGGCTGCACGACAAGCTTCGAACACCTGCGATTTTAGTAGAGCTTGGGAGCGATCGCTATAGTCAGTTCGAAAAGAATAAAGCCGCTTTGTGGCTTATGGTGGACAGTATTTAGGCGCATGTTGTTGTAAAATTGTGCAAAATTGGGTCTGAAAATGCTCGAATCTTAAATCTACCTTAAATATCATAAATTTTAATTGACATTAGCGCAATACAGTGATACTATTTTAGTAATTCTGAAAGGGATAAGAGGAATGCTTGGTGGGGCGCTTTCACTTGCTTCTGTCAGAGTCTGGGTGGGGCATTAATTTTAAAGGGAGGCCTAGACTATGGCTGGAACAAAAAAAGGTGGCGAAGCCGCTGCTGCAACTAACAAAGCTAAATATGGCTCAGATTTTTATGCAAAAATCGGTGCTAAAGGTGGCAAGAAGGGCCGAACCGGTGGCTTCTTTGCTAACCGTGAACTAGCTCGTATTGCTGGCGCTAAGGGTGGACGCATTAGCCGCCGAACAAAAGCAAACTAATCCCCAAAAAGACTAGTAGTGCACTAAGAACTCCGGATTACCGGGGTTCTTTTTTATTAAGCATTCGGTATGGGCGGCATTGTCTTGGCGAAGACACCTTCCATTCAGTGTTGCAATTGAAACAACGATAAGTGCTAGTGCTTATCTGTTGGCTAGTGCTAGTGCATGTTGGACAGGTGCTTCTAAGATAGAGCCAGTCTCTATATGAATCTAGGCAATTTTCGATATGCTCCTGATCTATACTTACACCGTATTTCTTGGCAAGAACTTTCGCTTCTTTCCAAGCATCAATCTCAAGTTTTAACAGATTAAAATCGGTTCCGTGTTTCTGATGTCCAAGTTTTCCATGACCAACTTCATGTAACAGCGACCAACTACCGGCATCATCAGACAGTTTTTCTAGTACGTAATTAACGGTTTGCTTTTTGGGCCACCAAGAAAAACTGTCTTTGGGTTCGAAATTTATCTTAGGGTGATCGTTAATAATTTTTTCGAGTAGTTTTGTCATTTTGCATTTATTGCCATCTGATAACAGCCAAATATTACCGCTTCCTCGGGATTCTTGGCTTTTTGGATTGGTGGAGTTGGGGCAATTGGTAGTTCATAGGCCTTTAGTTCGGCAGATAGAGCCGACTTGAACTTGTCGTAATGTGTTCCGACTCCACCGCCCAGGACGATAACATCAGGTTGAATGATTGCGATTAGCTCTCTTAATCCCAAGGCAATATTTTTAGAGATTTCTTTCCATATTTTCGGGTCTTCGATTTCACTTGCGCGCTTTCCATATTTGGCCACAATAGCTCTTCCGGATGCAAAGTCTTCCCACTGTTGCATTTTGCCATTGTGATCAAACCACATTTGGCCACTTTCACTGTCGATTAATTCTGGATCTAAAATACCATCTACGACAAGTCCTGAACTTATTCCAGTGCTTATAGTTACATAAAGTACTTTTTTATAACTTTCTTTGATAAGAATGGCCTCGGAAAGTGCAGCCAGTTTGGCATCATTCTCTATAACTACAGGGCATCCAATAATCTTTTCGGCATCATGGGTAATTGCAACATTACGCCAGTCACGATTTCCGAATGCGATTGCGATTCCTTTCTTTCTATCAAGTCTTCCTGGTACTGCAACAACTGCTAGTTTAAAATTTTGGTTTTGTAGTAATTTTATCTGTTCTGACAGACTATTGATCATTGCTGGATAGGTTTTGTCGGTTGGAAATTTAAGTTTTTCGACTACTTTTCCATCGGCAGTAAAAACAGCCAATAGAATTTTTGTTGCACCAATATCAACCGCCAAATACATGCTCTAAAGTATAGAACACAAAACTGCTCCTAGCAAAGCCAGGTCATCAGTTGCCAACAGAGGAGCAACAGGGTATAATCTTAGGTAAATCTGATCGGAAAAACAGCTCAAGGGTTGCCGCAGAAATAAGGAGGCATGAAATTCATGTCAAAAAGTTTAACAATGGACGAGTTGCTGGCGTCTAGTGAAATAAAGCAGCTAAAAGTAGGGGATGTTATCGAAGGAACTATTACTTCGGTACGTAAGCACGAAATGTGGCTAGACCTGGGTGCTAATGGCGTTGGTGTAGTTATGCGACGTGAAATTGGTCATGGCCAAAAATTGGAAATTGGCGAGAAGGTTACTACCAGTGTTGTAGATCCTGAAATGGACGAAGGCTATGCACTGCTCAGCATGAAGCGTGCCGTTAAGGACAGGGGTTGGGACGAATTACAGCGCATATTTGAATCAGGTGAAATCATCGAGATTACTCCTTATGACGCCAACCGTGGTGGTCTTCTTGTAGAGATGGAAGGAATCCGAGGGTTCTTACCAGTTTCTCAGCTAGCTGCTGGTCACTATCCAAGAGTATCTGGTGCCGATAAAGACGAAATCTTACAGAAGTTGAATGCTCTTACTGGTCAGGTGCTTCGAGCACGCGTCTTAGACGTCAGCCGCAAAGACAATAAGCTTATCTTCTCAGAGAAGGAAGCTACCAAAGACGACATGCAGTCACGATTCTCAGAACTTAAGGTTGGAGATGAAGTTGAAGGTGTTGTTACGGGTGTGATCGACTTCGGTGCATTCGTAAATGTTGATGGTATCGAAGGACTTGTTCACATCTCTGAAATTTCTTGGGAGCGTGTTGAAGACCCACGTGAATACGTAAAGAACGGTCAGACTATCAAAGCTAAGATCATTGCTATCGATAAAGACCGACTAAGCCTTAGCATGAAACAGATGCAAGACGATCCATGGTTGAGCGAAGTAAAAGCCTTTAAAAAGGGTGATACAGTCGAAGGAAAAGTAACTCGAATTACTCCATTTGGTGCATTTGTACAACTTAGCCCAAGTGTTGAAGCTCTAGTACACGTATCCGAAATGAGTGGTGATGACGGTGCAGACCCAGAGAAAGTATTCCAACTTAACGAAAAGAAGCAATTCAAAGTTCTAGATATCGACACTGAGGCGCGCAAAATAGCGCTAAGCCTCAAAGACACAAAATAATTACAGCAAGAACTGTAGAAAGGTAGGCTATGGCAGAGCGAACCATCGAGATTGAAGATCAAATCACCGTCGGCGCTCTTGCCGAAAAGCTACTTTTGCCAGTTACCAAATTGATCGGTGAGCTAATGAAGAACGGTGTCATGGCCACAGTTAACGAGCGAATTGACTTCGATACGGCTCAGATTATTGTTGGTGAACTTGGACTCGATATCGAGCTGACCAAAAAGGTAGAAGCACCAACTATTGAGGTACGAGAAAAACGTAAAAGTAATCAATCGGGCGAGTCTCGTCCCCCAGTTATTGCTGTTATGGGTCATGTTGATCATGGTAAAACTAGCTTGCTTGATGCAATACGTAGTGCAGAGATTGCTAAGGGCGAAGCTGGGGGGATAACTCAGCATATTTCAGCCTATCAGGTGTCTCACAATAGCCGTGACATCACATTTCTTGATACACCCGGTCATGAAGCCTTTGCTGCCCTTAGAGAGCACGGAGCGCTGCTTACCGATGTGGTTATTATTGTTGTTGCGGCTGATGACGGAGTTAAGCCTCAAACTATTGAGGCAATCCGTTTTGCTCGAAAAGCCGGAGTCAAGATCATCGTAGCGGTTAACAAGATAGATAAAGAAGGTGCTAATGTGCCACAACTTAAGCAACAGCTTGCCGAGCAAGACCTTTTGGTAGAAGAATGGGGCGGCGATACGGTTATAGTCGAGGTTTCGGCAAAGACAAAGCAGGGTATCCCGGAACTGCTAGACATGGTGCTTTTAGTTGCCGATGTTGAAGAACTAAAGGCAGAAGTTAATAAGCCGGCTACCGGATTGGTTATAGAAGCTCACCTAGAGATGGGGCGTGGGCCGGTGGCAATCTGTCTTGTGGATGAGGGAACCCTTAAACAGGGGGATTTTGTAGTTGCTGGAAGTACCTATGCAAAGGTTCGTAATCTAGAAACTACTCTTAAGAAGCCAATAAAGACTGCCGGACCATCTACCCCCGTAATTGTTACAGGATTTA
This sequence comes from Candidatus Saccharimonadota bacterium, assembly GCA_052034955.1. Taxonomy (GTDB): domain Bacteria; phylum Patescibacteriota; class Saccharimonadia; order Saccharimonadales; family AWTP1-31; genus CAZIBG01. The sequence goes on along the minus strand of JBPOHZ010000016.1, from coordinate 99,622 downwards.
AAGAGTTGCCAGAGTTCGGCGATGAATTTCAGGTAGCCAGTGATGAAAAGACGGCTAAATCTATGGCCTCGGCAATCGCTCAACACAAGAAACAAGATAGCAGTCGTCAGGATATAGGAAGTGGAGAGTTGATTCGTCTTATTAACCGAACGAACGAAGTGACTGAGCTACCGGTTATTATTAAAGCTGACGTACAGGGCTCGCTGACATCTGTAATCGATAGTATTAAGTCATTAGACAACGAAGAGGTTGTTGTAAGGGTTGTAAGTAGTGGAATCGGCAATGTAAACGAAAACGACCTACATCTTGCTCACTCAAGTGGAGCAATTATTTATGGCTTTAACTCCCAGCTTCCTGCTAGCATCAAGCGACTGGCCAGTAGGGACAAGATTAGTATCCGATTGTATTCAATCATCTATGAACTAATTGATGACGTTAAGGTCGAGCTAACAGGCCTATTAGCACCGGAGATCATAGAAAAAGACCTGGGTACTCTGCAGGTGAAGGCTGTATTTAAGACATCTAAAACTGAAGTTATATGTGGAGGCGAGGTAAAGAGTGGCAAACTTGAAACACCAGCATTAGCCAGAGTATTCCGTGGCAAACAAGAGCTTGCTGAAGTAGAAGTTACCAACCTAAAACGAGGCCCACAAGACACAAAAGAAGTATTCGAAGGTGAAATGTGTGGCATGAATATTGCAACTACCAGTAAGCTAGAGGTTCTAGAAGGTGACGAAGTAAGGTTGTTTACACGAGAGAGTGTCGACCGAAAGCTGTAAGGAAAGATAATGGAAGAACGACCCAAGTTCAGCCAAGAGCAACCAGAAGACGACAGCCATGAATCTACTATTGATGACAGACGCAGTAGGGTTAGTAGGTGGAAGGGTAGTGAGGGCTATTGGGCAAGATTACTCGGTGAACCGCCAAAAGAGGTAGAAAAACCCAAGGAAAAATCAAAAGAAAAAGATGAAGATGATAAGGAAGAAGATGACGATGATGATAGTACTCCAACTAATGTAGAGAAGAGCACTGGTAAAGAAACTTCCGGTTGGATTGGACGATACGATAGGTTTAAGAAGTTGTTTAGTAGGAATATGCTTGTCGTCGAAGATAAGAGTGAGCTAGTAGAGGGCACTGAATCAACAAGTTTACCTGTCGTTGAGGTCCCTGAACCAGTTGCATCAACCGAAAGAGAAGAAAATTGGCCACCAACTGCACCAGATACCGAAGTAGCAAGTACTCCAGAGCTACCTACTGAAATCGAAGCCGACGCACCATTAGAGCGGATAGAGGATATTAAACCGGAACCAGTTGAGCCATTCTTTGATGCAACAACTCTAAGGCCATATGTTGAGAGAGGTCAAACGGAAGATGCTCATGAAGTTGTTCAGTCCGATCAGCCCGTTCCCGAGCCGGAAAGCATAGAGGCGATACTACGAAGAAGGCAAAACGAAGAAGTGTATAGATCTAGCGAGCCGATGGCTGAAGCTTCTAGAAGCGAGGTTATTGTTAGTGAGCCAAAAGCTGAAGTTTATAACGATAAGCATGTAAATACCGGTCTACATCTACTTAATTACGGATTAGCCCTTAGGCGCGATAAAAGAAATCAGGCAATCAATAAACACGAGTTCAAGAGGGTCGATAAGGACATCGAAGAACTTAAACAGAAATCCATTGATTCAGAAAATACTATGTTGAAACAACAACAAAAAATAGAGTATTCGGAGCCAGTGAAATCAAGCGAGTCAGTCCCGGAAGCAATCGCCCAAAGAGTTAATATAGACAGAATTGTTGAAAAAACAACGAATATTAATGAACAAAGTACAAAACACTCCGAACTAATAGAAAGAAGGCTTAGGGAGATAACCGAAAAGACCAAGCCTGAAACCGCTTTGGAATCTCATGAAGCTTTCATGCAAAAAGTTGCTGAAGCTGTGGAATCGCAGAGTAGTATAAAATCTGAGATGGCCTATGAACGACGGCATGAGGTTAAAGATAATCAGGGTATACCTGTAGGAGCGCAGAATCTTGGTATAGAGTCTTCTGAATTGAATAACTACGACAGTGTTCAAAATATTTATACACCCGAGATTATAAATGATAAATTAACCAAAATACCCCAAATGACAGATCAGAAAGCTTACAAGCAGGCGGTTGCTAGTGGAGCTATGGGGGCCGCGGTCGGAATCATTATCTTCGTAGCGTTTTATATACTAACCAGTCGGTGATCTGATAGAATATAAGCAAACGTAAAGGACAAACATGTTTAAGTTAGACGACAACTTACTGATAGAACTAGGACTCGGCGCGTTACCGGCTCAGGAAAAGAACCGGATGCTTAATCATATCTACGAAACTCTAGAAATGAGAGTAGGTATGAAGCTTGCGCAAAGAATGACCAATCAACAGCTAGACGAGTTTGAGGCATTCATAGACAGGAACGATGAAGCCGGTGCATTAAAGTGGTTAGAGACAAATTTTCCTAATTACAAACAAGTTGTAGCAGAAGAGCTAGAGGCATTAAAAGCAGAAATTAAAGCAGCTTCACCTCAGATCTTGGCAGCAAGTCAGCAGTCAGCTCAAATGGCTCCTATACAACCCGCTCCTCAACCTGCATTTGGCCCCATGCAGCAACCACCAGCGCCTCAAGCCATGCCAGCACAGCCAATGCAACCTCAGCCCATGCCTATGCCTCAACAGTATCCACAGCAACCCGTTCAGCAGCCAATGCAACCTCAGCCCATGCCTCAACAGCAACCACCAGCTTATCCTCAAAATCCAACACCCCCGCAATACCCACCAGTTCAATAGGAATTACTACAGGTTCTTGCTATTACCAGCCAGGAAGGCGGAAATGTCCATGGTTGGCTTACCTGCAGGCTTGAGGGACTCTATGAATAATCGATCCTCGCCTGTTTGTACGTACAAGCTATCTTTGGTGAATACTACTTTGCCGATATCTCCTGTACCGGGTTCGACATGAGCTTTCAAAACGGTCACTTCTTTTTTAGCAAGTGTAGTCCGGCTACCTGGCCAGCCAGAATAGGCGCGAATCTCTCTTTCGATAATATTAGCTGGCTTTGCCCAATCGATAATCCCATCTTGTTTGGTCAGTCGTCTAGAGTAGCTAACTTTTCGACCGGTGATACTCTGTGGTGCACCCTGGCCGGCACTGCCGTCGAAAACTCTTGGTAGATCATGTTGGAGCAGCGCATCGCTAAGAAGTATGAGTTCATCTGTTAGTTCTGGAGTGGTTATATCTTTTGTCAATTTAAACTCCCCATATCCAATAAGGGGACCCTCGTCCATAGCTTCTACGAGTTTCATTAAGCTTACGCCTGTTTGTTCTTGACCAGAAAGTATGGCAAAAGTTAGTGGATCTGCCCCTCTTAGATCTGGCAAAACAGAGAAGTGGCTGTTGATTATTCCTAGAGGGAAGTAATCAATTACATTTTGGGAAACAATAATTCCAAAATCGATCAGAACAGCTAGTTCACTTTTGACAGGGCTGGTAGCAAATAAATCATCGAGCTCACCTTTATTATTGGCAGTTAATACCTTAATATCTAGTTTTTCAGAAAGCTCTAGCACGGGAGTATTTCCTCTATGATGTGCTGGCTTTGGCTTGGTAATAACAGCTTCAATTGCAAAATTCTTAGCCAATAATTCTAAACTTTTAGCCGCCACTGGACCGGTGCCAAAAAATACTACTGGGGCTACGTCTGTTGCCATAGTATCTTGCTATTTTTAATATCTTTATCGTAGTCTAGGGGCTCCAACTTACCGTTCTCGGTAAGGATATAGAATGCTTCAGTATCATCTTTGATGTGGTCAACAAATAGCTTACCATTGGTGTGATCTACCTCGTGCTGCAGCACTCGGGCCAGAAAGCCACTGGCCGAAAAACGAATTGGTTTACCATCGATACTCTGTGCTTTGACTCTGACTTTATCGTGACGAGGCACATAGCCATATACAGATTTAATACTTAGGCAGCCTTCATAATCATATTTAATGTCACCTTCATATTTAACGATTTCAGGATTTATTAAGGCGGTGTATATTGCCTCGGATTTGTGGTCGAAATCTTCTCTTACTATGACTACTCGATAAAGCTCATCAATCTGGACAGCAGCAAGCGCCACGGTTACTTCATGATCACGGCTATTATCCCAATCAAAAACAGCAGACTCCATATTATCTACTAAATCTTTAATTTCTTGGGTAATTATGCCAACTTTTTTAGACCGTTTACGAAGGTCGGGGTGGGGTAGAGTGATTATTGAATCTTTTGTAGCAGACATTGGATGCCATTATAGCAAAGCAGTAACAGATATCACAGGAGATTCAAGGGGTCGAGGTCGTAACTCCAGTTGCTAGGTAACTGACGAACTACTTCAAGCAGGGCATTTCTATTCTTTGCCCTGACGATAAGTTGCCAGTTGAATAAGCCGCCAACAAGCTCCTGAAACCTGGGTGTCGGGCCAACAATTTCAATTGGCATATTCAAAGCTAGTAGCTTATTTCTTAGATCGCCAGCCGATTTAATGGCACTTTGTTGAGTCTTTCTGCTGCAGTGAAGCTTTACGGTTACGAAGTACGGAGGAAAATGATGCTTCTTTCGTTCTTCTAGCTGTGATCTATAGAATTTATCCCAATCTTTACTGACTGCTGCATTGAGCGCCCGGCCACTTGGATCATAAGTCTGTATGACCACCGAAGAATCTTTATTGTGGCCCCTACCGACCCGACCTATTACCTGAGTTAATAGTTGGAAAGTCTGTTCCTCGGCGGTGTAATCAGGAAAGTATAGGCTTGAATCGGCCGCGACCACCCCAACCATACCTAATCTTGGAAGATCTAGACCCTTAACTAACATCTGTGTTCCAACAAGAATATCTACCTTACCGGATTTAACTTCTTGGTACTGTATCTCGAATTTCTCATCTCGTAGATTGTCGGTGTCGAATCGTTTTATAACCTTGCCCGGGAACATGGATTCGAGAGAGGCAGTAATTGCTTTAGTCCCTATGCTTTTAAATACAACGTCGGGACTAGAACAGACCGGACAGCTAGTGACCGCAGTGCTTTTGTGACCACAGGTGTGGCAACGCATAAGGTGACTATCGCCATGATAAGTAAGGGGGATATTACAATTAGGACACAGCGAATGCCAGTCACAATTCTGACAAATAACCAATCTGGCAGTTCCTCTGCGATTTAAGAAAACCAGAGATTGTTGACCATTCTCCAGAGCATTATTCACCGAGGTTAGCAGGGCGTCGGATAGATAGGGATTCTTGCTATATAGTGATCGGTCGCGAGCATTGATCACCTGTATGTTTATGGGTTCAGATGGGCCAGCGGCCAGCTCGGTCATCCTTATGATTGGAAGTTTCTTTGTCTCGGCTATGAAGTATTCGTTAACTAGTGGGGTTGCCGTCCCAAATATAAGGCGGCACTTGTGTATTTGTGCCAACTTAGAGGCTACGCGGAGGGCATGATAGCGTGGAGCCTGATCCTGCTTGTAGGCGTTGTCATGCGCTTCATCTACGACTATTAAACCTATATTGCTTATAGGTACGAATAATGCTGATCTAGGGCCGATAACTACTAGCGGCTCGGTGGCATACAGAATCTGAAGCCATAAAGTGCGTCGCTGTTGGATGGTCAGATTCGAATGAAAAACTACTACCGGTGCTTGAATGAATTTCCTAACGGTATCGGCGAGCTGTGAGGTAAGGCCTATTTCCGGTGTAAGAATGACTACATTCTCATTTTTTTCTAGGCTGTTCCTGGCCATCTCTAGGTAGACTCTGGTTTTTCCGGTACCAGTATCCCCATGAAGCAGACAGCTGCCGCTGTTCTTATTTATTACTTCTACGGCCGCTTTCTGGCTCTTATTCAGTTCCGGTAACAGATCTGTGGGCTCTGTCTGGATTAGCGTCTTGGGAGTTGCCAGGGTTTTTATCGGGAGGCTACTTGGGACGAACTGGGTAACCAGTGTCCCGCCTGGAGCCGGGTAGTACTCTCCTAGCCATTCTAGTAATTGAAACGTCTCCTCGGGGAGAGATTTACTGATCTGAATACCTAGGATTGGCCTTACTTTAAATTTTGGTTTATCGGTAGAACTGACAATGATACCAGAGACCTTAGCATTCCTCATCTGTACTTGAACTATAGTTCCAGTTTTTATCTCTGTTTCGTTACAGTAAGTTAGGGCTTCCGACCCGTGGTAGTTGCTGCTCCCAATTAAGACTTTATAATAGTACATATCAGACAGTATATCGGTAACCCGTGCTACTAGCAGAATTACTCTAAGCAAACAGGGTTGAATTATGATCTCATAATGGCTATACTTTTAGGTACACGTTGTTTGAATAACAATGAAGAGGCTTATGTTAGACGTATTTATTACTTCCAGGGTTCGGAGAAAAATTATTGTGGTGTACGCCAAGTACCCCGATTTTAAGACGCATGTTCGTGGATTGGCTAAACTCATCAAAGAAGATGCTGGTAATATCCAAAGGGAATTAAAGCGTCTTGAAAAAATTGGTTTCCTTATCTCTGAGAAACAGGGTAATACCAAGATTTATCATACAAATAAGCACTTCGCTATCTTTAAAGAGCTGCAGAGCATAGTACTAAAATCTCAGCGACTTAATCAGAAGAAATCTAATCCAGCTTCTAACGCTTAATATCCATATATCTTAGGGTTGCTAAATCCTCTCTGTTAGCTTATAATTTATACCTATGATTCAAGTAACCCGCAAAGACGCAAAAGAGTCGTTCGAGAACTTACTACGTCGCTTTAATCGAAAAGTACAACAGTCTGGTGCATTAGCTATTGCTAAGCAGGCTCAGTACTTCGAAAAGCCAATGAGTAAACGAGATCGACGCCTTAAAGCAATTGTCCGAAGAGAGCGTAAAGCTATCAAGGTCAAGAAGCTTAAGCTTGGTATTCGTTAAATACCAAGCATACCGTTAAAGACCTCTGCTAGTCAGGGGTCTTTGCTTTTGTTAAACTAATTACAGATGGCAAATACAATTACAATCAAAGATCAAATCGACCAAGACATCAAGAAAGCCATGCTGGCCGGGAAGAAGGAGCTGGTCACTACTCTTAGGGGGCTGAAGAGCTCTATTCTTTACGCCGAAGTAGCTGGTAATAGCCGAGACACAGGATTACCTGAAGAGGAAGTAATTAGTCTTCTTCAGAAAGAAGCCAAAAAAAGACAAGAGAGCGCAGACCTATATAAACAGGGTGGAAATCTAGAAAAAGCTGATGCCGAAGCTGCCGAGAAGTTAGTGATTGACGCTTACTTGCCGCAGCAATTGTCGGAATCCGAAATAAGTCAGCTAGTAGAAGCCGAAGCTGGCAAAATGGATAATCCGTCAATGCAACAGATGGGCCAACTAATAGGGGCTGTAAAACAGGCATCTAAGGGTTCTGCTGACGGTGCTTTAATTGCAAAATTAGTTCGGGAGTACCTAAACAAATGATTCTTTTAATGGGGGTTGCCGGTTCCGGAAAGAGTATGCAGGGGCGTTTGCTTGCTGACCACAAGGGTTATGCTTGGATATCGACCGGAGAAATACTTCGAGTACTAGTTACCGGGCAGCGACGTAAAGAGATGCTAGAAGGTAAGCTATTGAGTGACGCAGAGATGATCCGGATGATGGATAAAGTACTGGATCTTATCAACCTTAGTGACGAATTTATTCTAGATGGCTTCCCGCGGACCCTAAAACAGGCTGATTGGCTAATAGATCAGGTTCAGATGGAGCGATTTAACATATCAGCCGTCATCCATTTAACTGCTAACGAAGAAGTGGTCAAGGAACGACTAATGGCCAGGGGTAGGCAGGACGACACCGAAGAAGCCATACATCAGCGATTCCAAGAATATCGAGCCGTTACAATGCCAATTTTGGATGACTTTAGGAAACGTGGAATAACTGTTCATGATGTTGATGGCTCGCAGCCACCAGATCAAGTTCATAACATAATCTCCCAGCTAGCATAATGTATAACCAAATAAAGACTTCGGAAGAGATTGATGCCATGCGAGCAGGAGGCAAGATCCTGGCCACGATATTAGCTCACCTTAAATCAGAGGTTAAGCCAGGAATCTCTACCAAGCAACTGGCGGATATGGCAGCTGAGCTTCTAAATAAGCACGATGCACATCCAGTGACTCTTGGGTATCAGGGATATCCTGATGTGATTTGTATTTCGGTTAATGATGAAGTGGTTCACGGAATACCTAATGACTATGTGCTGGTCGACGGCGACATCGTTAGTCTTGATCTTGTAGTCCGATATAAAGGCATGGTCACGGATGCCGCCATCACTACAGTTGCTGGAAAAGTGGAGCGAAAAATACAACGACTCATTAACACAACAGAGGCGGCGTTATATGCTGGCATCGAGTCAATCAAGGGTGAAACCAGAGTTGGTGACATCGCAAATGCTGTTGAAAAAACATTAAATAAAGGTGGTTACGGTATTGTCAGGGATTTAGTGGGCCATGGTGTAGGCCATGAAATGCACGAGGAGCCTAATATTCCGAACTATGGGATGAAGGGAAGTGGGCCATTATTAAAACCTGGTATGACAATCGCGATAGAGCCAATGGCTACGCTCGGGACGGACGATGTTTATATTGACGATGATGGATGGACGGTAAAAACAGAAGATGGATCGTTAGCTGCACACTTTGAACACACAATTTTAGTTACTGAACAAGGATATGAGATCCTTACTCAGCTGTAGAGCCTTGTTAGCATAAAGGACAAGCGTTATACTGCATGCATGCGTGAACAAGCCACCCAACATTACTTCGGGCTTGATATAGGCACTAACACCGTAAGATGCGTTGTGGGTGTCATGGATTCCGAAGATTCAAACATCGTCTCTGTAATAGGCCATGGAAGCTCGCCCAACAAAGGGATGCGAAAAGGCGTTGTCGTTAGAGTCGATGACGTCGTAGAGGCCATTACTAATGCAGTTGGCGAAGCCGAACGAGTTTCAGGGGTAAACATTAATTCTGCTACCGTGAATGTTAATGGTCCTCAGGTAATCGGTATGGATTCCAGGGGTGTCATAGCCATAAGTACTGGTAATAAAGAGATAACCGATGAAGATCGCCTGCGAGTAGAAGAGGCGGCAACGATAGTAAAGCTACCACCAAATCGGGAGATTATCCAAGTCTTCGCTAAGAATTACCGGTTGGATGGGCAGGGAAGCATCAAGGATCCAGTTGGCATGCAAGGCGTAAGACTCGAGGTTGATACACATATAGTGACGGCATCGACACCAACATTAAGAAATCTCGATTTAGCATTAGAAAAGTCAAGCCTAGTCGCTAATCATCATACAGTTGCCAGCTTAGCTGCCGCCGAAGCCGTTTTAACTGGTCAGCAAAAAGAATCCGGCACAGTTTTATTAGATATAGGTGCAGGCACCACCAATCTCGTTGTTTTGGAAGAAGGGGAGGTCCAGCATGTTGCTATCCTGCCTATCGGCGGAATAAACATCACCAATGATCTGGCTATTGGTCTTAAGACTGACTTAGACATTGCCGAAGCCGTAAAACTTCAGCATGGTGGTTTGGGCAAGCATTCAAAGACTGGCCCTTTATCGATTGTTATTAATAAAACTCGTCATGAATTTGATGCAGAAGATATACACATGATCATCGAAGCTCGGGTAGAAGAGCTGCTGGAATATGTCGATAAAGAACTTAAAAAGATTCAGAAGTCTAGAAAACTGCCCGGAGGAGTCGTCCTGGTAGGAGGTACGGCCAATTTGCCTGGACTCGCGGAATTTGCTAAAGAAAAACTGGAACTGGCAGCTCGAGTCGGCAAACTACAGCCGTTAGCAGGACTGATGGATACCGTTCAAGACCCAAGTTATGCCAGTGTTGTAGGCCTAATGCTTCTAGATATGCTACTAGGTCCTGCAAATGAGGTTCAAGAGGGGGCAGGTCGGACAAATATGACAGGCATAATTGACGGATTTATTCAGAGATTTAAATCATCATAAAACTTGTGCACATAAGTTATACCGAGTTGTCGATTGATACCCATAAAGTAATGCAGTATACTTTTAATCATTAAAGAATGAGTTCAAGGGATAGCCAATGCCACAAGTCGCACCAGTTATAGAAACGTTCGCTAGGATCAAAGTTATAGGCGTTGGTGGTGCCGGTGGTGCAGCCGTCAATAGGATGATTGAAGCCGGAGTTGATGGTGTTGAATTCATTGTAGTTAACACTGATTCACAAGCCTTGCACCATTCTAAGGCACCGACAAAGATCCATATCGGTAAGGATACCACAAGGGGTCTAGGCGCGGGTGCGGATCCTTCGGTTGGCGAGAGTGCTGCAAAAGAATCGATAGAAGAGATTAAGAAGGTCATTGAAGGTGCTGACATGGTCTTTGTAACCATTGGTGCCGGGGGCGGCACTGGCAGTGGCGCAGGTCATGTTGTAGCCCAGGCGGCACGCGATGCCGGTATACTAGTGGTCGGCTTTGCTACCAAGCCTTTCGCCTTTGAGGGCGATAAGCGTCGACGTAATGCGGATCTTGCCATCGATCGCCTTCGTGATGCGGTAGATACGTTAATCATTATTCCTAATGACAGATTATTACAGACAATCGATCGCCAGACCCCGTTGCTAGAAGCATTTAAAGTTGCTGACGATGTACTAAGACAGGGTGTCCAGGGAATCTCAGATTTAATTACGGTTCACGGTTTGATCAACTTAGACTTTGCAGACGTTAAGACTGTTATGAGTAATGCCGGATCTGCCTTGATGGGCATTGGTAGAGCAAGTGGTGAAAACCGAGCCATTCAGGCTGCCCAACAGGCGATTGAATCACCTCTACTAGAAGTATCGATCGATGGAGCAAGAGGTGTCTTATTTAATGTTATTGGTGGCAATGACATTTCAATGCACGAAATTAACACGGCTGCCGAAACCATTACAGCTGCCGCCGACCCAGATGCCAACATTATATTCGGAGCAACAATTAGTCCTGAGCTCGAAGACGAGATCATTATCACTGTAGTAGCTACTGGTTTTGATGCTACGTACTTTGCAAAACGAAATTCCCAGTCTCCAGTCATTTCAGCCGCTATCGAAGAGGAAAAGATAGACGATGAAAAAGTTGAAGCGGAGCAGGTAAACGATTTGGATATGGACCTCAACAAGCAAGATGAACACGAAGGTTCGTTCCATAGCGACCCATCTATTCCAAATATCTGGTCAATTGACCATGACGAACAAGACGACTCGTCATCTAGCGCCGAGTCTGTTGAGCAAGAACATGACGAGCTAGAGAAGCCGTCATTCCTAAGGCGCCTAAAAAATAGAAGAGCTTCTCAATCAAGAGAAAACGACCAGAACAACGAAAACAAAGAGTAAACTGGCTACTCTCGTGATAAATATTACAGCGTTTTATCCTTGTAAAAACACCATACATGGGGCTATGCTTATAAGCATATACGCTATATGTAGTAACGTAGTAAGCGATATGGTACTTTAGATGGTGAAAAGAAGGAGATTACGATGAAGTGCAGTCAATGCCACAAAGCAGATACAAAAGTTATTGAATCTCGAGACGTTTCCGATGGCGAAGCCATTAGAAGAAGAAGAGAGTGTCTGAATTGCGAGCATCGCTTTACTACATATGAGCGCCTTGAAAGACCACAACTTGTGGTTATCAAGAATAGTGGCGTTCGAGAAATGTTTAACCGTGAAAAGTTACTTGCAGGGCTTTATCGGGCATGCGAAAAGACTTCTATAACTAACATCGAGCTTGATCGACTAGTTGCGCAAGTAGAGGACGAGCTATATAACTGCGGCGACGGCGAAGTGGCAACTTCAAAGGTTGGACAAATGGTAATGGATCGTTTAGCCAAGCTAGACGAAGTAGCATATGTACGATTCGCAAGTGTTTACCGACGATTCACCGACATAGATGGTTTTGAGAAAGAGTTATCGCAAATACGTGGTCTCAAAACTAGCAAAGTCAAATAAACAATTGTAAATTTGACGGCTCCCCCACGGTACCTATTAGTGGGACAATAAAGTCCTACGCAGGGATGTGTGCTGTTGGGGAGCGAACTAAACCAGGGGTAAGGCGAGAGACACCTGGGGTGCAAACTCTAACAAAAATCTAACAATTTAAACAGTGAGGGTAGAAATGGGACAAACAACAATCCTGGGGCAACGTCGCCTCTTTACGGAGCCAAACACAAAGGGCTATGACGCTCTAAAGTGGGTTAAGACAGATTCAATTATTACGAATCCAGCGACTGGAATAAACGTTTTCGAACAGAGAAATGTTGAATTTCCAGAGAATTTTTCGCTAAACGCTATTAATATTGTTGCCCAAAAGTACTTTACCGGTACACCCGGAACGTCTGAACGCGAAACCTCACTTCGTGATCTTATTGACCGAGTTGTCGATACTGTCACTCGCCAGGGACTTCAGGAAGGTTACTTCGAAAGTGACGCTGAAGCCGAAGACTATAAAGAAGAGCTCAAGTATGTACTGGCTTCCCAACGAGCAGCCTTTAACTCGCCAGTTTGGTTTAACATTGGGGCACCGGAACGCTCACAACAAGCCAGTGCTTGCTTCATCTTGGCTGTAGAGGACACAATGCCATCCATCTTAAACTGGTACAAAGAAGAGGGCATGATCTTTAAGGGTGGTTCTGGTGCTGGACTTAACCTTAGTACTATTCGTTCGTCTGTTGAATCGTTAGGCAAGAGCGCCGGTACGGCTTCGGGTCCAATGAGCTTTATGCGCGGTGCTGACTCCTCGGCCGGTGCTATTAAGAGCGGCGGTAAGACTCGTCGAGCTGCCAAGATGGTTATCCTAAACGCTGATCACCCAGACGTCGAAGAGTTTATTTGGGCTAAAGCTATAGAAGAGCGCAAGGCTCATGCTTTGCAGGACGCAGGCTTTGATATGAGCTTGGATGGGAAAGATATCTTCTCTGTACAATATCAAAATGCCAACAACTCAGTTCGCGTAACAGATGAATTTATGGAAGCAGTCAAGGCCGATAAAGACTGGGATCTAAAAGCTGTAACAAATGGTAAGACCGTTAAGACTATTAAGGCACGGGAGCTGTTCAGACAGATTGCTGAAGCTGCTTGGGAGTGTGCTGATCCCGGCATGCAGTTCGACACTACCATTAACGAATGGCATACCACGCCAAATGCTGGACGTATCAACGGTAGTAACCCTTGTAGTGAGTACATGCACCTTGATAACTCTGCTTGTAACTTGGCAAGTATTAACTTACTTAAGTATCTTAACGACGACCATAGTTTTGATATCGAGGCCTACAAGCATACTATTGAGTTAATATTTACAGCCCAGGAGATACTTGTTGGTTATTCAGAGTATCCAACAGAAAATATTACCAAGAATGCTAAAGCTTACCGCGAACTAGGAATTGGCTACGCCAACCTTGGTGCGCTTCTGATGGCTCAAGGTCTGCCATATGACTCCGATGAGGGTCGTGCTCAGGCAGCGGCTATAACTGCGATCCTAACCGGTCATAGCTATGCAACTAGTGCCAAGCTTGCCCGCCGAGTTGGACCGTTCGCTGGTTATCACAAGGACCAAGAGGGAATGATCAAGGTTCTAAAGATGCACCGCGAGGCCGTATCACAGATCGATGCTAGTCTAGTCCCAGAAGACCTTTTAAGTGCCGCTGCAACAGCTTGGGACGAAGCCGTAGAGCTCGGACAGCTTTATGGTATCCGTAATGCTCAGGCTAGCGTTCTTGCTCCTACAGGTACCATTGGACTTATGATGGACTGTGATACCACCGGTATCGAGCCAGACCTCGGTCTAGTAAAAGTTAAGAAACTGGTCGGCGGCGGAACAATGCACATAGTTAACCAAACTGTACCTAGGGCATTGGACGCTCTTGGTTACACCAAGAAGCAGGCCGATGAAATTGTGGCCTACATCGATGTCGAGAAGACTATAATTGGCGCTCCTCATCTTAAAGATGAGCATAAAGCAGTCTTTGCTTGCTCAATGGGCGATAACTCGATTCACTACCTAGGTCACGTCAAAATGATGTCCGCTGTCCAGCCATTCCTATCAGGTGCCATTAGTAAGACTGTAAACATGCCAGAAGATGCTAGTGTCGAAGACATCGAACAGCTACACATGGATGCCTGGGAGATGGGCCTTAAAGCAGTAGCCGTTTACCGAGATAACTGCAAGGTTGGTCAACCACTAAGTATGGCTAAAAAAGAGGGAAGCGAAGACTCTCCAACAAAAACAATCGAAGATAAGATCATTGTTAAGGGTGCTGTTAAGCGAGTGCTTCCAAAACGTCGAAATAGTAGTACCTACAAGTTCCATATTGCCGACCTAAGCGGATTCTTTACGGTCAGCGAATACGAAGATGGAACTCCTGGTGAACTATTCATTAATGTTTCTAAGCAGGGATCGACATTGTCGGGGCTTATGGATTCTTTCGCTATTAGCGTCAGCCATGGCTTGCAGTACGGTGTACCACTAAAAAGCTACGTTAAGACACTTCGCGGTACCAGCTTTGCGCCAGCCGGTATCACCGATGATGCAGAGATTCGTACAGCCAGTTCGATCACCGACTACATCATCCGTCGCTTGGCTCTAGACTACCTAAGCTTTGATGATCGACTAGAACTAGGCCTAGCAGATCTAGATGACATGCCCGACGAGCAGACAAGTCTGTTAGACGAGTCTACAGAAGCGCTTCAGGTCGAGAATGAACCAGTTCAGGTGGCTAAACAAGCTGTTGAGCAACCAGTTCTAGCCTCTACTCCAAGTGTCGACTCGGTCTTAAAGCCGGTCAAGAAGAGTGCCGACGACACAGCCCCACTATGCTATAGCTGCGGTAATCAAACCCAGCGAGCAGGTAGCTGCTACGTTTGCACCGCTTGCGGCAGCACCACTGGCTGTAGCTAGTTTGTAGCCCGAGGCTCATAAAACAGGGGTAATTTACCCCTGTTTTTGTTATACTGGCGATATGAGTCAGGCACTGCATAATAGAGATGAAGTAGTTGAAGCGATTATTGACGTTAACTTACGATCCGCACGAGCTAAACAATATCACATCTTTGAATTAGGTAATTTAAATGACTTAATCTCTAAAGAGTCAGCGGAGAAAATTCGTAAAGAGTTTGTTAAATTTAAAACTCCGATTAAACAGATTACAAACCTTAGACAATTCGCTTCGTGGACTGAGAATAAAGAACTCACAGAGCAAAACTTAGAAGTAAAATATGTCCCCAAAGAGAATTTTTCAATAGAAAGTGAAATTCTTATATTTGATGATATCGTGGCAATTTATCGTTTAACCCCAGGTCCATTTTACTTGGAGTTAAATGATAAATCGTACTCCAACATGATGCGGAGATTATTTATGAATACCTGGCAGATGGGTGACTCATTGTTGCTGAGTGGCGATGGAAGTACTCTTACAAAACAGTATTTACCGATTTCATATATCTATAATTCTAAACCAGTAGTTCTGTACCCGGCAAAAGACGATGGTGAACTAGAAAAAGCATTTCCAAGAGATGCTAAAGGTTCTTTAGAATCTTATGTAAATACGATAATCGATGCGAATGACGAATATTACAAAGATGCTGATATGATTTTGGCTTACGTATGGAATCAAGAAGTTGTACCTTATGCAGATATTTGGAAGGTAAGTCGAAATGATCTAAGTGACGACTCGGGCTTTCTATACGATGTTCGAATCTATGAGGACAAAAAGGTTACATCTGATATGGGAGTGGCAAGCGGTAACTCATCAATAGTCTTGACTGCAGAAGAAATGTTATTAAGAGAAATAGTTATATCTAACGGTAAGAGTATCGAAGAGGCAGCAGATCGAACTAAGTATCAAGCTAGATTTCCAATTGGTTACGTTCCAGATGAGGAGTTCTACCTTAACGCTTAAAACCATTGTGGTAAACTTTAGGTAATGAAAGCGGTTATTCTTTACCATCCTCAATCTGACCACGGGACCATGATCGAGACATTTGCCCGTGATTTTTCGAGGCAAACTGGCCGTAAGATAGAGCTTATTAGCCTGGAATCTCGAGATGGGGCAGACATGGCAGCCAGGCACGATATCGTTCAGTACCCAGCTATATTGGCCATGGATAACGAAGGAAAAATGCTTCGATTGTGGCAAGGTCCAGTTTTACCACTAATGAACGAAGTTTCTTACTATACTCAAGATAAATAGACTCTCTTGAGAAAAAGACCGGGTTGGAGTATAGTAAAAATTACAAATGCACTCTGGTTACAGATTAGCGGCTATCTACCGTGAAGCAGTTGGAGGAAAAGCGAATGCTTAGTAAAACCAATCGGGCAGCCCGTAATAGCGACAAGTAAGAGCTAAAAGAATCACTTCTTTTGGAAGCCAGATGGTACCTCCCATATACGGGATCTGGCAGTCAAAAGAAGTGATTTTTATTTTAGGAGAAAAAATGAAGTTTAAGGCAGGCACACGAAGACGAGCACTAGAGTACGAAAAAGACCTAGTTGAGTATTGGAAAAAGAATAAGACATTCGAAAAGTCTATCAGCAATCGACCTGCAGACAATGCCTATGTATTTTATGACGGCCCTCCATTTATTACAGGTTCGCCTCACTTTGGAACTTTGTTAAGTTCTATTATTAAAGACGTTGTGCCTCGTTATCATACGATGAAGGGCAAGCGAGTTGAGCGACGTTGGGGATGGGATTGCCACGGATTACCAGCTGAAACATTTACCGAGAAGAAGTTAGGTATTACCGATCGCCGCGAAATTGGCACTAAGATCAGCCTGGAAGATTACATAGTAGCTAACCGCGAAAACATGGTGCAAACCGGAAGTGAATGGGAAGATACCATTGATCGAATTGGTCGCTGGGTAGATTTTAAGGGCGCCTACAAAACCATGGATAAAGATTTCATGGAGTCTGTTTGGTGGGCCTTTAAAGAGCTGTACGAAAAGGGCAAAATTTACGAAGGCGAAAGAGTTCTAATGTACTGTACCCGTGACGCAACTCCCCTCAGTAAAAACGAGGTTACCATGGATGCCGGAGCCTACCAGGATGTTACTGACCCTAGTGTTTATGTGAAGTTCAAGGTTGTTGGAGAGGATTACTCACTATTAGCCTGGACTACAACATCTTGGACATTGCCAGCAAACACCGCTACAGCTGTACATAATGATATGGATTATGTGGAGATTGAAATTGAAGGCCAAAAATTAGTCTTGGCTAAGGCTTTGGTTGAAAAAGTAATGACTGACGAAAAGCATCAACCATTAGAGTACAAAGAGTTACGTACTCTAAAGGGTAAAGAGCTAGTCGGTAAGAAATACGAGCCATTATTTGACGACCGAGGTGAGGGAGCTCATCAAATCTGGCATGCTGATTATGTTAGCGACGAAGACGGATCGGGAATTGTTCATATTGCACCGGCATATGGAGAAGAGGACTTTGCCTTGGCCCAAGAAGCTGGTATTCCGGTGGTTCACACTTTGGACGAAAGCGGTATATTTACCGAAGGAGACTGGAAGGGTGAAAACGTTTGGGACATCAACAAAACAATCGCCAAAGAACTTCTTGCTAGTGGAGTAGTTTGGAAGATTGATTACATCCAGCACCCTTATCCGCACTGCCACCGATGCGGAACAAGACTCATGTATCGGGCTCACCCTAGCTGGTTCATGGATATCCAAAGTCAAAAGAAGCAAATGTTGGTCGAGAACTCTGAAAATATAACTTGGTTTCCAGATCACATTAAGCATGGAAGATTCCAGAAAACTGTCGAAACCGCTCCGGACTGGAACCTAAGCCGTGATCGCTTTTGGGCGACTGCTATGCCAGTTTGGAAGGGTACCGATAAGGATGGCAAGGAACAGATCAAAGTGGTCGGAAGTTATGCGGAACTCAAAGAACTTAGTGGCGTTGAGCTAGAAGATTACCACCGTCCATGGGTGGATGATATCGAATTCGATATCGACGGAGTTCACTACAAGCGAATAGATAAGGTTATGGACTGTTGGTTCGAGAGTGGCAGTATGCCATTCGCCCAGTTCCACTATCCATTCGAGAACAAAGAGAAGTTCGAAGCCAACTTCCCAGGTGACTTCATTGTTGAGTATGTCAGCCAAGTTCGGGCATGGTTCTACTATGTTCACGCTGTAAACGTTGGTTTATTTGGAAAGAACGCCTTTAAGAACGTGGTCGTTACCGGAACATTATCTGGGAATGACGGTCGCAAGATGAGTAAAAGCTACGGAAACTATACAGATCCAAACTTGTTGATGGATCAGTATTCAGCCGATAGCGCTCGCTTCTTGCTATTACAGAGCCCACTGTCGAGTGGTGAAGATTACTCACTTATCGACAAAGATGTAAGTGACGTAGCTCGTAAGTTATCTATGGTTTGGAATATGTACGACTTCTTTACTATGTATGCCGAGGTAGACGGCTGGGAGTGGGACGGGAAGCACGAAGACCCAACAGAACTGTGCAAGAACCCGCTGGATAGCTGGATCATTAGCCGTGTTCACCAGTTGACGGCCGAAGTCGAGAAAAACATGGAAGCCTATGACCTATCGGGAGCAGTCAAGCCGATATTACCGTTCCTAGACGACGCCAGTAACTGGTATGTTCGACGAAGTCGACGCCGATTCTGGAAGAGCGGGGACGATGGCGACAAAGATAGTGCTTATCGGACTCTACACTACGTTCTGACGCAACTTTCGCTGGTTTTAGCTCCATTCACCCCATTCATGGCCGAAGAGCTCTACCGCAAGCTTACAGGCGGTGAGTCGGTTCACCTGTTGGACTGGCCGCAAGTTGGACACATCAACGAATTGGTAATCCGAGACATGCATATTGCCAGGCAGCTTATAACGGTTGGTTTGGGAGTTCGAGCCGAGAAGGGCATAAAAGTCCGACAGCCACTGGCAAAAGTGACATTGCAGAAGGGCTATAACTTCCTCGATCAAGATCTGTTAGAAATAATTGCCGAAGAGCTCAATGTAAAGCAGGTTGTTTTCGATAGTCACAAGATTGATGCCGATAAGTCAGTACTAGAAAATATCCAGGAGAATGGATTGCCACAGGTCTATAAGGTAGATCTTGATACTGAATTAACTCCAGAATTAAGGCAAGAAGGTCTGATGCGAGAGATCGTTAGACAGGTCCAAAGTGCTCGTAAACAAGCAGGTCTGGACGTCGATGACAGGATTAACCTGGACCTAGATACATCTGTTAAAGACGTCTCCGGAGCGATTGCTGTCTTTGAAAAAGAAATATCTACTGAAACGCTGACCGTCAAGATGACTGCTGGCAAGGAAAGCTACCAGTATAAGGAGACGGTTAAGGTAGAGGGCCACGAGCTTACCATTAGCCTGGCTAAGGTTTAAGACACTTTACAGCTGGCTCTCAATCTGTTAAGATCTACTGATGAGCAATGTAAAAAAAGCAGTTATCGCCACTGGCGGTAAGCAATATCTAGTAGCTGAAGGCGAGACATTAAATGTTGAGCTTCTCGGTGACGATAAATCTGTAACTTTCGCTCCTTTAATGGTTATTGATGGCACCGATGTTAAAATCGGAACACCTGAGGTAACAGGGGTAAAAGTAACTGCAGATGTAGCCGAAGAGCAGGTTGTTGGGGACAAAGTCCTAGCTATCCGTTATAAGGCTAAGAAGCGTGTCCGTAAGGTACGTGGCCATCGTCAGCGCAGCGCGCAGATCACTATCAAGAAGATCGCCTAGTTCTATCAATAGAGTAGTTGCAATTTGTAGCTACTCTATTTTTATACCCAAAATTATACATAAGTATTATTAAGCTAGCACTATAATGCTAGTGCTTAACCTGGGTGGCATATCACTTAGGCTTATGGTTAAATAGGTGGAAGACATGAGTACTGTTATTGCTGTTTTGAATCAAAAGGGAGGGGTTGGCAAAACGACCTCTACTATTAACCTGGCTGCGTATCTTGCAAAGGCAGACAGACGAGTATTAATTGTTGACTTAGATCCTCAGGGAAATGCAACAAGTGGTCTAGGTATTGATAAGCATAGTTTAGATTCGACAGTTTACGACATACTTTTTGATTCGACCCAAACTGCGCAGGTAATAAAGAATACTTCCATAGCCGATGTAGCCATCATTCCGGCAAATGCCAACTTGGCTGCTGCAGAAGTGGATCTTGCTCAAGAATTACAAAGAGAGTCCAAGCTCAAGGCTGCACTTGAATTACTTGATTACGACATTGTTCTTATAGATTGCCCTCCATCTTTAGGACTTCTTAGTATTAACGCCCTAACTGCCGCGAACTCTGTATTAATACCTGTTCAGGCTGAATACTATGCGTTAGAGGGACTTGGCCAATTATTGGATATTATCCAAAGAGTAAGACAGGGTCTAAATCCTGGGTTGGAATTACTAGGCGTCTTTGTGACTATGTATGATAGTCGCACATCGTTGAGCGAGCAGGTAGTTCAGGAATTGAAAAAACATATTGGCGAAAAACTAATGAACACAGTTATCCCAAGAAATGTTAGATTAGCCGAGGCACCAAGTTTCGGAAAGTCTATTCTTGAACATGATAAATGGTCAAAAGGTGCACGAAGTTACAAAAATTTAGCAAAAGAGGTATTAACTCATGTCAACTAACAAGCTAGGTCGAGGATTCGACTCATTAATCCCCCAAAATTTTGATAGCACAATTCTTGCAAGCGAATCAGAAAAAATAATCTCAATAAAAATTGATGATCTAGTTGCTAACCCAGAGCAACCAAGGTTGATCTTTAATGACGAAGAACTCACCGGCCTCGCTTCTTCGATTAAAGAACATGGCATATTACAGCCATTGGTTGTTACTCCTAATGGTCAGCAGTATTATATTATCGCTGGAGAAAGAAGATGGCGGGCTGCTAAAAAAGCGGGTCTTAAAGCAGTTCCAGGAATTGTTCGAACCACCAAACAGCTACAAAGATTAGAGCTGGCATTAGTCGAGAATGTTCAAAGAGTAAATCTTTCTCCGCTTGAACAAGCCGCATCAATTGAATATCTACATGATCAATTCAGTTTAAACTACGATACAATCGCAAAAAAATTGGGTAAAGCATCTACGACCATTAAAAATACGGCAAGGCTAATTCGTCTACCAGAAGAAGTAAAACAAGCTCTTACCGAAAAGAAGATTACCGAAGGTCATGCAAGAAGTATATTGGCAATAAAAGATCTGAAGTCGCAGTTGCAGCTCCTAAATTTGATTATCAGTAACGGGTGGTCGGTTCGCCAGGCGGAAAGATTTGTAACAGCTCAAAAAGAAGGAGCAAAAACCCAGACAGATGCCAAGAAAAAGGTAGCTACAACTTCACCTCAAACAGTTAGATTGACTAAGGTGTTGAATACTCCAGTAAGCTTACGACGTACCGCCAAAGGTGGAAAATTAGAGATTAGTTTTAAGGATGATGAAGAACTAAAGCGACTTACCGATCAGATCGCTAGTATTAACTAGAAACTCTGACCTTTATTAAAAGGGTAGACACGTAAGGAAAGTCGTCCGACGAGGTCCTTTAATTTAACCGGTCCGAAAGCTCTTGAATCAAGGGATTGTGCTCTGTTGTCACCACAGACAAAGATTGAATCGTCGGGCACTACAAGATCTACGTCGCCACTTGTATTGCCAATCACCTTGCCGTAGGGGGCTATTTCGTCAGGGTTAAATCCCTCTGGCTTCTCGTCGTTATAGACAGTTATTTTGTTGTCCTTCACGACCACCCTCTCACCGGGCAAAGCGATAACCCTTTTTATAAGTTGTCTAGACTTAGCAACTCCGGCAGTGTAGTCGTCTTGACGAGTAAATATGACTACCTCTGCGCGCTTAGGGGTGTAGCTGTTTCGAGTTAGTTTGGAGAGTGTTCGAGGCAATTTGTAGACGATTAATCTGTCATGATTCTGTAATGTAGTCTCCATACTTGGGCCGTCAACCTCATATGACTGAAATACAAATGCCGTAAGGCTTAAGGCAATGAGAGGAGCTATGATCAGAATGGCGACAGTCGATAGTATGCCCTTTATTCCTTCTTTTTTGCTGTTCTCTGCGGAATTGTTCTCGGCCTCAACCTCTTCCGGAGTTGCGTCGTTAGATATTACGGTCGGCGCCTTACCTGGGTCTACCACTGGATCAGTGGCAGTAATAACCACCGGCTCGGCTAGATCTTTATTAGGCTGTTGGTTTGAATCCATATCGTTTAACTATACTGTACCAAGCACCAATATGCACGTAATAAGCACAAGTATTCATTAAGTTCTAGTCTCAGCAATTATTCAGTATTTTTGTTATAATTAGTCATAAGTCATGAGGCAAATACCAGCAAAAATAAAACCTAAAGCAGGGTTTTCACATTTCATCCACATAGCCCTAATGTGCTTGTTGCCAGTAGTCTTGCTAGTCTTAGTGAGGCTAAAATTTTCGCCTTTTCCATTAGGCGTGGCTCTTATTCTGTTGAGCAAATGGCGAATGTTTGCTGTTAAGCCTAGGCACTGGCCGGCAAATATCCGAGCCAATGCGGTTGATATTGTGGTTGGGTTATCGGCATTACTGTTCATGATTAATGCTAATAGCGGAGCTCTACAGCTTCTTTGGGCGCTGCTGTACGGCATTTGGCTATTGGTCTTGAAGCCTCAATCTGGATCTTTCGGTGTATCGCTGCAAGCCTTAGTTGCACAATCAATTGGGCTCGGTTCTTTGTTTATGGCTTGGGGCGGAGCATCCTTAGCTGTAATTGTCGTTGGTGCGTGGCTAGTCTGCTACATGTCTGCCAGACACTTTTTTGGCAGCTTTGAGGAGTCGCACGTTAGATTCTTGTCTGCGGTGTGGGCATATTTTGCTGGTGCTCTAACTTGGGTGCTTGGGCATTGGCTATTGTTTTATGGTCCCGTAGCCCAGCCAGCATTACTGCTGTCTGTAATTGGCTTTGGACTGGGCGGCATCTATTACCTAGAAAAGTCCGATAGATCTTCTATAGTGTTGCGACGGCAGATAGTGTTTGTTATTTTTGCAGTGACAATTATCGTACTGACTTTCTCTGAATGGGGAGACAAGGCAATTTAAAGGGAGGGGTGGTTATGCAGAATGATAATAATTCTTCAAGACGTACTATTAGTAAAACCGCAGCCGAGCGATTACTATTTTTAGTATTTTGTCTAAGCCTAGGATTCTTAGGAGGATGGGCTGGGGCAAGAACAGATAATACACTTGATACTGGTAGCTCACAGGCTCAGCAGCAGATAATTGCAAGCGAGAGTCAGTTAATAAACAAGATCGCTAAGGATGTAGGACCTAGTGTCGTATCTGTTAACGTTACTGGCTTAACAAGTACACAGGGACTATTTGGGCCCTCCCAGCAACGTGGTGAAAGTGCTGGAACGGGAGTCATTATCAGTACGAGCGGCGTCATTATCACCAACAGACACGTAGTCCCAACCGGCACGGAAAAAGTAACTGTCACTTTATCGGATGGCACAGAACTAACGGATGTATCTATTATTGGAAGGACGAACGACGGAGATACCTTAGACGTTGCGTTTTTGAAAGTTAATAATATGCAGGGCAAAAAACTAAAAGCTGCAGTTATTGCAGACTCTAGTAAGGTTCAAGTCGGTGATAAAGTAGTTGCAATCGGTAACGCACTGGGGCAGTTTCAGAACACTGTTACCAGTGGCATTATCTCGGGCTTTGGCAGAAACATCGAAGCTGGTGATGGATCAGGATCAGCAAGTGAATCCTTACAAAATTTGTTTCAGACGGATACTGCCATTAATAGGGGTAATTCGGGCGGGCCATTAGTAAATACAAGTAGTCAGGTAATCGGCATTAATACGGCCGTTGCAGGTGGTGACGCAGAAAACATTGGTTTCTCTATTCCTATTAATGATGTTCAGGGACTGATCAAAAGCGTTCTCAAAGAAGGTAAATTACTTAGGCCGTATCTGGGAGTACGATATGTATCACTAACCGACGATTATGCCTACCAGTACAACTTGAGCACCAAGAGGGGTGCATATCTAGCCCCATCCCAGGGACAGCCGGCCATCTTAAAAGATAGCCCTGCATCTAAAGCCGGGTTAAAAGAAAAAGATGTAATTACCAAGATAGATGGTGTGGCAATAGACGAAAGTAATAGTCTTACATCTATACTTGGTCGTAGCTCAGTTGGTGATACTGTCAGCCTTACTGTGATACGAGAGGGTAAGACAATAACCGTTAAGGTTACGCTAGAAGCCGTTCCCGAGGAATAAACCTCTGGGCATAGCCAAGTGTGGTATCTAGTTCAAATCCATAACTATTAGCTAGCTTATCGAGCTGTTTATGTTGAAAAGGTATCGACTCGGTAATAATACAGTTCACTACGGCACCAGGTCTTGCATCCTGGAGTTGTTTGAACAATCTTCTGTATAGATCAAGGCCGTCTTCGCCACCAAATATTGCTATTTTTGGTTCATGATCTGCGGCAGAGTTTAGCTGCAAACTATTTGGTACATACGGAAGGTTAGCCAGTATTGAAGAGCCATTAAGAACCTTTGGTGGAAGCTGATCAAGTAGGTCACTAATTAGTATTTCGATATGAGTTTTATTAACGTCAGCATTTTTACTTGCTAAATTAACACACTGCTCACTAATATCTAGGGCATATACATCAGAACCAGGGTGCTCTAACTTGGCGGTTATGGCAAGCGCACCAGAGCCCGTACCAACATCTATAATAGTCGTTAGATCGGTGGTATTATTTAGCACTTCGATGATCGATTCTGATTCTGGCCTAGGCACTAAAACGGTGTCGTCGACTATAAAATTTCTGCCAAAAAACTCGGATTCACCCCTGATATAGGCAAGGGGAAGGTGCTTTTTTCTTTGGGTAATTTTTGTGTTCAATTCAGTGATTTTATGCTCTTCAATCTCCTGTTCCGGGTACGACAGTATATGAGCCTTATCGGTCTTCAGGGCGTCGCTTAGAAGGACTAAACAATCCAGCCGGGCAGTATCGATCCCAGCTGTCTCAAGCTTTATGGTATTGGTTTTAAGCCAATCAGCTATTTTCATTATTTATCAGCTGCCGTTCATATTCTTGCAGTGCTTCAATAAGATCATTGATGTCGCCACTAAGTGCCACTGGTATATTGCTTCGGCTGTAACCAATGCGGTGATCAGTAATTCTATCTTGTGGGAAATTATAGGTGCGGATTTTTTCGCTACGATCTCCGGAACCAATAAGTTTTTTGCGATTTTCACTAAGTTGTTTCTGTTCCTCGTCTATTTTTATCTGAAGCAATCTAGACCTGAGAACTCCCATAGCCTTATCTTTGTTCTTGATCTGTGATTTTTCGTCCTGACAAGTAACGACTAATCCTGACGGGATATGGGTGATACGCACTGCTGAATCGGTGGTATTAACGCTCTGTCCGCCATGTCCACTACTGCGATAGACATCAATCCGGAGGTCGGCGGGGTTAATCTCGATATCTGTTTCTTCTGCTTCTGGAAGGACTGATACGGTTACAGTACTGGTATGGATTCGACCTTGACTCTCGGTACTTGGAACTCGTTGAACTCGATGTACGCCTGCCTCGAACTTAAGGCTTTTGTAAACTTCCAGGCCTCTTACGGCGAAGATTACTTCCTTAAACCCACCAACTTCACTAGGACTCTCGTCTATCAATTCGACTTTGAAGTTCCTTGTTTCACACCATCTGGTGTACATTCTAAAAAGATCACCGGCAAATAGACTGGCTTCGTCTCCACCAGCTGCTGCTCGAATTTCGACAATTGCATCTCGATCATCATTCGGGTCCTTAGGAGTAAGTAGTTCAGAAAGCTCCGCTTCCACAACATTCTTACGGTCGGTAATCACTACAAGCTCTTCCTTTGCCATGGCAGCCATTTCGGTGTCCGAGTCTTGACTCATAACGGTCGCTTCTTTGAATTGAGACTCAAGTTTATATAGCTCATCAAAAAGGGCCAAGGTCTTTTCTAGTTCACTCTGTCTTTTGGCTATTTTGGGATACTTCGGGGAGCTAAAAATTGCTGGGTCAGAAAGCTCGGCTTGTAGTTCGTCTAGTTCGGCTCGTAAGGATTGTTGTTTGTTCATTGGTTTTAAGTATAAAAGAAAACAGCCAGAACTCTATGCTCTGACTGTTTTAAATAATGAAGTTATTGCTTTACAGAAGGGGTGCCAACTTTTTGAGTTGAAACTTCATCAGCATTTTTGCGGATACGAACTTTGTTTGCTTTAGCAATTGCAGCTTCTTTACGCTTGGCGGCGGCTTCTTGCTTAGCTTTGAATCGATCAACACGACCTTCGATGTCGATCATCTTTTCCTGTCCAGTAAAGAATGGGTGAGAAGCGCTACTAATGTGAACGGTTACTAGAGGATATTCATTGCCGTCGGTGTACTTAATAGTCTCGTCACTAGCTACTGTAGAACGAGTTAAAAACATTTCATCGTTGTTTAGATCTTTAAAAACAACTAGACGGTAATTCTTGGGGTGTAAGTCTTTCTTCATAATCAAAGCCCAATTATACACATCAGGGGTGAAGTGGTCAACACTAATCTGTTGAATAGTTTAATCTTATCTGTTACAATAGCTTTACTATCAATTAAGCAGGTGAAGATATTAATCCTCCTTGATTGCTCCGTGTAGGACAATCCGGGTAAGTCATCACCGAAGTGAAAGGATTTAACATGGCTGTTGAAGTCGACGTTAAAGCATTATTAGCCGCCGGAGCCCATTTCGGTCATAAGACCAGCCGTTGGCACCCTAAAATGGCACCTTACATTCACAGCAAGCGTGAAGGTGTTCATATTATCGACCTAACAAAGACCGCCGAAGGTCTAGACGAGGCGTTAGCATTTATTACTAAAACAGTTGCAAGCAACAAGCAGGTCTTGCTTGTTGGTACTAAAAGGCAGTCCAAGGATATCGTTAAGGCAACAGCCTTAGAGACTGGAATGCCTTATGTCGTTGAGCGTTGGCTTGGCGGAATGCTAACCAACAAGAAGACTATGGGTGAGCGAATCAAGCACGTCAAGGACCTCGAAGTCCGCATGGCTGCCGGTGCTTTGGAAGCAAAGTATAACAAGCTAGAAGTACAACGGTTCCAGGAAGAAATTGACCAACTTAATCACCTATTTGGTGGTATCAAAGACCTAGACGAAAACTTTGGTGCAGTTTTTGTTGTTGATGTTCTAAACGAACAGAACGCTCTTAAAGAAGCTAAAAAGCTTGGTATTAAGACTATTGCCATCGCAGATACAAACGTTGATCCTACTGATATCGATTACGTTATTCCTGCTAATGATGATGCCATTAAAACTGTGCAGTTAATCATGGACTACGTAAAACAAGCTATCGAAGAAGGCAAATCTAAGCAAAAAGTTGCAAAAACCGCAGATAAAACAGAGAAGGTGGAGGCCTAGCAAATGAAAGTATCAATCGATGACATTAAGCGACTAAAAAGCCTAACCGGCGTTGGTTTGACCGATGCCAAGAAGGCGTTAGAAGAAGCTGATGGTGATTTTGATAAAGCATTAGAAGCTATGCGCAAAAAAGGTCTTACAAAGGCCGAAAAGCGTGGTGAGCGTGAAGCTCGTCAGGGTACCATTGGTACATACAACCACGATGGACGTATCGGTGTACTTGTAGAAGTAAACTGTGAAACAGACTTTGTGGCTCGAACCGAAGGTTTTGCAGAGCTAGTTAAAGATGTTGCAATGCATATTGCAGCAGCCGCTCCCGTTTACACAAGCGTAGATGATATTCCTGCAGAAGATCGAGAAGCCAAAAAGGCAGAATTCACCGAAAAAGCAAAAGGTGAAGGCAAGCCAGAAAACATGCTTGATAACATCGTTGAAGGCATGCTTAAAAAGCATTTTGCCGAACTTTGTCTATTAGATCAGCCGTTCATTAAGAACCCTGATGTGACAGTTGGCGCTCTTGTGAAAGAAGCAAATGCAAAACTAGGTGAAAACGTTGTAGTACGTCGCTTCGAGCGATTAGTGCTAGGCGAGATTTCCTAACATTAATTAGGTGCATAAAAACACCCGGGTTTCCTGGGTGTTTTTTATTTTTCTAGTTTTGCGGCTTTACGTTTTGCTATTTCTTTACGGACTTCTCGTTTAATCTTGCTACAAATATCTTTAACGGTACCCTTAATCATGTCTGTTTTAGAAGGGTAGTTAGGATTATCGGGATCGATCATGACTGACATTACTAATATGTCGAAATTCTCCTGGGTAGTCAGTTCTGTGACGCCAAATGCCTGGGTAACATTAATTACACCGACTCTTATATGCTTAAGGAATTCTTCTTTTGTAACTTCTTGTAGCTCTAGCGCTCGGTAAAACTGTGGAGATTCTAGTTCGGCCGGAAGTAGGGTACGAGTATTGCCGAAAAAGTCATGTACACCTGCAAGGGGATAGATAATCGCAGTTGGGATTTCATCTATCCGTAGTGCAGACCAAATTCTACCCCATTTTGTTCTAATGTCATGTTCATCTTTATTGTATATGCCATCTCTACGCATTTGGTTGTGAAGCTCTTTTTGGGCCTTTGTAGCTTTCATTGTATCCAGTTTGTAGTTAGGACTTTCTATCGCCTTACCATCTTCATCGGCGCCAATGACACGAGGTGTCCCATCAAATGTGCGTCTTTCTTCTAGGGCTTGGGCAACAATTAAGGTGCCAAAAAGACGATTCAACTTCCAGTTAGAAAGAATCTCAGGTTCTTCAATTAGAGGCTCTACTAAATGCAGTTCTTCTAAAGTATAAAAATCATGTGCAGATTCCTGCTCCATAGTTGTGGTCATGAGGACGCCTCGTTAGGTTATTTGTAGTACCTGTCTCGGCTTCCCAAAAAGAGAAACAGCCGTGGATTCGCTATTAGCTCGACATATCACAAGCGACCAAATAAGTGATATGCGTCAATGCTGACTGGTTACTTAGTAATATTTTAACATATGTATATAATATAGTCAACTTAGATGATTCATATCCAGTTTCTTGGTCACATTGCCGGTTAACTCTGTTAAAATAGTTATTACAAACAGGAGCATAAATGAGTCCACAAGAAATTGTAAATCAAACTAAAACTAAATTTACCGATAGCGTTAAACATTTTGAAGAAGAGCTTAAGAAACTAAGAACTGGACGAGCCAGTTCGGCAATGTTGGATGGTGTCATGGTCGAGGCATATGGCGTACCCACACCACTTAACCAGGTAGCAAATGTTACTGCACCAGAGGCTCAGCTAATACAAATAACACCGTTTGATCCAAGTAATCTACAGGCTATCAATACTGCCATTCGCGACAATCAGAACCTTGGGCTTAACCCCTCTGATGATGGACGAGTAGTGCGTGTGCCAATCCCGGCGCTTACAGAAGAAAGACGAAGAGAAATTAGCAAGCAAGTGGGCACTAAGCTAGAAGATTGTATGGTCCGAATGCGTGGGGTCAGACATGATGCTCTAGATCAGTTTGATCAAGCTAAAAAAGATAAAGATATTAGTGAAGACGACGCCAAGAGGTATGCTGCGCAAGTTGAAGAACTTATGAATAAAGCAAGAGCTGAGGCCGAGCATGCTTCAAAAGTTAAAGAACAAGAGATAATGACCGTTTAGGTCACTTGACTACGCTATAATAGATTTTATGTCTGAAAAAACAGCACTTGTACCAAATCACCTTGGGATAATCCTAGATGGAAACCGGAGGTGGGCAAAGTCGCAAGGTATATCGACCATGGAAGGTCATAAAAAAGGAGCTGATAACTTTAAGGTAATTAGCAAGGCAGCCTTTAAAAGCGGCGTTAAGTATATGACGGCGTTTGTTTTCTCGTCTGAAAATTGGAATCGAAGCAAAGAAGAGGTGGCCTATTTAATGGACTTATTTATTTGGTTAGCAAAGAGCCAGGTTGCAGAGTTAGACAAAGAGAATATTAGAGTCTGTTTTATCGGTGAGGACACTCGACTATCAGATAAAGTCATTAAAGCTATGCGTAATGCCGAAGAGCGAACCAAAGATAATACTGCTGGAACCATCTTGTTCTGCCTTAATTATGGAGGCCAACAAGAAATTGCTAGCGCGGTAAACCAGATTCTTAAAGATGACCCCCAAGTTAAAGAGGTTACACCGGAGCTAATCGAACAAAACCTGTATCAACCAGACGTTCCCCCTTTGGATTTAATTATTCGCACATCAGGAGAGCAAAGAATTAGTAACTTTATGTTGTGGCGAGCAGCTTATAGCGAGTTATACTTTGCTAATGTACATTGGCCGGCTTTCTCGGAAGATGACCTGCAGGTTGCCTTAGATGATTACGCCCACCGTCAACGGAGGTTCGGAAAATAATGTCGCTGTTTTTACTTATACTTGGACTAATTCTATTTGTAGGTTTGGTGGTCATCCACGAATATGGTCATTTTATAGCTGCTCGCAAGGGCGGAGTAGATGTAGAAGAATTTGGAATTGGATTTCCACCTAAAGCCTGGGGTAAAAAGCTACACAGTGGACTACTGCTTACAATCAACTGGTTGCCATTAGGCGGTTTCGTAAAGCTAAAGGGCGAGCATGACTCGGCAACTTCCAAGGGAAGCTTTGGTGCTGCGCCGCTAAAAACGAAAGTTAAGATAATGGTTGCCGGCGTAGGCATGAACCTTATAACAGCTTTCCTGTTGCTGACATTCTTAGCCCTAGTGGGAATACCAAAGATTATCCCAAATCAGTTTACGATTGCCAGCGATACCAAAGTTACGCGGAATGAAGTACTAGTTGGATATATTGAGCCAGGATCACCCGCTGAAAAAGCTGGGCTGAAAACAAGAGATAAGATAATCGGTCTTAGTAATGGAACTACCAAGGCCCTGATTCAGCAAGCCGAAAACCTGCCAGATGCTACTACTAGCTTTGCGGGCCAAAAAGTTCAGTTAGAGATTAAAAGAGATGGAATTGATAAGATTGTTGATGCCCAGCTTCGAACTAGCCAGGAAGTTAATGCCAGTAAAAAGACCGACGACCCTAAAGGTTACCTGGGGCTACAGCCAGCCGAATATACTGTTCAGCGCTCTACCTGGTCGGCTCCAATTGTATCTTTGGGGCTGATGAAGCAACTAACAATCGAAACACTCAAAGGGCTAGGAAATGCCCTCTGGAATGCGATTCGGGGCAATGGAAAAGAGGCTAGTAGCCAGGTCTCAGGCCCTGTTGGAATATTTGTTGTTCTAAAAGACGGCAGCCTTATGGGGTATCAATTCATGTTGATGATAATCGCGATTATCTCGCTGACTTTAGCAATTATGAATGTCTTACCAATTCCTGCGTTGGACGGCGGCAGATTATTTGTAACTCTTTTGTATCACAAGGTACTAAGAAGGCCACTTAGCCAAGAAAAAGAAGAAAAGATTCATGGCACAGGCTTCGCAATCTTGATGTTGCTTTTCATAGTCATTACAGTAGTAGATATAAAACGTTTCTGGTAAAGAAAGGTAGGGCTTATGGGGCTAAGTTGGGCAACACCAATCTACATAATAGGTCTGTATGGGCTAATTCGATTTTTTTCGTCAAAACCTAATGATTCAAAGCTAAAGCTTAATTGGTCGCCGTTTGAGTCGGTGGCTGTAACGGTTTTCACCTACTTTGCTGGCCAGATAGCCGCTGGGTTAGTGATCATTAGTGTTCCTTCTTTTATGGGGTGGAATGAACCTAGAATACAGAATTGGATAGAATCTAATAGTTACGCCCAGTTCGGCATCTCCTTATTAGCGACGGTTTTTGTGCTGGGGCTACTAGCGCGGTTCTTGAAAAGTAGAAATACCCCGCCAAAGCTTATTGGTCTGAGTGACCGCCCGGTATGGGGTGACGTAACAAGGGCATTCTTGGCATATGGCGGTTACTTCGTTACATATATTGCGGCACTAACCATTATAAAGATACTGATACCAACTATTAATCTAGACCAGAAACAGCAAATAGGTTTCGATAATGTAACTAATCTACAGCTTCCGATCGTCTTTATTAGCCTGGTTATTCTTCCGCCAATTATGGAAGAGATTGTTATGAGGGGGTTCTTGTATACGGGTCTTCGGCAAAGGCTTACAAAAATTTCAGCAGCTCTGATTACTAGTGTTCTGTTTGCGATTGCTCACTTACAGGCAGGATCTGGTGCAGCGCTTTTGTGGGTTGCGGCTATTGATACTTTTATATTATCTCTAATCCTAGTTTACCTTCGTGAGAAGACCGGCAAGTTATGGGCACCAATATTTCTACATGGACTAAAGAATCTGGTAGCATTCTTGACCTTATTCGTCTTTGTGGTAAAGTAATACTCATGGTTATAGAAACGCTGCTAGTTCTAGTCACCCCGCCAGCCCCGGTCAGTCACCGGAGGCTTAGCTAGATTTTCTATAAATAAAGCAAATAACTAGCAACAAGAGCGGCCTCCGGGCCGTATTTTTAATCTTGTTGTTGGTTGGAGAACAAATGAAATATTTAGAAAGAAGTGAACTCATAGCTGAACAAGGTTGGTATGAGCTTGCACAAGACGTTCTAGCTAATGAATGGCATCAATCTGATGTAATAGCCGAAAAGTCACAGCAGCTAGCCGACAGGGCAGTAAGGGAGGATAATGGAGTAAGGTTGCTCAGGGATTATGTCTCTAGGACAAGTAAGCTTGATGCGGAGGCAAGTATCGCGCTGAAAGATCTCGATAGAGGGTCGATGGACAAAGGCGATGAGCTAGAATTTGTGGCACGGCGGATTGCTCATGGCTCTGGTCGTCAGGCTCTTAAACTTGTTAGGAATAAAGCAAAGAGAACGACTTACACTAGTAAAAGGGCCCGAGGCTTAGATTTGTCGGGTGTTAGCATGGGGCGTGTCGAAACCAAGGATCTAGGTTAATATAGAAGGAATGAGGAAAATACTATGAGAATGACCCAACTGTTTACCAAGACAACAAAAAACGCTCCGGCCGATGAGACAGCCAAGAACGCCCAACTTTTAATACAGGCTGGTTTTGTTCATAAAGAGCTCGCAGGAGTCTATGCTTATTTGCCATTAGGTAAGCGAGTTCTTGATAACATCACACAGATTGTTCGAGAGGAAATGAATGCTGTTGGCGGGCAAGAAGTTCAGATGAGCGTTTTGCAGCCGAAAGACATCTGGGAAAAAACTGGCCGATGGGACGACAAAAAAGTTGACAACTGGTTCAAGACAAAATTAGCAAACGGCACTGAATTGGGTGTTGGATTGACCCACGAAGAAGCCGTGGTGGATAGTGTTCGAGATTTTGTAAGATCTTACAAAGATTTACCTTTCTACCCATACCAAATTCAGTCCAAGTTCCGTAATGAGCTAAGAGCAAAGAGTGGCTTAATGCGTGGCCGGGAGTTCATCATGAAAGATTTGTACTCCTTCTCGCGTAATCAAGAAGAACATGATGCATTTTATGAGGTCATAACAGAGGTGTACCATAAGGTGTATGAACGTCTTGGCATCGGCGAAACAACTTATACTACTTTTGCCAGTGGAGGCATATTTAGTAAATTTAGTCGAGAGTTCCAGACATTAAGTGAAGTTGGCGAAGATACGATCTATCTAGATCGCAAGAAGAAGCTTGCTATCAATAAAGAGGTCATGAATGACGAAACTCTTTCCGAACTTGGACTTAAGAAAGAAGACTTAGAAGAAGTCAAAGCCGTAGAGGTTGGAAACATCTTTCCATTGGGCAGTACTTACTCCGATGTCCTAGGGGTAAAGTTTGTTGACGAAAACGGTGATGAACAGTCAATTATCATGGGATGCTATGGAATTGGAGTCAGTAGATTAGTTGGACTTCTTGCAGAGCACTTCGCCGATGATAAAGGCTTGGTTTGGCCAGAAAATATTGCGCCAGCCAAAGTATATATAGCCAGATTGGGCGATGAAGAAGAGGTCGTAAAAGCGGCTGATGAGCTTTACAACAAGCTTGCAGATATTGGCATCGAAGCACTATATGATGACCGAGATGCAAGAGCCGGAGAAAAGTTTGGCGATGCCGACCTTATGGGAATACCATATAGGGTTGTCGTAAGCGGTAAGACGGTGGCCGCAAGTAAGTTTGAGTTCAAGAAAAGAACAGAAGATGAAACAAAAATGTTAAATGTTAAAGATTTGCTAGCAATATTTAGCGATAAACAGTAAACTACCTGGCAGTAAACAGAACGACAAATAAGATTCAATCAAGTTTAGAGAAGAGTGAAGAGGGGTAAAAGTATGAAAAAACAGTACTTACTGACCAAAGATGGTGTAGCAGAATTAGAACAAGAACGTGACGAATTAGTTTCTCAACGAGGAGCTATTGCCGAGCGAATTAAAACCGCTCGTGAATTCGGTGATTTAGCAGAGAATGCCGAATATAGCTCTGCTAGACAGGAACAAGAGCGAACAGAGCTTAGAATCTCAGAAATAGAGAGCATCCTACAGAACGTAGAGATAATTAAAAAACCAAAGGGTGACAGTAAGGTTCAGCTTGGCTCTGGCGTTGTTCTAAAAGGCGAGAATGGCAAGACAAAAGAGTTCCAGGTTGTGGGAACGGTCGAAGCCGATCCACTAAATGGTAAGATCTCGGATGAATCACCAATCGGTACCGCCTTGTTGGGTAAAAAAGTTGGTGACACGGTCGAGATTACAACTCCTGCAGAGACATCTACCTACAAAGTCGTAAGTATTTCCTAATCTGGTTATAACACCTTGAGTCAGGTATACTAAACCCAAATGGCTACAC
Organism: Candidatus Saccharimonadota bacterium; assembly: GCA_052034955.1. GTDB lineage: Bacteria > Patescibacteriota > Saccharimonadia > Saccharimonadales > AWTP1-31 > CAZIBG01. The sequence goes on along the minus strand of JBPOHZ010000016.1, from coordinate 64,749 downwards.
TTAAAGAATTACGAGATGAGCGTCTAAGAAAATTAGATGAACTAAACAAACTTGGCGTTAATTCATATCCTGCCGAATCTGGCAGGGATATCTCTGTCGCCGAAGTACTTACAGATTACGAATCTTTAGAAAAGTCCGCAAAAGAAATTAAAATAGCCGGACGTATAACTAATATACGAAAATTTGGAAGCATTGCATTCGTCGTGATTAGAGACGTACAGGATACGATTCAACTTTTCCTAAGCCAAGACGGTGTGGCTAAACCAGACTACTCAAATAGTGAGCTAGGCTTTGAGAATCTTAACTTACTGGATTCTGGAGATTTTGTTGCCGTAGAAGGAGTTGCTGCAACTACTAAAACTGGCGAACGATCTGTAACTGTTAAGAAGCTCAGACTACTTACGAAGAGCTTACGACCAATGCCAACGGCTCAAGATGGATTTACTAATAAAGAAGAAAGACTTCGCCGCAGGTACGTCGACATGAACGTCAACAAAGATGTTTACGATAGATTTATCAGACGAAGTAAATTCTGGCAGGCAACACGCGATTTCTTGAATAAAGAAGGATTTGTAGAGATAAATGTTCCAGTTTTGGAGCATACAACTGGGGGAGCCGATGCAAATCCATTCGTAACACATATGGACGCCATTGATCAGGACTTTTACCTTCGAATTAGCCATGAGTTGCCGTTAAAACGGTTGATTGGCGGTGGTTACGAGAAGGTTTATGACCTTGGTCCACGATTTAGAAACGAAAACTATACCGACGAGCATCTTCCAGAGCATATCGCTATGGAATGGTATGCAGCTTACTGGGACTGGAAAAAAGGTATGGCTTTTATGGAAGACATGTATCGATATGTTATTCAGGAAGCGTTTGGCAAACTCCAGTTCAAACTAGGCGACTTCGAGATTGATCTTGCTGGCAAATGGGAACAATGGGACTACGCCGAGACTATTCAAAAACGCTACAACATAGACGTATATAATTGCACCTTAGATGAAGTTAAGAAGGCCTTAAAGGATAATAAACTTGAAGTTGAGCAGACCGAGAATAAGGCTAGGGGAATTGATAAACTCTGGAAGAATATTCGCAAAGATGTCGCCGGCCCTGTATGGCTTATAAATACGCCGCTATTCATTAGTCCATTAGCAAAATCAAACCCTAACGACCCAAATACAGTGCAGCGTTTCCAGCCAATCATTGCCGGTAGTGAGCTTGGTAATGGTTTTAGCGAACTAAATGATCCGATAGACCAATTAAATAGGTTTGTGGAGCAACAGGGTATGCGAGATGCCGGAGACGACGAGGCAATGATGCTCGATATCGATTATGTAGAAATGCTGGAATTCGGTATGCCGCCGGCTTGTGGATGGGGCTTTAGCGAACGTGTTTTTTGGACATTCGAAGGTGTTACTGCTAGGGAGGGTGTTCCGTTCCCCCAGCTTCGAAGCGAAATTGATGAAGTAACCAAAACTATTTATCCAGATTTATTCAAAAAATAGACTAAGCCTGCTGTTATACTATAAGTATGATTGAGGTAAAAAACGTTTCGAAGACCTATGGTAAAAAAGATAATGCATTTACAGCCTTATCTGACATTAATCTGAGCATAAAAGAGGGCTCAACCGTAGCAATTATCGGTAAGAGTGGTTCGGGCAAATCCACCCTTATGCATATTATGAGTGGCTTGGATACACCGAGCGACGGGCATGTGTCCATTGGCGGCACAATTATGCAGCAAATGAAGACCAAGCAGATTGATCATTTTAGAGCCGAGTCTATGAGCTTCATCTTCCAGGCGTTCTTTGTTGAGGGAAGTCAGACATGTTACCAAAACGTTATGTTACCTCTGGAGATAGCCGAAGTAGGTCGTCGTGACCGTAGGGCGAGGGTGCTCGCTGCACTGGAGGCAGTCGAACTTAGCGAGAAAGTAAATACCAAAGCCAGGAATCTGTCGGGTGGTCAAAAACAGCGCTTGGCTATCGCTAGAGCCATCGTAAATAAGCCTAAACTTATATTTGCCGATGAGCCAACCGGAAACCTTGATAGCGCAACTGGCGACAAGGTTATTAATATGCTATTCAAGATAAATAAAGATAACGGCAGTACGCTGGTGATCGTTACTCACGACCCTGAGTTGGCGGGAAGGTGCCAGGTGCAAATTATTCTTAAGGATGGCAAAATAGAACAGATCAAGCGTAAGACTGTTAAAACTGGGAAGAAGAAATAATGCGTATTCAAGATACAATCCGAAGAAGTGGACGAAGTTTAACCAGTGCAAAGCTAAGGACTATTTTAACCTCATTAGCTATTGGTGTAGGAGGATTTACCTTGACTCTCACACTTGCTGCCGGTAATGGCATAAGAAGTTATACCGATACACTTGTAGCGAGTAATTTTGACCCAGCTGAACTAATTGTTGGTCGTGATAAAGAAGTTTCAAATACCGGCGCTCCAATAACCGAACCAAAAGAATACGACGAAACGGTCTCTTCTTTTACGGTTGGCGGAGATGGTTCAAGTCTACAGCTTAAGCAAGTAACTACTCAGGACCTTAAAGATTTAGAAAAACTACCTTATGTCGAGAGTGTTAGGGCAAACTACCCCTTAAATGTACGCTACATCACCACAGAAGGTCAGAAGAAGTTTACTTTGAGCTCACAGGCTTATAATCCAGCACAAAAACCAGAATTAGAGATCGGTAAGATTCCTGCCTCTGGCGACCTTAAAGAGGGTCAGGCAACTATACCAGACGGATATGTAAAAGCGCTTGGATTCAAGAATGCATCGTCTGCTTTAGGAAAGGAAGTTCAAATAGCTATACAGAAGCCATTTGTTGATAGCGGTGGTCAAAAAGTGCTCGAAGCTATTCGTTCGGGCGTAGATCCTAGAACTCTAACACCCGAAACTGAAACTCGAACGTACACTATAGTAGCGGTTACAAAAAAAGCGGCAACTAGTATAGGGTTTGGAACTTTACCAGTATATCTATCAGATAAAGACGCTAAATCAATCTACGATTATACAACTAAGGACACCCCAAATTACGGGAAGTACAGCTATGTTTATGTAAGAGTGAAGGATGGACAGGATAATAAGAAGATTGTAGATGCCCAAGCAGATCTTAAGGATCGTAAATACTTTACTATGAGTAGTAAAGAGATACAGAAATCCATAACTCAAATTGTTAACGTTCTCCAAGGTTTAGTGGGGGTCTTTGGATTAATTACCGTAATGGCATCAGTATTTGGAATTGTTAATACCCAGTACATAAGCGTCCTCGAAAGAATAAGAGAGATTGGGCTTATGAAAGCACTCGGAATGCGAAAGCGTGATTTACGCAGGCTGTTCATGCTAGAGGCTGGGTGGATTGGCTTCTTGGGGGGATTGCTTGGCTCGGTCTTTGCCATTATAGTTGGCATACCATTAAATCCTTGGGTGACAAAAAAACTTGATTTAGGAGAAGGACAGAATCTACTTATTTTCCGTCCCTCACAAATAATAATACTTATTGTGACTCTTATCGTCGTGGCAATGCTTGCCGGTTATTTACCAGCACGAAAAGCAGCAAAGATGGACCCTATCGAGGCATTAAGAACAGATTAAGGAGAAAATCATAAAAGCTATTTGGAAAGATCAAGTTATTGCCGAAGCAGATCGCAAAGATTTAATCTATATTGAAGGGAATTGGTATTTTCCACCCAGTAGTGTAAAAATGGAATTCTTATCCGAGAGCCCGACTCCCTACACTTGCCCTTGGAAGGGTGTATGTCAATATTTTAATGTAGGCAAAGACGGAGATGAAAGCAAAGATAATGCTTGGAGTTATCCGAAGCCTTTACCATCTGCAATTGATCAGGTTAAAAAAGATTTCTCGAACTATATAGCGTTCTGGAATGATGTCAAAGTAGAAGAATAGTTATGTCAAAAACTGAAAGCATAGTCCTTGGAGGAGGGTGTTTTTGGTGTCTTGATGCAGGCTATAGACTGATTAATGGGGTAACGGAAGTTATTTCTGGCTACGCGGGCGGAAATACGGTAGATCCCGGATATTATCAGGTAGCGTCTGGCAGAACCGGTCATGCCGAGGTGGTGAAAGTAACTTTTGATATATCTGTTATTAAGTTGGAAGACGTATTGGATATCTATTGGGCGATGCATGATCCTACAACCTTAAATTACCAAGGGAACGATAAAGGTACAGAGTATAGGTCAATAATTCTCTATACGAGTAACGACCAGAAATTGACTATCGATAAGTCCATGGAAGTTGTTTCAAAATTATGGAATGATCCAATAGTCACAGAAGTAAAGGAGCTAGAAACTTTTTGTCCTGCTGAAGATGAACACCAGAACTTCTTTCAGAAGCATCCCGAGCTGGCTTACTGCCAAGTAATAATTAATCCTAAACTGTTGAAATTACGCCAGAAGTTTGCTGCTAGCCTAAGGACTGACTAGATCTGCTTGGCTTCGACCACAAACCGTTTCGATGTACTACCAAGCGGATAACAAGTGTACATGGTTAGTTTGCGACTTACTTTAGGGTCTTTATCCCTGATATCTACTTGGGTTGGTTCTACGGTTCGGGTGTTGTAGACCTCGTATTCATAGGTCTTCGAATCCCATTTTATATAGATTCTGTTACCGGTCTTTAGTTCTGGTAGATTGTAGAACCAGCCACCATTGCGTGCGGTGTATAAGAATCTATGGCCGGCAATTACGATATTCCCATCCTTGTCAGGGGTTACGTCCCTGGATTCTCGCCATACTCCTTGGTTCTTGCCTATAACCCATAAATTAGCTCCCTCAATTATCTCAGAGTCGACACCTATGTCGGGCAATATTAAACGGTTTCCAGATTTCTTAGAATCAACAGCCAGTCCTGCGCCTTTTCTGGTTGCTTCGGCTTCTTGTTGATAGCTAGTGGGATCAATCTTGGGGCGGTTAATCAAGAAGCCAAGTCTGGGCAAATAGGGAAGTATAAGTAGAAGGAAGCTCACTAGGGCGATTATCGACAGCAGCCACAAGGCTAGTCGAGTTTTAAGGGATCTCTTCGGACGAGAAGGAAATCTGCCGGCAATCGTCTTACGCTGTGGTAGCTTAATTTTTGATCTCATCTATAGCATTAGTATAACATTGGAGACGGTCGGTTTTCTTAATATGTTATAGTGCAGGTATGAAATTACTAAACAGATTCAAGAGCAAAAAAACAATAAAGATAGAGTCATTAAACAAGTGGAATAAATATCTAGCAGGGCTACATTTTATCCAGGCAGTAGCTGTGTTGCTGCTTGCCGGCAATGTAAGTTGGCCTATAATCACAAATTACCTAACCCAAGATACAATCGCATCAAAGATAGCTGGTAGGCCGGTTCTAGCTACAGCTCAGCACACGCTTTTTAATGTAAACATTGTCTATCTAGCAGCTGCCTTCTTTTTGATGTCTTCGATTGCTCATCTGTTTGTAGCAACTAAGTATCGAAAGACATATGAATCAGATCTAAAGAAAGGACTTAATAAAGTTCGCTGGATTGAGTACGGACTAAGCGCCAGTACGATGATGGTGGCAATCGGGCTCTTAAGTGGAATCTATGATCTATCTTCTTTGGTTATGATCTTTGTTTTGGACTTCTTGATGAATAGCATGGGGCTAGTCATGGAATATAGAAACCAAGGGCAGAAGAAGATTGACTGGCTACCTTACTGGTTGGGTTGTGTTGCTGGTATCGTTCCATGGATCGTGTTTGGTATCTATGTGGCAGGAATAGCTGCTTACGGATCTGGTAATATTCCAACATTTGTTTACTTTATATACGGAACAATGTTCGTATTCTTTAACAGCTTCGCTATTAATATGTATCTTCAGTATAAGAAAGTTGGCAAATGGGCCGATTACTTATACGGTGAGCGTGTTTATATGATCTTAAGCTTGGTTGCTAAATCTGCGCTTGCATGGCAAATATTCTTTGGCGCCCTTCGTCCTTAGCCCGGTTTTAACTGGTACAATGAGCTGATGAATTATTGGAGAGAACGTAGCCAGCCATACATACCTGGGCAAACAGCTCCATTTAAAGTTAGTCGAAGTAAAATAGAGCTGTTTATGCAGTGTCCAAGGTGTTTTTGGCTGGATGTTAGACACAAAATTACTCGCCCCAATACGCCGCCTTTTAATATCAACAAAGCTATAGATGAATTATTTAAAAAAGAGTTCGATGTGCACCGTAAAGCGGGCACTCAACATCCTCTGCAAGTTGAATTCAATATAGCTGCCAAGCCTTTTGCTCATAAAGATATAGATACTTGGAGAGAAAATTTTGTTGGGGTATTTACTCTTCACGAGCCAACCAATCTTCATGTATTTGGAGCTGTTGATGACGTTTGGGTGAATGATGCTGGAGAATTGATCGTTGTCGACTATAAGGCAACAGCCAAGGATAAGGAGATCACAGGCTTAGGTCCTGTAGGTGGATGGCAAGATAGCTACCGAAGACAGATGGAAACATACCAGTGGTTGCTGAGGGCAAATAACCACAAGGTAAGTGATACGGGGTATTTTGTCTACGCCAATGGAGATGCTAGTAAGGACGGATTTAATAATGTCGTGGAATTTAGAACAAACGTATTTCCACATGTAGGCGAAGATTCTTGGGTCGAAAAGACTCTGATTGCAATGAAAGAATGCATGGATGATGACATGCCACCTGTTGGCCGGGCAGCAATGGGTGGGGAATGTGATTATTGTAGTTATGCCCGTCGTAGGACGGAGCTTACACTCGAAGCTATTTCAAACAAGAAATAAGCTCAATGTTAAGTTATACTGGGTATATGTTAGATATTCAGTTTATTCGAGACAATGCAGAATTAGTAGCCGAAAAGTCTAAGCAAAAAGGTTACCAAGTTGATATAGATGCCTTACTAAAGGTTGACGAAGAGCGACGCAATTTACTAGTAGATTTAGAAGAAGCGCGAGCTTTACGCAATACTCACAGCGCTAGTTTAAGTGCCGGTAAGCCTAGCCCTGAACAAATAGATAAGGGGAAAGATCTTAAAGACAAAGTTCTTGTTCTAGAGCAAAAGCTAGCACCGTTAGATCATGATTTCACGAATTTGTTAAAGGCAGTTCCAAATATGCCTCTGCAAGACGTACCAATTGGTGCTTCAGAAGACGAGAATGTAGTTACTAAAACAGTCGGCGAGCCAACAAAGTTTGATTTCGAACCAAAGAATCATGCGCAGTTAGCCGAGGCTAAGGGTTGGTTGGACAAAGAACGAGCAGCCAAAGTAACTGGTGCTAGATTTGCATACTTACAAGGTGATTTGGTAAAGCTACAATTTGCAATTATACAATTTGTTATCGATAAATTATCCGACCAAGAATTTATAGATGAGGTTATTAAAGATAATAATCTAAGCGTCAGTAATAAGCCATTTAAGCCGGTACTTCCTCCATATATGATTCGTACCGAAATGTACGATGCTATGGATCGTCTTGAGCCGAGCGACGATCGATATAAAATTGAAGGAGAAGAGCTTTGGCTTCAAGGAAGTGCTGAGCATGTACTGGGTAGCATGCATGCAAATGAGATAATTCCTGAGTCTGACTTGCCAATTCGCTATATCGGCTATGCAACTAGTTTTCGAAAAGAAGCTGGTACATATGGTAAGGACATGGAAGGCTTTTTCCGGATGCATCAATTTGACAAGCTCGAGATGGAGAGTCTAGGGGTAGCTGAGGCAGGTTTGGCTGAGCACCAATTTATGGTAGCCATTCAAGAGAAACTTATGACGATGCTTGGAATCCCATATCAACTAATGAGTAAATGCACGGCTGATATTGGTAAGCCAAACGCTCAAGGTATAGACATAAACGCTTGGATGCCAGGGCAAGGAAAATATCGTGAAACTCATACAGCCGATTATATGACAGACTACCAGGCGCGGCGTTTAAAAACTCGAGTTCGTCGTCAAACAGGAGTTGATCTTATTCATACCAATGACGCTACGGCCTTGCCGCTAAGCAGGGGGCCAGTCGCCATTTTAGAGAACTACCAGACGGCCGAGGGAGATGTGGTAATTCCAGAAGTATTAAGAGCTTATATGGGAGGCAAAGAAAAAATATGATACAACGAATTGAAATAACTGGTATTCATACAGAAGTGACCGATGATCTAAGAAAGTATATTTCTAAGAAAATAGGCAAGCTAGATCAGTATATGCCAAAGGCGGCGCGTGAATCTGCCCATGTTGAAGTTCGATTAAAGGAACAAAAGATCAAGCAGCGTGTTGAATGTTCGTGCGAAGTCATATTAAAGTTACCTAAAGAAACAATTTCAACAAAAGAGACTACTGTAAACATGTTTGCAGCCGTTGATGTTGTAGAAGAAAAGCTAAAAAATCGAATTAAAAAATACAAACAAATGCATGGCTCGGGTCGACTTCATCATCGAGTCTTGGCTAAATTTAAGCGATCAAGCGCCAGAGAACAATAGTAAAAATTACCCTGCCCATAACCGCGGTAACAGTGGTACAATAAATTGATTCAAAAAGACCAGGAAACTTGCGGAGGACTGTTAGCGAATGAAGAAGGCTTTTAAGAAGATTCTGGGTGACCCCCAGGCCAAAACTGTTAAACGCATGCAAAAGCGTGTGAAGGATATTAACGTACTTAGCGATAAGTACAAGAAGCTTTCTGATTCTAAGCTTAAAGAACAGACCTCTGTGTTAAAAAAGAGATTAGAAAAAGAAAGTCTCGACAAGATCATGCCGGATGCCTTTGCCGTAATCCGCGAAGCGGCTTGGCGGGCTATTGGTCAGCGCCACTTTGACGTACAGATGGTGGGTGGTATGGCTTTACACGAAGGAAACGTAGCCGAGATGAAAACAGGAGAGGGTAAGACCTTGGTGGCAACTGCCCCGGTTTATCTTAATGCTCTTACAGAAAAGGGTGTTCACGTTGTTACGGTCAACGATTATCTTGCTCAACGTGATGCCGGTTGGATGGGTCAAGTTTACGGATTTATGGGTCTCACTACCGGTGTTATTATTGCTGATGAATCATATATTTACGATCCAAAGTTTACAAACAAGGATCATCAGGATGAACGATTTAGGCACCTGCGACCATGTACTAGGCAGGAAGCTTATGCTGCAGATGTAACATATGGTACCAACAACGAATTCGGTTTTGATTACTTACGTGACAACATGGTCCGAGAACTAGACCAGCTACGACAACGTGATCTGCACTTTGCAATTGTCGACGAAGTAGACTCAATTCTTATTGATGAAGCTCGTACTCCGCTTATTATTTCAGCTCCGGCTGCAACCAGTGGTAATGCTTACGCGCAGTTTTCTAAAGTGGCTAGGCAACTGGTGGCCGAAAAGCACTACGAAATAGACGAAAAGCGAAAAGCTGCCGTTCTAACAGATGATGGAGTAACTTTTGTCGAAAAATTACTAGGGCTGGACAACCTATACGGTAGCGATAACATCCGTAATATCTATCACTTAGATCAAGCTCTCAAGGCCCAGGCATTGTTCAAGCGTGATAAAGACTACGTTGTAAGTAGCGATGGCGAAGTAGTGATTGTTGATGAGTTTACAGGACGACTTCTAAAAGGACGTCGTTATAACGAGGGGCTGCACCAGGCAATCGAAGCTAAAGAGGGTGTTGAAGTTCAGGAAGAATCCATGACACTAGCCACAATAAGTTTTCAGAATTATTTCCGTCTGTATGAAAAATTATCCGGTATGACCGGAACTGCCGAGACTGAAAGTGAAGAATTCCACCAGATTTATAAGCTGGATGTTCTTCAGATACCATCAAACCGTGAAGTAGCGCGTATTGACCGTACAGACCGTATCTATAAGACCGAAGCTGGTAAGTTCAAAGCAATTGCCCGTGAGGTTGCTATGTTGCACCAAAAAGGTCAGCCAGTTCTGATTGGTACCGTTTCTATCGAAAAGAACGAAGAACTTAGTCGATTGCTTAAGAAACAAGGTGTTCCCCACCAGATTCTAAATGCAAAGAATAACGAAAAAGAAGCTGCAATTGTTGCAAAAGCTGGCCAAAAGGGCGGCGTAACACTTGCAACTAACATTGCTGGTCGTGGTACCGACATCGTTCTGGACGAAGAAACTAAAAAACTCGGTGGACTATTTGTTCTGGGATCCGAAAGGCACGAATCTCGCCGAATCGACAACCAGTTACGTGGACGTTCTGGACGACAGGGGGATCCGGGTATTACTCAATTCTTTGTAAGTACCGAAGACGATCTAATGCGTATTTTTGGTGGCGATAGAATCGCAAATGTTATGGATCGTCTTAATGTAGACGACGAGACACCGATAGAGAATCGTATTATAAGTAAGAGTCTCGAGGGTGCACAAAAGAAAGTCGAAGGTCATAATTTCGATCAGCGTAAGAATGTCGTTCAATATGACGATGTAATGAATCGACATCGTAGGGCCACATACGCTATGCGCCGAGAGATTTTGATGCAACCAGACATCAGTAAGCGTATTAAGCTATTTATCGCTGACGAAGTTAAGGATCTTGCGTCATCTAATCTCGCCACCACCGACCACTACGAGACTCTGCTAAGAGAAGTATTCCCGTTTGATGAGAAGACTTTAGATAAGTTATTTGATACACCTGCCGAAAAGTTTGATAAGGCGCTACTAGAACAAGCCCAGAAGCTTTATGAATCCCAAGAAAAGACTTTTGGTAATGAAACAATGCGAAAAGTAGAGCGAGATATATATCTACAGATTCTAGATAATCTTTGGATGCAGCACCTCGAGAACATGGATCACCTTCGAGAGGGCATTCACTGGATTAGTGTCGGTCAGCGGGATCCACTTGTAGAATACCGAAGACAGGGTCAACACATGTTCGAAGAGATGCAGGCGTCGTTAAGGCATGATGTTGTTCGGGCAATATATAGCGCCGAACCTGTTGATGCCGACGAGGCACCAGTAGAGACAGAACTAACCAGGGCAGCTCGTAAATCGGTTGATAACGCCGACAAGATTATTGAAGCCGACGAATTTACCGAAGAAGATTTTGTACCCGCTGGTCAGCACAAGGGTGGATCCAAAAAAGTAATTAGCACTGATAAACGTAAAAAAGCTCGTAAGGCAGAACGCAAGCGACGAAAAAAAGGCAAGAAGTAGTTGAAACATACAGTTCACGAAGTAAAACTAGCAAATGGAGCAAAAGGCTTGCTTATTCATGTTCCAGACGCCAGTGTAATGAGCTTCGAGATTAATTTTCGTGCTGGAGATTATCTAACCAAGAAGAAAAAGTGGGAGACGGCTCATATTATGGAGCACATGCTTCTTGGAGCTAACGAGTTGGTTCCAAAGGCTAGGGCTTTTCAAGCTGAGTTCGAAAAAAATGGCGCCTATTCTAATGCATCCACGGGTAGCTACGATGTCATATACGAGGCAGAATGTGCTGACTTTGAGTGGGATAGAGTATTTGGCCTACTCCTAACATCTATTACTAAACCTCTTTTCTTGAGCGAAGAGTTCGAGGCAGAGTTCGGCAATGTTCGGGAGGAGATGACGGCTAGATCTAATAACCACTTTAGACATTTGAGTCTGGCATTGCGTCAAAAGTATGGTTTTTACGTAAAGACTGATCAAGAACGACTAAAGTTGATGGATAATGTTACTTTGGATGACATCACCGACCATTACAAAGCTACGCACACTAGTAGTAATATGCGTTTTATTCTGGCAGGTAATTTGAATGCATCACGAAGAAAAACTATCGAACAGCTTTTTGCTGAAATTGAACTTCCCAAGGGAAAGGGCAGAATAGCTTTACCATCCGAAAAACCAAAAGGACTTTCCGAACCTCTATACATCCAGAATGATACGGTTGATAATCTATATTTCTATCTGGATACATTCGCCCAACATAGACTAAGCGATTCGCAGTCCGATAATCTAAGTCTTATTAACACTATGTTAACCGAAACTCTTTATTCCAGAATACTTGGTACGGCACGAGAAAGGGGATTGGTTTATAGTATGAGTTCGGGAATGGGGCATACAAGGGATAGCTCAAACTGGTGGTTTGGCGCTCAGGTAATGCCGGCCAATGCTACGGCGCTCTTTGGAATAATTACAAAAGAGCTCCACGAAGTCTTTGATGGTCAAATATCAGACGAGGATATTGAATCTGCAAAACAGTATGCACTTGGCCGCTATCAACGCAGCGGTCAGACTGTAGGAGGCACGGCAAGTGGATATAGTTATCGATACTTTTTTGATGATCACATCGATGACTACTATAAAGTTCCAGAGCGCATCGAAGCTATAACTAAACAGGGAATAGTAGACGTAAGCAGAGAAATGTTTGCCGATAAAACATGGGGCCTAGGAGTATTAGGAAACGCAGCCGATAACTTTTTAGATGATCTGCAAAAGCAAGTTTCTCCACTTTGGGAACGTAGCTAATACGCTGTTATAATTCAGCATATGGATGAGCTTAATAAACATCTTAAAACTTTAAAGTCTGATTTCGATAATGCAGTAGGTCGCTTGAAGTTAGATCAGCTTAAAGAGGAGCTCTCGACTTTAGATGACCGTATCTCAGAACCAGATTTCTGGAAAGATACCGAAAAAGCTCAAGTAATCATGAAAAGGCAGTCTTTGTTGGGTGATAGGATTAACCCTTGGCTAGAGTTAGGTAGGGAACTCGATGACATAATTGCTATGGTGGACTTGGACGATCCGACGCTAACTGATGATTTGTCTAGACAACTAAAGTTATCCGAAGAAAAGTTTGCTAAGCTAAAGGCCGATCTACGATTTAACGGTAAATATGATGACCACGATGCCGTGCTGACACTGTCGGCTGGGGCTGGTGGAACCGATGCTCAAGATTGGACGGCAATGCTGCTTCGAATGTATACCAGATGGGCAGAGCAGCAAAAGTATGCAATAACACTTGTAGACGAGTCACCTGGCGATGAGGCGGGATTAAAAAAGGCCACTCTAGAAATAGGTGGTTCTTTTGTATATGGAAAGCTTGCCAGCGAGGTTGGAGTGCACCGACTGGTAAGACTCAGTCCCTTTAATTCTGATAATTTAAGGCAAACTAGCTTTGCCAAAGTTGAAGTAATGCCCAAAATTGATAAACCAGACGAACTAGAAATTGACCCAACAGAGCTCAAGATAGATGTTTACCGGGCAGGTGGTCATGGTGGGCAGAGCGTGAATACTACCGACTCAGCGGTCCGTATTACGCATTTGCCAACAGGGGTAGTAGTGGCAATCCAGAATGAACGATCGCAGCTGCAAAATAAAGAAACAGCCATGACGATTCTTAGGTCTAGACTGGCGGCCCTAAAACTTGAGCAACATAAAGATAAGCTAAGTGAGCTAAAAGGACCAAATCAATCTGCGGAGTGGGGTAATCAAATCAGGAGCTACGTGCTACACCCCTATAAGCAGGTAAAAGATCTTCGTACAAGATACGAGACTAGTGATCCAGAGTCAGTTTTAGATGGTAATTTAGAGCCATTCATCGATGCTTATCTTGAGGCAAATCTGTCATAATATTTCGTTGTGCCCAAACTCAGCAATAATGCTTTTGGTTTGGTATAATAAGTAAACATGATTCTTCTGGATAGGGTAACAAAAAAGTACAGTCGTAACGGACCGGCATTGGAGCGGATTAGCCTTCATGTTGAGCCAAAGGAATTTGTTATTGTTGTCGGACCAAGTGGTGCCGGCAAATCCACGCTGCTTAAGTTACTTACCAGGGAAGAGAAACCAACTAGTGGCAAGATTATTGTTGGTGGAATAGATTACGAAACCTTAAAAGATCGCGAAATACCACTTCTTCGCCGCAAGATTGGCGTGGTATTTCAGGACTTTAAGTTACTGCCAAATAAAACTGTCTTCGAAAATGTTGCGTTTGCGCTAGAGATAGTCGGGATGGGTAATAAAGAGATAAACCATACAGTACCCCGAGTCCTAGACATCGTTGGACTTAAGGGCAAAGAAAAGAGATATCCTAGAGAGCTTTCTGGTGGAGAGCGACAGCGTGTTGCGATTGCTAGGGCAATTGTTAGACAGCCAAGGATACTAATTGCCGATGAGCCAACTGGTAATCTTGACCCTAAACATGCTTGGGACGTAATTAAGGTGTTAGAGAAGATTAACCGTTTTGGTACGACTGTAATTCTAACTACGCATAACCAAGAGATAGTTAACAAGCTTAAGCGACGCGTCATTACTATTCAGGATGGGGCAATCACAAGCGACCGAGCTAACGCGGAGTATCGTTCATGAACGTACGTCGGAGTATGATCATGGGGCGACGGATCTTTAAAACCGGAGCCCTAAACTTTGTACGTAATGCTTGGCTAGGTATGGCCGCAATTGCCGTAATGGTTATTACGTTAACAATAATTCTATTTTCTATTATTGCTAATGCCACATTTTCTAACACCGTGGAGTCGATTACCGATAAGATCGATATCTCGGTCTATTTAAAAGACAGTATAACTACAAAGCAACGTGATGATTTAGTAACTAGGATCAAGCAGTTAGAAAATGTTAAAGAAATTACATTTGTCACTAAAGAGCAGGCTCTAGAACTTTACAAAGAGCAGAACAGAGATAATCCGGACTTACTAGAGGCAGTGACCCAGACTGACAACCCATTGCCTCAAAGCTTACAAATTAAGCCAGTAGACCCAAATAAGATAGAGACGATTAAGCAGTTCCTAGAAAAGGACGACATTAAAGACCTGCAGTCAGATAAAACATCTTACTCCGGAGATCGTAAACAGGCAATAGACAAGATCGCAAGCGCTACAAGCTTCTTCAGAAAAGCTGGGGTAGTGGGCGTGATAACATTTGCCTTTATTTCAATGCTTATTATCTTTAACACCATCCAAATGGCGATATTCAACAGGCGTGACGAGCTAACAATTATGAGACTTCTTGGTGCAAGCACCAACTTTATTAGAGGTCCATTTATTGTAGAAAGTATGCTGTATGGCGTCGTATCCGGCCTAGCTTCGCTATTTATTATTCATACCTTGTTTAGTATTTCTTCTAGAGCCTTTGAGGCAAGCAGCTTAGGTTTACTAGATATCGACTTCTCAAATAAATACTTCAGTGATCACTACTGGAAATTTATGGGTCTTCAGCTAGGAATTGGCGTCCTTATCGGGGCAATATCTTCTCTTATTGCTACTAGACGCTACTTGAAATTTAAGACCAGTAAATAAGCATTTGCATTATGTGGTATAATTTAGGTACAAATGTTTAAAATAAAAAATACTAAAATTATCTCTAAACTTGGCACTAAATCAGCAATTCTTGTGCTGGCAGTTGTTGCTTCTTTTGCTTTGGTCGGGGTACCGATAGTACAGGCACTAAGTAGCGCCGAATTAGCCGAAAAAGCAAAGCTTGAAGCTCGTATCAAAAAACAGGAAGCCGAAAAAGATGATCTAAGCGAAGAGGCTTCATCTATTGAGGAGAAAGTCGATAGACTTCAAGCTAAGATCGGTGCATTAGAAGTACAGATTAAGGACGCAGAAGAAAGAATGCAGGCCATTCAAGGGGAAATCAACGAGGCCCAGGCAGAGCTAGATAGGCAAAAAGAGATACTCGGCGAAAACATAAAGGCATCTTATCTCGAAGGTGAGATCAGCACATTGGAAATGTTAGCTTCTAGTAAAGACCTAAGTGATTTTGTAGATAAACAGCAATATAGAAGTTCTGTTCAGGACAAGATCAAGACTACACTTGAAGAAATAACAGCCTTGAAGTTCAAGCTCCGAGCACAGAAGGAAGAAGTCGGTCGTTACCTGGCAGATAAGGAGAAAGCTCAAAATCAGATTGCGGCCCAAAAAGCTGAGCAAAACGAATTGTTGGGCTTAAACGAAGAACAGCAGAATGCCCTTAATGCAAAGATCAAGCAGAACAGTAAGCGGGTTGCAGAGCTAAATCAAAAACAAGTCAACGAGAACCTTGCATCACTTGGGGGAAGTATTCCAAGTGGTATGGCCGGTGGCGGTGGCTACAAATATGGTAATGCAGTTTGTTTATGGCCAGGTTGGGCGGATCCACCATGTAGACAATATGACTGGGGATATCCAAAGGCAAGTGCCTATAGAAGGCTATGGGATGAATGGTCTTATGGCTACCGTAACTGTACTAGCTGGGCCGCATATAGGGTCTCCAAGGTAAAAGGATACACGCCGGCAGGCCTAAGCGGACTTGGACATGCCAAATATTGGCCAGACCGAACCTCGGCAAGAGTAGATAGAAACCCGAGCGGTGGGGTAGTAGTTGGTGTAACCAACGGTACATACGGACATGTTCGATTTGTAGAGGGCGTAGGTGCCGATGGATCAATACTTGTAAGTGACTACAATCTCGGTGGCGATGGTGCCTACCGTAAATATAAGATGGAAAAATCTAGATACCAAAACTTGGGTATGCGATTCATCCACTTTTAAGCCACATATTTTAGGCTTGCTGTACAATAGGTAGATAAACAAAAGCGGAGGGTAGTTTGTCAAAAGATCATACTAAGGTGTTGCCATTAAATAAGATGATCGCAGCAGTATTGTTGTCTTTGTTAATCTTTGGGGCGGGTGTTCAGACAGGCAACGGGAACTTTGCATTATTTAAACCTCACCAGGGCCAGAATAAGAGTCTCCCAGCTAATTTAGATTATTCTAGCGTAGAGAGTGTTTATGATCAGCTCAAAGCTAATTACGATGGCAAATTAGATGTAAATAAGCTAATGGATGGCCTTAAGCAGGGGTTGGTTGCCGCTAGCGGTGATCCATACACCGAATATATGTCGGCCTCTGAGGCTAAGGAATTTGAGGAGCAACTAAGTGGCACCTTTGAAGGAATTGGGGCAGAACTGGGTAAGGACAAAGACGCCGTCATTGTCGTGGCACCACTAGCCGACACTCCTGCTCAAAAGGCAGGCTTGAAGCCAAAAGATATAATTGCCGAAATAGATGGGAAAGACGCCCTGGGTATGAGTGTTGATGCCGCAAAGTCCAAGATTAGGGGTGCTGCCGGTACAAAGGTTGACCTAACTATCATTAGGGGTAGTGATAAGCTGAAGTTCACAATTACAAGGGACACAATTAATGTTGCAAGTGTTGAGCACAAGATATTGCCCGGAAATATCGGTTCCATAACCGTTTCTAGGTTTTCGGATGACACAACCGCATTGGTCCGCAAAGCTGCAAATGAATTCAAGGATGCCGGAGTTAAAGGAGTAATCCTCGACCTAAGAGGTAACCCAGGTGGGTACCTAGATGCCGCTGTTGGTGTATCGAGTGTTTGGCTAAATAATCGTAAGGTCGTGGACGAGAGACGAGATGGTGTGGTGGTAAAGACATATCAATCAAGGGGCACCCCGACCTTGTTAGGGATGCCGACGGTTGTATTGATTAACGAAGGCAGTGCTAGTGCAAGTGAGATCGTGGCAGGGGCACTAAGCGATAATAAGGCTGCCACCCTACTTGGAACCAAGAGCTTCGGTAAGGGTAGTGTCCAGCAGCCACAGGAGTTGATCGATGGCGGACTCCTAAAGGTCACCATAGCCAGATGGTTTACGCCAAATGGCCGGAATATTGACAAAGAAGGAATCAAGCCAGATCAGGCGGTTGAGCTAACTGAGGCCGATTACAAGGCAAGCAAAGATCCTCAGCTTGAAGCGGCTATTTCAAAGCTAAAAACGTTGTAGTCTTAGCAAAATGCTTTAGATTATGCCGGTCCTTTGATAGTATCAATATATTAACGAGGGGAATAGCTTTGGCAAAGACAGTTAAGTATGTATTTGTTACTGGTGGAGTTCTTTCGGGTCTAGGGAAGGGCATAACTGGAGCCTCTCTAGGCAACATACTCAAGAGTCGCGGATTATCCGTTAATATGCAGAAGCTCGACCCCTATCTTAATGTTGACGCAGGAACGCTCAATCCTGCGGAACACGGCGAGTGTTTTGTTACCAAAGATGGCGCCGAGACAGACCTTGACCTCGGTCACTACGAGCGATTTTTGAACACACAACTTACCCGGACAAGCTCTATTATGAGTGGACGTATTCTAAGAGATTTGATACAGGACGAACGAGCAGGCAAATTTCTGGGGCAGACAGTTCAGCTAGTTCCACACTTCACAAACGCCATTATGCAGGCAGTCGTCACGGCCGGTCGGGGATTCGACGTTCACATAGTGGAAATTGGCGGTACGGTAGGAGATTACGAAAGCCCGGCTTTCTTCGAGGCAATCAGAGAGCTTGGTTCGATAGTTGGCTACGAGAACTGCTTATACGTACAAGTTGTTTATCTGCCATATCTTTCAACCAGCAAAGAGATTAAGACCAAGCCAGCTCAGAATGCTACCCGAGAACTTCGTTCGATGGGTATCATCCCCAATGTTTTAGTTGCCCGGAGTGAGGTTCCAACCAACGGCAATACTAAGACCAAGCTAAGTGCTTTTTGTGGAGTACCAGAGGCTGGGATAGCTATACTGCCTAATGCTCGGACTGTATATGAAGTTCCACTAACCCTAGAGGCACAAGGCATAGGTGATTATGTTGTTAAAAAACTTAATCTTGAGGCTAAGAAGCCAAATCTATCAGGATGGCAGAAGATGGTAGATTCTATACTTGCGACACCAAAGAAGACGGTCAAAGTAGGCGTGGTGGCAAAGTATATGGACAACCAAGATACCTATATGTCGGTATTTGAGGCGCTTAAAGCGGCTGCCTGGTCAAAGGGGGTCGGTATAGATATAAAGTGGGTGCATGCAGAGAAGCTAGGCGAGGACAAAGATGTAGCTAAGCACCTGAAAGGTCTAGATGGAATTGTGGTTCCTGGTGGTTTTGGTTCACGCGGAGTAGAGGGCAAGATTCTTGCTGCTCAGCATGCATTAACCAATAAAGTACCATATCTCGGGCTATGTCTCGGGCTGCAGGTAGGAATCATCGCGGCAGCACGTAACGCTGGTCTAAGTGATGCTAACTCTGCGGAATTTAACCCCGGTGCCAATGATCTCGTAATTCACACCATGGAAGATCAAACAGGGAAAGAGAATACTGGCGGAACGATGAGGCTCGGTGATTATCCCTGCGTTCTCAAAAAAGGAAGCAAAGTCCAGAAACTATACAAAACCGACAAGATAACCGAGAGGCACCGACATCGTTACGAAGCTAACAATGCCTACGTTAGTAGATATGAATCCTGGGGAATTAAGGCAGTTGGTCTTTCGCCGAGCAAGCAGTTAGTTGAGGTTATAGAAGGGGTTGATCATCCATTCTTTGTAGCAAGTCAGTTCCACCCAGAGTTTTTGTCCCGTCCTAATGTTCCGCACCCAATGTTTGTAGGCTTTGTTGCAAGTTTAGTTAACTAAGGTTGCCAGGATAAGTATAATATATTACCATTAGCATTATGGATGAACCAACAAACAACCCCAACCCAACAAAGCAGTCAAAGATTCTATTAGTAGAAGATGACGATGCACTCGCCAGTGTTTATCAGACTCGACTGCAAGCAGAAGGCTTTGATGTAAAGCGTGTACCAAATGGTGAAGATGCGTTAGCTGGGGCTCTAGAATACAAGCCAGACCTAATCGTTCTAGACGTTATGATGCCTAAAGTTAGCGGATTTGATGTACTTGATATCCTTAGAAATACTCCAGAGACCGCTAAGGTGAAGGTTGTCATGCTAACTGCACTAAGCCAAGATAGTGACAAAGAGCGGGCCAAGTCACTCGGAGCTGACGACTACCTAGTTAAATCTCAGGTTGTTATAGCCGATGTTGTTGAGCGCATCAAGCACCATTTAGCTGCATAATAAATTAGAATAGGAATATATATTATGGGAGAACTAGCAACAACAGGCGCGGTTGGCAATATTCCGCTTACAGAATTATTGCCTCCTGGTGACGCGGCTGCTGTTGCCTTGGCGCCGGAATTAGTTAACATAGCAGAAACAGACTCTGGTATGAATGACCTCAACACTTATTTTTCTGAACCAGCTGCACGCATTCGTGACGCTCGACCTGATGAACTACCGGTGTTTGGCGGTAGTAGTACAGTTGTTGAATATCAAGATTTCACAAAAGGCCAAGATGTAGCTAACGAAGTGCAAGCTGCGGCTGAAGCCGTTGCTGAGGGCGGTCTCGGGACAATAAGGCTCTTTACGGGTACAAGCGCAGCAGATGGTAGCTCAAATTTTTCTTCTTTAAAGTATAACTCCGCAAATGGGGCCAACCAACTTCTAGCTTCAGTAATTGGTAGACAGACTGGTTTAGAGAAAGCTTCGTTGTCTTCATTGATGGAGAGGGCTACTATGCTACGAGATTCAGGGGAGCTCGGTACTATCGAGGAGCTTTTTCCATTATTTGCTGATACTCCCGATCAAGCCAGGTCAAAAGAAGACGGATTTATGAGCTCATTGCGTGGGATAGATAAATACGCAATAATGACTGATTCAGGTGAGGCTACTCCAGACAATAAAGGGTTAGTGAAAGGCGTTATTGCAAGAGTAAATGATCCTAATACCGGAGCACCTACAAATACATTCGTTAGAATTATGTCCAGAGGCTTTAACAGTCCAGAAGAACAAGGACGACAAAATATGATATTTATGGACATGTTAGTTATACCAGAGAATGGTCCTAGTACTGAACATATTTTTGATGAATCAAATCAGCTTCCTGCAGCTCCCCAAGAATTGACAACTGGAGGTGGAGATAATCTACGGCGCACAGTTTTAGAAAGCCAAGCTGATACAATGGGCTCGGGTGCACCATTAAGTGGGGAACAAGGCTACGATGGGGGATATAACGGGGCTCAGGTAACAAAGAACTTTACAGTCCTCGATGCACAGCGACAAGGTGGCGGTGCCGTTATGGGGCCTGGCGGACCGGTTCAATCGTTTAGGGTTGATGTTCCTCCGCAGCAGTAAATAATTAGTAAAAAAATAAGAGCTTTTGATTAAGCTCTTATTTTTATTTGGATATGATGTCTACTCGACGGTAACTTCGGTGCGGCGGACTGATTTGCCAGAGAAAAGACGAACTTTCCGTGATTTGAAGGCAACTACACCGTCTTTAGCAGCGTGGATAGTAAAGTTACGGCTAAGCTTGGTACCAACACCAGCTCGCTTAGTCAGGCCAACTTGACGAACAATAATTTGACCAACTGATACTTTTTCGCCACCAAATAGTTTAACGCCTAGACGTTGACCTTGGGAATCTCGGTTGTTTTTACTGGTACCGCCAGCTTTGACATGTGACATATTACTTCCTTATTAACACTACTAGTTCACGGCCAACTATTTGGCCTTCGCGGTGGTAAATTAAATCCTCCCGTGATGCGTGAACAAATTCTATACGATTATACCCCATATCCTCGAGGTTATCAAGAACTTTAAGGTGTTTAAAGCCGTCATTAACTTTCCAGGCCGGAACGGCTATGCACATTCGGAAACCTGGTTCGGTCTGGCGTACTACATTCTGTAGGAATCTTTTATGAATCATATTGGTGTCTTGCATCACTTCTTGTAGAACCGACGCATCGGGCTGGGAAGAGAAAGGTCGTCCAAGGTAGGTTTCGCAGGCAATTGACTGAAAGTCGGTTTCTTTCCAAATTAAGCTAGTGGCATCGCCAACTTCGGTAGCTCCATTAACCGGCTTATTAGTCTTATCTTTAAGCCAATTTAGGTTATCGTTTGTATAATCGATCATTCTTGGCTCTAGGTCGGATCCGTAGGCCCCAAGCTCCATTAGTACGGCTTCTTGAAGTATCACACCGGTTCCACAAAATGGGTCTAGGACTGTGGTACCGGGCTTTGGATTAGCTAGATTAATTATAATTTGGGCAAGTTTAGGAGGTAACATTCCGACTCGTGCATCACGTTTTGGTCGACCCTGGTCTCGAGCGGCATAAGCTTCGATGTCTTGCTCAGCAATAGTTTGAGCCAAGATGGTTTTATCCCCATCTCTAATTAATAGAAGTTCCATGCCCAGCGGTCCTGTCATTTGATTGTGAATGACTTGGGCACTACCTAACGCTGGCTCGTTATTAGGTACTATTCGAACTGATCGGCCGGCTTTCTTGATGGCTTTCTTGATCCATAGTCCGCTTCGGTTGATGGTTCCGGCATCAACATTTAGACCGTATGTACTAATTCCAAATTTAAGTTTTCCTTCTGGTAAGTACTCTAGATGTTCGGGAATTGTTTTCTCGATGTATTTAGTGAGTTTGTTCCACTCGGTGGTTGGTAGTTCGGTTAGTAATTTGGCAAATTTGATACTTCCACCAATACGATCGAAATTAACAGTGGATGGGTTGGCGTTTACAATTGCAGCATGAATTCCTGCGGGTTTAATATTATCTGCTCCAAATAGACTTTCTAGCTCGGCAAGAGCCAGTGCTGGCTGTCGTCCTAGTATAAAAATTGACTGTAAAGATGAATCCATGGGGGTAGTATACCAAGATATAACAAATATACAGGGTGGTCGGGTATAATAAGGAGTAATATGAGTCATTCACAAAAAGCGCGCTGGAAGATTATTCTCAATATTGTCACCTTCGTAGCTTTACTTATTCTGATTTTCGCAATCCGTAATCAGATCACTGAGAGTTTTCGTACAGTAGGGCATATAAGGTGGTGGTGGTTACTGCTGATTCCAGTATGGCAAATACTGAATTACGATGCCTATGCTCGGCAAAATAGAGAT
Organism: Candidatus Saccharimonadota bacterium; assembly: GCA_052034955.1. Classification (GTDB taxonomy): domain Bacteria; phylum Patescibacteriota; class Saccharimonadia; order Saccharimonadales; family AWTP1-31; genus CAZIBG01. The sequence continues at coordinate 41,994 of JBPOHZ010000016.1, read as the reverse complement.
CTTTTTGCAATCCTGGGTAGCAAGATTAGTCATAAATTCTTGTACAGAGTGAATTTGGAACTAAATTTTGTAAATCACGTTTTCCCTAGTGGTGGAGTATCTGGATTTTCGTATTTTAGTTTAAGGATGAAAGAGAAGGGGGTTAGCGGTGCCAGGGCCTCACTCGTGCAGCTGCTAAGATTTGTTTTAGTTTATGCTGCATTCCTAGTTCTATTGATTTTGGCTCTAATTCTGCTGACCTTTAGCGGCAATGTTAATAGATTTGTTTTGCTAGCAGGTGGTTCAATATCTACTTTAATAGTAGTCGGGACCATTGTTTTGGCATATGTTATCGGTAGTCAGCGAAGAATAAATGCCTTCTTTGGTTTTATAACAAAGGGTATCAACAAATTAATTCACGTGGTTCGCCCAAAGCACCCAGAGACCATAAATACCGAGCGAGCCAAACATGCCTTCCAGGATTTACACGATAATTATCAAGTAATCAGGAAAGATTACTCAGCATTAAAATGGCCACTTGTTTGGTCGTTGGTCGCAAACCTAACCGAGATTCTAACTGTCTATACGGTATATCTGGCTTTTGGTCACCTAGTCAATCCGGGAGCAATTATCTTAGCCTATGCTATAGCTAACTTGGCCGGATTCTTATCTGTGCTACCAAGTGGTATTGGGGTTTACGAGACCCTAATGACTGCCGTATTGGCTTTGGGCGGCATATCCCCGGCAGTTAGCATACCGGTGACTGTAATGTATCGAGTTGTAAGTATGATCGTACAGTTAATACCTGGATATTATTGTTACTACCATCGTGCAAGCACAGGCAAAGATGAATGAACCGTTAGTCTTATCGGTTAGTGATTTTGTAGCGATCCTTAATCAAACCTTGGATTATGCCTACCCGTCAGTAACGATAATCGGCGAGTTGAGTAACTTTAAAGTCAGTAAGGGTAAATGGATATATTTTGATCTAAAGGATCAAGGAGCGTCGGTAAGGTTCTTTGGAACAATATACGCTTTACCGGGTCCACTCGAGGACGGAATGAAGTTGCAGGTTACTGGCGCCCCGAGGCTTCATCCGACATTTGGTTTTTCGGTTACTGCCCAAAAAATATTACCGGTTGGCGAGGGGTCAATAAAAAAGGCTGCCAAGTTACTAGAGGCTAAGCTTCGGGCAGAGGGTTTGTTTGCCTCGGAGCGCAAGCGGAACTTGCCATACCCACCTTCAAAAATAGGTTTGGTGGCATCATCGGAGTCTGCGGCTTACGCAGATTTTGTAAAGATTTTGGGTCAAAGATGGGGAGGTATAGAGATTATTCATGGAGAGACTCAAGTACAGGGCGAGTCTGCGCCGTCACAGATAGTATCGGCCATCGAAAGGCTAAATATGCAGACCGACCTAGAGGTTATTGTTATTACTAGGGGAGGTGGTAGCGCAGACGACCTTATGGCCTTTAGTAATGAGCTTGTGGTAAGAGCGATTGCTGCTAGTAGAACTCCAACCCTTGTGGCAATTGGCCATGAGATAGACATAAGTCTGGCCGAGATGGCTGCTGACGTGCATGCCAGTACGCCAAGTAATGCTGCTGAACTTTTGGTCCCAGACAGGTCTGATTTGGTGGATTTAATTAAATCTCAAACAGAGAGATGTAAGCTCAAGATTCAGAATTGGCTTGTAACGTCTAGAGAGGATCAAAAAAGAGACATCCTTTCTATTAATCAGCGGACTTTACAAATCATCAAGGATGCCCAAACTAAAGTTGCTACCAATATCCAAACACTTCACGGATATGATCCTGGGCGTATCCTTAGGCAGGGGTATGCGCTAATAAAACAGGACAACAGTGCTGTAAGAACCGTTCGCGACTTAACGATTGGAAAGGACATATCTTTACGGTTGAGTGACGGCATAGTCAGTGCAGAAGTAAGATCAATAGAAGAGGTATAATCAGTACTATGACAAAACAAGAAAAGAATTATAAGCAGCTTAGAGCAGAGCTTGATGAGTTGATGGGTTGGTTTGATCAGGACGACATAGATGTTGATAAGGCCATCGATAAATACAAGCAAGCCATAGAATTGGCTAAAGAGTTAGAGACCTATCTTAAGAACGCAGAAAATAAGATATCAAAGCTGGCCTGATCTGTACGATCAGAGGCGATTTATGTTAACATTAGCAATATGAAACAGACTCTAAAAAACGATCAAAGAGGTGTAGTAGATGTTTGGCTGCTGGCCTTCGGTGGAACACTAATTCTGCTGTTCGGAGCACTAGGTTTTGGACTCTGGGCATATGGCGGGATGCAGGATTACAAGAACAATGTTACTCCCAAGATTGAGGTAGCCGTAGCCAAGGCCGAAGAAGAGACATCAAAGGCTAAGGATGAAGAATTCGTACAGAAAGAGAAGAACCCACTTCGAACGTATACCGGACCAGCTGCTTATGGAAGCGTGCGCATTAGTTACCCCAAGACTTGGAGTGTCTACATGGACGAGTCGGCAAGGGGTAGTAACCCGCTCGACGGATCATTTAATCCAAACTTTGTACCAGGCCTAACTTCCGGTAATAATGTAGCTCTTAGAGTACAGGTGGTTAATACGGCTTACGACCAAGTTGTTAAAAGTATGGAATCTTCAGTTAAGAACGGAAAGATAAAAGTAGTTCCATTCAAGGCCAAGAAAGTAGAGGGTGCTGTTGGACTCAGGGGAGACGGTGAAGTTGTCAGTAAAAAGCAAGGTGCTATGGTTATTGTGCCCATTCGTGACAAGACATTAAAGGTTTGGACAGAAGCATCTCAGTTTGTAGATGATTTCGACAAGATTATACTGTCTAACCTAGAATTTATTCCTTGATAATTAGCCACCTAAGTTTTAGCCACTAAAGCGTGTAATATAAACACTAACAGGGAAGCATGAGCCTTTTGGCATGCTATAATGGCGGAAGATAGAGCGAGGGTAAATAGTTGCAGTGACGTCAAATATTGAGCACAAAAGTTATACTGATATTGATCAAGCTAGACTATTTAAGTCCTTTGCAGAATCAATTAAACTGCCTATTCTGCAAATGGCCAGGACTGCCGAGTTAAGTAGGATTACCGGTGATTCCGACATGCTATCCGGCTTAGCACTAACAGCCGACTCTATAAATGTTCTGATAGACAATTATCTATTAAGCCTTAGGTTGCAGTCCGAGGGCAACCAGCTACTTCTCGAGCCAGTATCAATTAGCGCCGTATTAAGCGATACGGCCCATAGGATTTCGAATCATGCCAATAGGAATAGATGCGACATAGAGCTTCATATAGATGGCCGTTATGGACCAGTTATGGCTCATCCATTAGGATTGCAAGCGGCTCTGCTGGGCATTGGACAAATTTTAATTGATGCACAAGGGCAAAGGTCGCCTAAAAAGCGTCAAGTAATAAAGTTGGCCGCCCATAGAACCAGATATGGAATCGTAGCCGGAATGTTTACTGATATCGAAGGCATTAATGCAAAAACCATAAAACAAGCAAAGTCTCTTTATGGTAATGCTACTCAACCCTTAGCGCAACTTACTTCGACTCCGGGAGCAGGCGTTTTCGTAGCAGACTCGCTTTTGGCCCCGATGTCGAGTGGGTTGAGGGCCGCAAAGTTCCAGAAGTTAAGTGGTTTGGCGGCAACCTTCACTCCAAGCCAGCAGCTAGCATTGGTGTAGTGATGAAACAGTCGATACTAATACTCGAGCCAGATACGGTGCTTGGAACAACATATTGCCGTTATTTCGAGCATCTTGGCTTTGTTGCTGCACACCAAAAAACAGCCGAAAGTGCAATTCAATATCTTGATACTAATAAGACCGATCTGATATTACTTGAACTTCACATTGCTAACCACAACGGCTTAGAATTTTTACACGAACTTAGGTCGTACCAGGACTGGCAAGATATACCGGTCATAATCAATAGTTTTGTGTCTCCGGTTACTTTAAAATCAACCGATATGCCAGGTGAGCTGGGAATTGCACAGTACCTATATAAACCCGAAACAACGCTAGAAATGCTCGGTGAAGAAGTGGCTAAGGTTTTGAAAAAAGTTAAATCATGAATCAAATCGTAACCAAAGGAATTGTTTTAGCGCGAACAAGTTTTGGAGAGGCAGATAGGATCATTACTGTCTTAACTAGTAATCAAGGAAAGATTAGGTTGGTTGCCAAAGGGGTTCGTAAAATAAAAAGCAGATTAGCTGGTGGGATAGAATTATTTAGCTTAAATGATATTACTTTTATAGTTGGTAGAGGTGATCTGGGTACACTTGTGTCATCACGCTTAATTATTAACTACCCCAAGATTGTTACAAGCGTAGATAGAACGATGTATGGCTATGAGGTGCTTAAGAATATTCATAAGATTACCGAAGATTCACCTGGCGAGGAATATTTTGATCTACTTAATGTCTCTCTGTGTGCTTTAGATAACTTGGCACTAGACCTAGACTTAATACGAATATGGTTCAATCTTAGACTCTTACAGCTAGGGGGATATAGTCCTAATTTAAAGACTGATATTCAAGGGAATAGTCTATCGCCAGAAAACAATTTTAGCTTTAGTTTTGACGATATGGCATTCACTCAACAAAAGTCTGGGCCATTTGGGGTAGACTCAATTAAATTACTTCGATTAGCTGATCAGGCAACTAATCCTCAAAAACTATCACATGTAGAGGGCACCCAAGAATTATTGCCACAATTAGTTCAGCTGACCAGATCTATTTTGGTGCAGAATAGCCATCACCAACTATAGTTACAATCTGTTATAATCAATGTCAATGAGTGAAGTTAAACTAGAAGACATTGTTAGTTTGTGTAAACGCCGCGGGTTTGTATACCCAGGATCGGCAATTTATGGCGGCGAGGCAGGACTGTATGATTTTGGTCCAAATGGTGTAGAGCTTTTAAATAATCTTAAAGCAGCATGGTGGAAGGCAAATGTACGAGACCGTGATAACTATGTGGGTATTGATTCTGCAATCTTTAAGCACCCGAGCGTCTGGGATGCATCGGGCCACACCAGCGGATTCTCCGACCCATTAGCCGAATGTAAATCTTGTCACACCAGAATTCGGGTAGATAAGGAGCTCGGTGCTATAGGAGTAACGGCTGACGAAAAAATGTCCGAAGAAGAACTTAATAAGTTGTTTGATGAAAACCGTGACAAAATAAAATGTCCAAAATGTGGCAAAAAAGAGTTCACCGAGGCCAAGGCTTTTAACCTGCTTGTTAAATCGAATCTAGGTGATTTCACGGGCGAAGGAGATAGACCTGTCTACCTACCGGGTGAGGCATGCCAGGGCATCTACTTAAACTTTAAAAATGTGGTTGATACTACTCCGGTTAAGATTCCATTTGGCATCGCCCAGATTGGAAAAGCATTTCGTAACGAGATTAGTCCACGAAACTTTTTATTTAGAACTCGCGAGATGGAGCAGGCCGACACTCAGTTTTTCGTTAAGCCAAATGAGAATAAAGAAGCCTACGAGAAGATTAAGGCCGATAGATGGCAATGGTACTTAGATATTGGCATTAAAGAAGAGAACCTACGCTGGAAACAGCATGATAATCTTGTTTTTTATGCATCTGATGCATGGGACATTGAATACAATTATCCTTCACTTGGATTCGATGAGATGGAAGGTATTCATGACCGAACAGACTACGATCTCACTCAACATATGAAGTTTTCTGGTGTAGATCTAAACTATCAAGATCCGACAACCAACGAAAAATATGTTCCTTGGATATTGGAGACCTCTGTAGGTATGGGAAGGATGTTCTTGGCGGTAGTTTGCGACGCATATACCGTAGAGACTCTTGATAATGGTGAAGAGCGAACAGTCTTAAAGCTCCATCCGGATTTGGCACCAATCAAAATGGCCGTGTCGCCACTGTTAAAGAATAAGCCAGAGCTAGTCGAGAAGGCTCAGCAGGTTTACGCCGCCATGAAGAAGAAGTACGGTGCCGTTACTTGGGATGACAACGGTAACATCGGAAAGCGATACCGCCGACAAGATGAGATTGGTACTCCAAAATGTGTGACCATAGACTTTGACACTCTTGAGGACGACACGGTTACGGTACGTGATAGGGACACTACACTTCAAACACGAGTAAAAATCGAAGACCTGTAGTTCCTACTTCTGCTATCATAAGTGGAATGAAGAAAGACACTATATTGCCGTTCGATCTAAGAGCTGTCCAACGAATTACTGATAAATTTGGGACTCCGGTATATGTCTACGACGAAGAAGGTATTAGGAATCAATCGAAGAGTCTGAACTCTGCATTTAATTGGGCCCGAGGATATAAGAACTTCTTTGCAGTAAAGGCCACACCAACCCCGGCCATTCTAAAGATTCTTCAGGAAGAAGGGATGGGCTTTGACTGTTCTTCTAGGGCAGAGTTGATAATGCTACAACGCATGGAAGTATCGGGGAGAGATATTTTTTACACCGGAAATAACACTCCGGCAGAGGATTTTGAACTCGCCATTAAAATGGGTGCCGCAATAAACATTGATGATTTCTCGCAAGTACCAGTATTTATGAAAACATTAGGCTCACAGGAAATTGATATGGTATCTGTTCGCTACAACCCGGGGCATCGCAGGTCGGGGAATAAGATCAATGGAGAGCCAAAGGAAGCTAAGTTCGGAATGCCCATAGAGGCCGTCATTGAATCCTTTAGTTACTTGAAAAATTGCAAAATTAAAAACTTTGGACTTCATTCTATGGTCGCCTCTAACGAGCTTGATCCTAGGTATTTCGAAGAATCTACGAGGATGTTGCTGCGAGAGGTACATAATATAGAGCAAAGAGTCGGTATAAGATTTAGTTTTATCAATCTTGGCGGAGGCTTTGGAGTTAACTATAAAACAGACCAGTCGGAGTTTGACCTGGTAGCTGCTACCGAGCTTATAAGAGAATCGGTGCTGGCAGCCGGGAGGGAAGATCTAGCTATCTACACCGAGAACGGACGGTATGTAACCGGGCCCCACGGATATCTGCTTACCAAAGCCCAATATATTATGGGTAAGCACAAGACGTTTGTTGGCGTCGATGCAAATACCGCTGACTGGCTACACTTTGACGCCCAAGAACCATATCGACATATCACAGTTATGGGTCGTGAGGACGAGACTGTGACTAGAAATTATGACATTGTTGGATCGGCCAATAAGGATGACGATAAGCTAACCTCAGATAGACATTTGCCTTGGGTTCATCCAGGAGACATTTTGGCTATTCATGATGTTGGAGGGTATGCCCATTCGATGAATTCAGGTTACAATGGTAATCTAAGATGCGCCGAGGTGGTGCTGCTAAACGGCGAAGGTCGTTTGGTACGTAAGGCACAATCTATGGATGATTACTTCAGAAACATAATATGGCCTTAAGAATGGAAAATATGATAATTTATTACACCGACGGTAGTTGTAGTCCAAACCCAGGCCCGGGTGGCTTCTCGGTGATTAGAGATGGCCAACCGCACATACTGGGAAGCGAGCCTGACTCCACAAATATAAGAATGGAAGGCATGGCAATAATCGCCACCCTTAAAGATGCTGATGGTCAGCCATGTAAGATTCATACCGATAGTGAGTTTTGGATTAATGTCATTACAAAGTGGGCACCTGGTTGGGAAGCTAAGGGCTGGAAGAAAAAAGGCGGTGAAATCAAGAATCTAGACTTGGTCAAAGAGGCATGCGAACTGTATAAGTCGTCTCAAGCGGAGTTAATTTGGGTTCGAGGCCATAATGACGATGAATTTAACGAGATGGCTGATGAATGGGCCAACAAAGCACGTGCTGGACATAGTTTATAGGCTAATTTTACAGCAATAAAAGCTTGTTAGTTAAGTTAGAATGTATCAGTAACCGCTTATACTAATTAATTTTACAGAGGTAACATGAACGAAGAAACAGTTGCTGCCATTGCTGATGACAAAAAAGACGATCCCCGAAGTGATGTATTTTTGTGGGCTAACAATTTGGTTCCTATTAAAGAAGAACTAGAAATAGACTTGTTTCTGTTTAACAAAAACTATGTTTGCTACCGTACAAAAGTGAGTAAAGATTTGGTTCGTTCTTACCAGCCTTTGCTTCTGGACGGACTGCTCGAACATGTCTTGCAAGGAGCCGCAGAAGGACTGGTGGTTAGAGATTTCGAGGAAGGGGAAGCAGAAGAGAACGTTCTTCAGCGTACCCAACTCAGTAATGTACATAAGGCCCAAGAGCTACTTAACTGGATTAAGACTCAAGAGAACGAGATCGAGACATTCGTAGAAGAGGAGCACGACCTAAAGAGGGTTAAAGGCATACTGGCTCGATGTAAACATAAAGATCTGGCTAAGCCTTTTTATGTAGTAAAGCTATTGCCTGGCAGTATGGTCATGAAAGGTGCAAAATCATGGATGCTGCGTGACGGAAAATTCGTACCTTTCGACGCCGAAGGTAGTTTACAGATTCCAGCCGATAACCAGCTGTTAATTCTAGAGGACGACATCTACGCCTTTAGTCAGCCACGTCTAGAGCAGCTGTTCGGATACAATGCCAAAAAGTATGGCGTGGCCTTGAAGAAGATGAAGGAGATTCAAGCTAACTTTAGCTTTAACTTTGATACAGGATTATCTTGGGAGAACTTAGTTGAGGGACAAAAAGGGTTAATTAATAAACTCCAGAAGCTAGAAGCAGAAGGCATAACTCAGGATGACTTGATGGACCACGCTGAACAGATGGGAGTCGATCTAATGACCGATACCGACGGCGCAGTAATCATCATGAGCTTAAAAGATCTAACCAAATTCGTAAACTTACTGAACGAAGACTACATAGAGTCTCCACTTACAGGCCGACGGTTTGAGATTAAGAGCAAGAAGCCTCTTCGAGTGAAATCTGACACTGAGTAGTGGTATCATTAACATAATGAAACTTAAGAAGTCGGGCAACTACGCTTTTATCGACAACCAGAACTTAAATCTTGGTATTCAAAAACAAGGTTGGAAGATGGACTGGCGTAAATTCAGGAAGTTCCTACTCGATAAATACGGTGTTACAGAGGCATTTATGTTTATCGGTCATATGCCCGAACACGAAGAAATGTACTTACAACTTCACGAAGCCGGATATCTGATAGTACTTAAACCAACTTTTGATATGAGCCGCCCTCAGGCCGAAGTTAAGGAAGGCGAAGAAAAGAAACCAGTAAAGGGCAATGTTGATGCCGAGCTAGTTTTATGGGCTGTTAAAGAGATGAAGAACTACGACAAAGCAGTGGTTGTAAGTGGCGATGGTGATTTCTATAGCCTAGTTGAATATCTTGAAGGGCAGGGTAAGCTTCTCAAGCTACTTGCCCCAAACGGACATTACTCGAACTTGTATAACAAATACGCTGACTATATCGATCGACTCGACAAACAACGGGGTGTTCTATCCTATCGATTCGACAAAAAACCATCCAAGAAGCCCAGCCCTAAGGGCTAAGAACCATCATAATAGTAAACCTTTGTCAGGTGTACAATGATTAGGTAATAGGAGGTTCAAATGCGGCAAAAATATGATGATCTTAAGGCGGTATTTATTAACTGCACACTAACCAAGTCGCCTGCAAAAAGCCATACCGGACTTTTGATTGAAATTAGTGAAAACATCATGAACAAGCAAGGTGTAAAGACTCAAGTTGTCAGATCTGTAGACCATGATATAGCTTCTGGGGTCTACCCAGATATGACAAAGAAGGGCTGGGACAGCGACGAATGGCCAAAGCTATTTAAGGACATAATCGAGGCAGATATATTGGTACTGGCCGGTCCAATCTGGTTAGGTGACAACAGTAGCGAAATGAAGAAAGTAATTGAGCGACTATACGCTAACTCCGGTGAGTTGAATCATAAAGGGCAGTGGATCTACTACGGCAAAACTGGCGGCTGTCTTATTACCGGAAACGAAGATGGAATTAAACATTGCGCCATGAATATTCTTTATAGCTTGCAGCACATAGGTTATTCCATCCCGCCCCAAGCTGATGCAGGCTGGATAGGCGAGGCCGGGCCAGGGGCCAGCTATGGCGATAAAGACGAAGACGGTAAAGTTGTTGGGCTAGATAATGATTTCACGAATCGCAATACTACTTTTATGACCTGGAATTTATTGCATCAAGCCCGGATGTTAAAAGACGCTGGCGGCTTTCCGGCATATGGAAATCAACGCAAAGAATGGGACGCTGGAACGCGCTTTGACTTTGAGAACCCCGAATACCGTTAACTAGTAAGGTATAATTACCCTAATGACAAAAAATGTATTTCCAAAAGACTTCTATTGGGGAGCTAGTACCGCCAGCCACCAGGTAGAGGGTGGTAATGTAAATCAATGGAGCCAATGGGAATTGGCCCACGCTAGTGAATTGGCTAGTAGTGCAAAAAAAAGATTACAACATGTAGTAACTGACTGGGATTCAATTACCAAGCAGGCCACAAAGCCCGAAAACTATGTATCCGGCAGAGGTGTAGATCATTACAAAAGATACGAAGAAGATTTTGATATTGCAAAAAGCTTAAATTTAAATGCCTTTAGATTCAGTATAGAATGGTCGCGGATTGAGCCCGAAGAAGGTGAGTGGGATGAAGCAGAAGTAGAGCATTATAAGCAGTATATAAAAGCCCTTCAAGGTAGAGGTATCGAGCCCTTCTTAAACATCTGGCATTGGACCACGCCAACCTGGTTTGTGGATAAGGGAGGTTTTAGTAAGGCAAGTAACCTAAGATATTGGCGTCGATTTGTTCAGAAGATTGGCGAAGAGTATGCCTCGGACCTAAAGTACATAATTACGTTAAACGAGCCAAATGTTTACACTACATTCGGATATCTTATTGCCGAGTGGCCACCCGAGCAAAAGAGTCCAATCCGCTTTGCAATGACTTACTATAATTTGGCACGAGCTCATCGGCAGGCATATAAGATACTGCATAGTTGTAGTGCAACCATCCAGGTTGGGATTGCGCCAGCAATGGCTAATATTCAAGCAAAACGACCAAATAATATAATCGATATTGTTTCGGTTTGGTGGATGAGATATTTCTGGAACTGGTGGTTTGCCAACAGGGTAAAAAGACAATTAGATTTTGTCGGCTTTAATTATTACTTTGCAGACTATTACAAAGCTGGGAAGGTAAATAACCCGCAATCGCCAAAGAATGACTTAGGCTGGTATATGGAACCAGAGGGCATTCATCCGTTGCTGGTTAGAGTTTGGGCGCACTATAAAAAGCCAATCTACATTACCGAAAATGGAGTTGCCGACAGCAAAGACCAATATCGTAAATGGTGGATAGAGGAAACGATTGTAGCTATGGAGAGGGCACTGAGCGAAGGCGTTGACCTGAGGGGTTACTTCCACTGGAGTCTGCTGGATAACTTTGAATGGAAATATGGCTGGTGGCCAAAGTTTGGGCTCGTGCATGTAGATCGAGAAAACAAGATGAAGCGAACACCAAGACCGAGTGCGATTTGGTATGGCAAGAAGATTAAGTCTTTATCCAGTGGCGGCCTATCCACTAAAGACATACTCTAAGTCTATATTGACAAAAGCGCTAATGTTTGTTATGATACCGGTATGAGTAAATTAAGCCAAAAACCAAAAGCACAACAAAACAGACGTCGAAGATTACTACCACTAGTAGGTGCAGCGACTGTTGGAACTGCCTTACTATTAGCCCCAACATCAGAGAAAGGACCCGAGGGAACTTGTATTGTTCCTATAAGTTCTGAACTTGCTCGCGAAGGAATTGGCGGTCTTGCCGACGAACTAGATGTAAGTGGTGCAGACATCAAAGTAACCGACAGCAACGGTAATGAGGTTAATGTTGGTAACCGTGAGATGACTAAAGACTTGAGTGGACTTTTTCAGGAAGATGCCGCAGTTGTTGAATTAAACCGTGATGACATTGCGACTGCAGACCATGTCGGAAAAGCTGCCTGCGAAGCCATAGTAGAGGCGACGTTTAGACCACGGCAGTAGGGATTCGCTGATGACACATTAGACACTACCGGATTCGGTAGTGTCTTTTTATTTTGCATTAACACCATATGTTGTGGATAAGTTGGACGGATTACAAAACTGTGGATAACTTGGACATAAACTACCTCATTTTGCTAATAAAGTACTTGTCGTGGGTAGCTGTGGGTAGTATGCTCATGTTAGTGGGTAATTGTGGGTAGCTTTAGAAACACTAGAGCTAATCCTTGCAGTAAACCGCGGCACTTCAAAAACAAAAAAACAATCAATCAAAAAAGTATTAGTGGAAAGGTGAGATGTCTACCGTCGATTATTTCGAACGTAAACTTGATGACAAGCGCAGGTTAACTATACCTGTTGAGCTTAGAGACGAGTTTGTTAGCGGAGTAGTTGTTACAAAAGGCTTCTCAAAATATCTTCACTTATACCCAAAGTCAGTATGGGACGAGCAAGTTGAGCCTCAGCTTCAAGGAAATATCCTTGACGAAAAGATAGCTGACTTAAACGTACAGTTCCGAACTGGCAAGAGTGATAGTCCACTGGACCAAAAACAGGGGCGTATCACTATCGAGCCAGCATTGCTTGAGTATGCAGGTATCGACAAAGCGGTTACCGCTGTTCGCGCAGGTCGATATTGGCGATTAATTGCAGCGTAGTTCATTAACAATTTAGTAGATAACGAATAGTTCGAGATTAGCTATTCGGCAGTTAACATATGGACGAAGGCAACCATACAAAAAACCTTAGTACCTTTCTCAAAAAAACACCTCCCAAAACTCCACCTCACACATAAGTCTCTCAAACTTAGTTAGAAACAGAAGGATCGCTTGTAGGGAAACCTACTCTGGCAATCTCTCAATTGTTTCTAACAAATAAAAACAAAAACAACCAAAAAAACAAAAAGTTAACTGCTGATTAGGTGATCTTGAAAAACCAGCGTAGAATAAAACTACGGTGATAAAACAAAAACACCAAAAGTTCGAATAAGATGGCAGAAGAAATAAAACAACACGTTCATACGCCAGTTCTGCTGAGCGAAGTACTTAAGTATCTAAACCCAAAGCCCAAGGAAACATACTTGGACCTGACGGCCGGATACGGAGGGCACGCAGGAGCAGTTCGGGCCCAAACGAACGGTTGGCCAATCACCTTGGTAGATCGTGATATAAACGCCATAAACTATCTTCAAGAAAGATTTGTGGATCACGGAGCCGAAGTTCTGCATTCAGACTTTCTGAAAGCAAGCCAACAGTTAGTTTTACAGGGAAGACAGTTCGATATGATACTGGCTGACCTAGGAGTGTCATCTCCGCACCTTAATATTGCAAGCCGAGGATTCGCTATCCAACAGGATGGTCCCTTGGACATGCGCATGGATCAGACGCAGGATTTAACCGCTGGCTTAATCGTCAACGAATATTCTAAAGATGATCTTATGTACGTGTTGCGTGAATACGGGGAAGAGCCTCGAGCTGCTAAAATTGCCCAGGCAATTATAGATGCTCGTCCGATCACCTCAACATCGCAACTTGCTACAGTTGTCGCCAAAACACAGTTTGGCAGGAGTAAGACTCATCCGGCAACCAAGACCTTTCAGGGGCTTAGGATTGCAGTTAACGATGAGCTTCGTCAGGTTAGGGAAGCGTTGCCATTATGGGTAACATTACTAAAACCTGGCGGAAGACTAGCTGTAATTAGCTTCCATAGCTTAGAGGATCGCTTAGTAAAACAAGCATTCAGCGAAAGAGCAAGTGGTGGCTATGATGCAGAATTGACCGTCCTGACCAAAAAGCCGGTTACGGCTGACAAACATGAAATTGCTTCCAATCCGCGTTCTCGTAGTGCAAAACTGCGAGTCGCAGCGAAAATAAAAATAAACAAAGAAAGGGAATAGCATGCCTATACAGGTAAAAAGCCAGTCCCGAGCATACAAAGTAAGGGTTAAAGTCCTTTAAATTGTACGCAGCCGGTCCTCCTAGTGAGGGCCGGCACCAAAAAACAAAAACAAAAAGAGCATTATGACATATTCATCCTCACTGGCTTCAAACCGACAACGGTTTGTGGCTAAGAATCAAAATACTATTAACTTTAAATCAGACGAAAAGACTTTAGGTCCGATTAGTAATACAATTATACTCGTAGTTTTAGCCTGCATCTTAGGCTTGCTATACTTAACACAAGTTACTAAAACCAACGCTTTTGGTTACAAGATTAACTCTTTGACAACACAAGCTACTGAGTTGCAACAAGAGCACGATGAACTAGAAGTAGCATCAGCTCGATTGCAAGCGCTTGACCGCGTAAAATCCAGTGAAGTTGCCAAAGATTTGGTTAGTGTTGCACCATCCGGCACAGTCAATGAATAAATGAACCCAAATTTAGCCAATCAGAATCCTAGCATTAGACGTATTCAGCTCTGGTACGTTTTACTGCTTTTAGCGCTTGGTATATTTGGAATCAGACTGTTCTACCTGCAAGTTATTCGTTATGACTTTTATAAAAAATCAGCTCTTTCCGGACAACTAAAACAATACGAGATCCCGGCAGACAGGGGAATTATCGAAGCTCACGATAGTCAAGGTGTGGTTTCAATTGTCCTTAACGAAAAACGATATACCTTATTTGCAGATCCAAAGTTTATAACTGACGCCGAGGGGGCAGCGGCAAAGATCCAGAATATCATTGGCGGGGAACAGTCGGACTATGTCGATAAGATGAAGATCAACACTCGTTACTCAATTCTGGCTAAAAAGTTAACCAAAGACAAAAAAGATCAGCTAGATAAACTGGACATTAAGGGTATTGGAACTCGTGAAGGGACAATTAGAACATACCCCCAGGGGGATTTGGCGGCACAGGTACTTGGATTTGTTGACGACGAAGGTGTCGGCAAATATGGGTTAGAACAAGCCTTAGACGGCAGCCTAAAGGGTGAAGCAGGACAACTTAAGGCGATAACTGATGCCCAAGGTGTTCCGCTGGTGGCCAACTCCGACAATATAGTCACAAAACCTCAAGCTGGAGATAGAGTTAGGCTGACGATAGACCTTTCGGTTCAAAGACAACTAGAAGATATCTTGAAGAATGGCATAAAAAGAGCCAAGTCTAAATCTGGAAGTGCTCTAATCATGGATCCTAATACTGGGGCTATCAAAGCAATGGCCAACTTCCCAACCTATAAGCCAGCAGAATTCTTTAAGGTCGAAGATGGAAATACCTTTAATAACGCTGCGGTCAGCTCTCCACTAGAGGTTGGATCAATCATGAAGCCACTTACAGCTGCAGCAGCACTAGATAAAGGAGTAGTTACACCAACCACGACATACTTTGACCCAAGCCAGTACAAGATTGGCGACGCAACTGTATCTAATATCGAAGAAGATGGTGGGGCCGGTACAAGGAGTGTAGCTGATGTCTTGGAGCTATCATTAAATACTGGTGCTACTTGGCTGTTGATGCAGATGGGCGGTGGCGAGATAAATAAACAGGCTAGAAACGTTTGGCATGACTACATGACAGATCATTACCAGTTTGGAAAATCAACTGGCATAGAGCAGGGATACGAATCGGCTGGAAGTATTCCAGACCCAAATAATGGCTTCGGGCTAAATATTCAGTATGCCAATACAAGCTTCGGTCAGGGTATGACGGCCACTCCGCTCCAGATGGGCTCAGCATTGAGCGCAGTAATTAACGGCGGTGTTTACTATCGTCCACATTTGGTAGAGCAGGTTACTGATTCTAGTGGCAAAGTTACCAAGACTGGCAGTCCTGTGGTACGTAAGGATGTTGTCAGCCCCAAAGTAAGCGAACAAATGGTAGGCCTGATGAAGGGTGTGGTAGATAGAAACTGGTTGTTGTATGGTTTGGATCGTCCAAATGATAAATATGTTATTGGGGGAAAGACGGGAACAGCCGAAATAGCCAAGCCCAATGGCGGTTACTACGCGGATCGATTTAATGGTACATTTATGGGCTTTATCGGTGGCGCTAAACCACAGTATGTAATCGTGGTTAGAGTAAATGACCCGGCTATCGCTGGATATGCTGGCTCGCGTGCAGCAGCCCCAATATTTAGCGATTTAGCAAAGATGTTGGTAAACAATTTTAACGTAACACCCAAATAGGCATTAAGGTATAATAGGAACAATCTCATGACAGAAACACTAAACATTGCCGTCGACCTTCATATCGTTGTCCGAATGTTTTTACTTGGTTTTGCGGGCTTTGCATTAAGTATGTTAATCACTCCAATCTATACCACGTTGGCCTATAAGTACGAGTTTTGGAAGAAGCCTCGCGAAACAACTCTTACTGGTGTGCCAGCAAAAATTTTCAATAAGTTGCACGGCGAAAAGCACAAACGACACATTCCAACTATGGCCGGTGCAATATTTGTTTTAGCGGTAACTATCATCACGCTTATATTTAATCTCAGTCGAACAGAGACGTGGCTGCCTTTAGCTGCATTTGTTGGGGCAGGATTTGTGGGTATGATCGATGATTTTATGAACATCAGAAGTGTTGGAGGAGTGGCAGGGTTATCTTCTAAGTTTAAGCTGTTATTTATTATCTCTATATCAACTGTACTGGGCTGGTTTTTCTATTCTAAACTGGATGTAACTACTGTACATATTCCATTTAATGGAGCATTGCAATTAGGTTGGCTGATCGTACCGTTATTTGTCTTTGTAGTTGTGGCTACGGCTAATGCCGTAAATATAACCGATGGGCTAGATGGCTTGGCAGGCGGATTGGCAACTAGCGCATTTACGTCCTATGCATTGATAGCCTTTATGCAACAGCGGTTTGGAGTAGCGGCTTTTTGTCTTACTGTAGCGGGAAGTTTGCTGAGTTACACATGGTTTAATATCTATCCAGCTAGGTTCTTTATGGGTGATGTTGGCGCGACTGCCCTGGGAACGGCGCTCGGAGTAGTGGCTATGATTACTGATACCGTAGCTCTTCTGCCGATTATTGGGATTGTTTTTGTAGCCGAAGCTGGATCGGTCATCTTACAGGTGACATCTAAAAAACTTCGTAATGGTAAAAAAATATTCAAGATATCTCCAGTTCACCATCACTTCGAAGCAAGTGGTTGGCCGGAAGCTAAGGTTACGATGCGATTCTGGGTGGTCGGACAGGTCGCTGCATTCCTAGGCCTAATCTTATTCGTTACTGGTAAGTATTTATAATGCGACCATCACAGACAGCCCGTAGGAGGGCAGTTGTGGGTAAGGTTAGACGCCGACACAAGCCAGACTATATTCTATTAATTCTAAGTGTTGTTCTGCTTGCAGTAGGGCTGGTAGTGGTTTATGCAATTAGTCCTGGGCTTAGCGCCCAAAAGAACGTCGGAGAGAATTATTACGTAGGCAAGCAACTTGTTGCAGTGCTCCTGGGTATTGTGGCATTCCTGGTGACTTCAAATATCCCCACCGAGCATTGGAGAAAATTTGAGAAACCTTTGATTATATCGGCTTTGGTAGCCGCTTTAGCAGTAAGAGTAGTGGGCGAAGAGATTAACGGAGCATATAGGTGGATTCAGTTCGGTGGTCTGTCGTTCCAGGCAGCAGAACTTATTAAGTTTGCACTAATGATTTGGCTCGCCGGATTCTTATCGGATAGGTTAAAACAAGGTAAGCTCGCCGATCAGCAAGAAACTTTCAAACCATTAATGATAGTTCTAGGGGGCATTGCTGTTGTGGTGGCGGTTATCCAAAGTGATCTTGGTTCTACTGGCGTAATGGTAGCCATGATGGCTGCATCGGTATTTGTTATTGGACTGCCATTAAAGCGTATCGCAATGATAGCTTGTATTGTTATTGCCGGGGTATTCCTATTGATTTCTACAAGTAGCTACCGAAGGGGAAGGGTGGCTACATTCCTTAATCCTACTAGCGACTGTCAGGGCACGGGCTACCAGGCTTGTCAGGCACTGATTGCTGTTGGTTCTGGTGGAATAGCTGGCCAGGGGCTAGGGAAGGGTGTTCAGGCCTACGGATATCTACCAGAGGCCGCAAATGACTCTATCTTTGCAATCCTAGCAGAGAAGTTCGGCTTTTTAGGTGTTAGTGTCCTGCTTGGGCTCTTTGCAGCATTCTTTACGAGGCTCAAGAATATCACCGAAAGAGCTCCAGATGCCTACAGCAGACTTCTGGTAGTTGGGGTCTTGGCCTGGTTAAGCACTCAATCAATAATTAATATTGGGGCTATGATCGGCCTTCTGCCTCTAAAAGGGATTACATTACCATTTATCAGTTATGGTGGTACAAGTTTAATATTTATTACAGCAGCAGTGGGAGTAGTATTTCAAATTTCAAGGTATACTAGCTATAGCGTAATGACAGATGAAACAGAAGCGAGTAGGAATGAAAATACTGATAGTAGGCGGCGGTTCCGGGGGGCATATAACCCCAACATTAGCGGTCGCCGATGAGCTAAAAAAACAGATACCTAAATCAGAAATTGACTATGTAATTGGCCGACACGACAAGTTGTTAAATGTCGTTGAACAAGACCAAAATATTAGTAGTGTTCATCAAATATTCTCGGGCAAGTTTCGTCGATATCACGGCGAGGGATTTAAGCAGTTACTTGATCTACATACACTGTTAAAGAACCTAAGAGACCTTGTATATATAGTTATTGGATTTATTCAGTCTCTAATCTTGCTAAAAAAGTCTAAGCCCAACGTAGTTTTCATTAAAGGTGGATTTGTAGGTGTCCCGGTTGGACTGGCTGCTGCTATCCTGCGAATACCGTTTGTCACCCATGATTCAGATGCTATTCCTGGACTGGCAAACAGAATTATTAGTAGGTGGGCTAAGGCACATGCCGTAGCTATGCCAAAAGAAATATATGGTTATCCGGCAAATCAAACATTTCAGGTAGGGACACCCATCTCCGACAAATACCAACCCGTTAATACCAAGCAACTCATAGAATTTAAGAAATCGTTCGGGCTAGATGACGGTAATCAAGTTTTGTTGATTACCGGTGGTGGGCTTGGCGCACAAAGACTCAACATGTCTGTTGCTAGAATATCTAACAAATTGCTCACAAAATATTCTAATTTGGTCATTCTACATATTGCAGGCCCCGGCAAAGATGACGAGCTTGCCGAAGAGTACGAAAAACAACTCTCTACTGATCAGCTGGGCAGGGTAGTGGTGGAGCCATTTGTAAGCGACCTTTATCGCTATAGCGGTGCTGCGGATATAGTGATCTGTAGAGCAAGTGCAACAACTTTAACCGAACTGGCCGAGCAGGGTAAGGCATGTATCGTTTTGCCAAATAATCAACTAACCGGAGGTCATCAGTCAAAAAATGCCGAGATACTATCTGGTGAAGGTGCGATAGTTAGTCTAAAAGATGATTTAGTTGCCAAGAATCCAGAGATTTTACTCCACCAAATAGAGAACTTATTAAACGATAGTTCACAAAGAATAAAGTTGGCAAATAGTTTGCACAAGACTAGCGATCCCGATGCTGCCAATAATCTGGCAAAAATTGTTATAAGAAATGGTGTTTCGGAATAACTATGAATCTTAGATCTGTTAAATCAGCAAGCACACCACGAAGACAGCCTAACACTGGGTCGAGTAGCAAGTTCGTCTCTTATCACGCTAGTAGGCAGACCCAAGAGAACTCTAAGCCACAACCACGTTCTAGTTTTAAAGATAAGGCTCCAAACGTTTCCAAGTCCTTACGTGACCCTGCAAGGCTACCCATAATCCTAGTTGGGATACTTGTAATTCTAAGTATCGGTTATTCTACTACGCTAACGAGCTCCGCTAGATTGGTCGTTACCAAGGCTAATAAGACACCACAGCTTAGGTCTTCAAGCGAATATCAGTCTAGAGCCGACGAACTTCTTGGTTCGTCCGTCTTAAACCGCAATAAGCTAAGCATAAACACCAACGATGTCACTACCAAGTTAAAACAGGATTTTCCTGAGATTGAAGATGTCCAAGTAGTATTGCCGCTAATGGGCCATCGTCCAATTGTGGAGCTCTCACTGGCTAGCCCGGCAATAATTTTAGCAAGCCAAAACGGAGTTTTTGTTGTAGATGTAAATGGCATTGCCATTGCCTCACTAAACCAGTTGTCATCAGGCGCCGTACTAAATATACCTACCTTACGCGAAGAGGCTGACTTGGATTTAAAATTGGGGAAACCAGTACTCTCAAAGCAGGATGTAGCATTTGTTACAACGATATCTAACCAGTTTAGTGCTAATAAACTACAGATAGAATCTCTCAATCTACCTCCTTTAGCCTCGGAGCTTAGAGTTCAGCTTAAAGATAAGAAGTATTTCATAAAGATGAGCTTATCAAGTGACCCCCGCCTTGCAGCAGGGCAGTACATTGCCTTTCATAAGGACAAGGTAGCATCGGGGGAAGTAAAGCCTAATGAATATGTCGATGTACGTGTAGAAGAGCGAGTCTACTTTAAGTAAGAGCCACTTGAAAGACGTTAGCTATAAGATAAAGTCCCCCGGGCTCCCTACTCTCAGTGTTCGTAAAATGTTCATATAGTTATAAATATAGAAATGAATAAAAAACTATACTACACTGCAGGGCAGTGTAAAAGTCAAATTTATGAAAAATAGTGGTATAGAGGGGGAATACATAAAAACATATAAAAGGAAACAAAAGTCAAATAATGCAAATATATGACTGTGGATAACATGTGTGTGGATAAAGCGACGCGTGACTAAACGAACGGCATACATCATAGAGGGCGTACCAGAGACCCGTATGCATCATTTATAATAAGTAAATACACTACAAACAGACTTTATATGGCAATGTGCATTACTAATCCCCTACGTTAGGGGTATGCGTATTCAACTTAAACTCCCATATGCGAGTCGTAAAATATACATTGTGCGACGTCCAATCGGTATGAATGTTTGTTGCTCTGCACCCCCTCAATTCTCAACGATTTGTGACCTACTGGGTTTTCACAATTATTATTTTTGTCCTACCCTGCATATGAAGGCCATTTTTACTAATACTGTGGTTTTGGTCTAAGCCCACTACATTGTTCTATCTAAAGTCAATGTTCGTAAAATGTTCAGGATGTATTATCTGCGTTTTCCTCTGCCTGGCATACCACTACTAAAACGGTTCTTTAGGGCTCTAGCTTCACGTGCTTCCGCCTCGGCAATAATTCTGAATAGGTGCTTCTCGTAAGTCTGCCCTTCCTCGAGCATTGTTATCTCTGGTTTAGCAACTACACGCCTCATTCCTGATGGGTAATGGATGTGACTCATAGAATAGCTGACTTTTGCTGGAACACCAGCATATACAAGAAGTGAGTCTAGAGAGCCTATAACGCCTCTTCCTGAGCTATGAGCCTCACCGGAAAGTGCATATCCAAGTATGTTTGGTTCATTGGTTTTCAATGGTGATGCATCTTCGGTTTCGGTGTCTACATCTGGGGATAGGTCGGAAAATGCTTTTCTATTTGCCCTTTTGCCGTCTAAAGTCTGTAGCGCTCCTTTATGAGCAACTAGTGCGTCATATGGACCAGTCAATGGTATAAGGGTGATATTCAGGCACTTTCCCCAGAAATTTTTAGCATGGAGCTGTTCTGTGAGCGGGACTCTGGATTCCCAGAACCGGTTGTTTGTATCTGTCGGATCGGGGTTTAGGGCTGGTCGGATTACACTACTTTCATAGTCAATTAAATCAGATACAGCGTCGAAATGAATAACTTCAATAGGAGTTATTCCACCACCATTAGAACCATCTTGCTCTGGACTAGCCACGATTTATTCGGCGAGAGCGTAGGTTGCTTTAGCAACACGCTTAAACTGAGCCTTACCCTGAAGGTTTAGAAGGATAGTGGTTTCTTTGACTTGCCTGCTCTTTAGAACTCGCTTAACGATTTCGTCACGGTGAAGTGGCTCACCTGCTTTTTTAAGAACATCACTGATGATGTCGGCAACGGTGCCCTTAGAGTATCCCCACTCCTTAAGAGCGTAGATCCCCCGCCCTATTAGGACAAATCGGCCATCTTTGATTAGTTCGTTATGTATAGCTTGAGTTGTGACGTCTTTGCGCTTGAACTCAGAATCTTTGATAGCTTTGCTAATTTCGTTAAAGTGTAATGGCTTGGTGTGGACGCTAAGAATTACGTAGATTTTGTCACGGATATTCTTTGGGTTTACCATTGGCCACTTAATTAGGCCCCAGACGCCGTTTAGAGTAGCTAGCTGTTTGCTAGTTGTAGCAAGAGCTGCAACGTGAGACGAATCTTTGTTGCCAACTGCTTCGGCAATCTTGTCGATTTTTACTGGTGCGCCAGCTGTTTTAACGGCTTCGATGATCTTGGCTACAGCGTTCTTGAGTTGCTTCTCGTCGTGAACTGATTTAAGAGCCACTGAGTGATAAAAGTTATCGTTATCATCTATGACAACAAGTTTAGGACAAAGGCTTGCTAGGAAAGAGATGCGAGCCTGTGAGAGACGCTCGTTATCGCCCTGGAACTCTTCGGCGATAACAGATATTCGGGCAACGTTTCCCCGCCCGGCTAGGATTACGCTCAGCTGGTTTTGAATGTCGCCAATATGAGGTAGGTCCTTATCGGCACCAGCCTGCAAACGCTGCACGACGGCTTTTTCTAGCTGACGAACACGCTCGCGGGTTATGCCAAGTAGCTCACCTATCTGTTCTAGAGTTTCTTTGCGGTCAAAAAGGCCAAAACGTCGAGAAACGATCTCTCGTTCCCTTTCCCGTTCGATGGTGCCAAGAATGTCTTGTACGATGTTTTCCAAGTTAACAGGGGTTGATTTTGACGATTCAGCCATTTATTTGCTTCCTAAATTAGATTTACAGTTAGCGTACTGGGGTGCCCATTTGCATACAATTATATAACTAATGATGAAATAAGTCAAACATATAGTTTTATGTACATATTGTAGCATCTTCTAGCACCATAAGCACAATAGTTGTATGTCAATATTACTTCAGTATTTTAGTGCTCAAGATACAAATATGTGGACAACTACATAAAGTAAACACATCTGCTAATGCGATCAAATATGGTAATCTAAGAAGTAACATGTTAAAAACTAGCGAGATAAATTCGCTGCAACAATCAAAGCCACTTATTGATGAACATCTTGATAAGTTCCTGTCGACTGAGATTAAGAGGTCAAAGCTGGTAGATCGATCGTATACTAGATTGCTAACCGAGATTAAAGATTATCTCTGTAGCGGCGGTAAACGTATTAGACCTCATATTGTTATTGCAACCGCCCAAGGCTATGGACTTGATGTGTCGGAAGACGTGCTATCTGTTGCCTGCGCCTGGGAACTGATTCACTCTGCGATGTTGATGCATGACGATATTATCGACCGCGATCTAGTGCGCCATGGACAACCTAACATTGCAGGAAGATACCAGGAAATTTATGGCCCGACAGGGGTTACGGATATGGAACATTACGCATCTTCCGCTGCCCTGTTATCCGGTGATTTGTTGATTTCTTATTCTCAACAAATTATTCTTGAATCTAATCTAGCAAGCGACATTAAGATTCAATTACTAAAATATATAAATCAAGCGATCTTCGAAGTTGTCGGCGGTGAGTTTATCGACACCGAGACCGCACTGTACAGTATTCAGAAAACCGATGCACGAAAGATCGCTCGTTATAAGACGGCTAGCTACACTTTCATAATGCCACTTCTAACAGGGGCGGCTTTAGCCGGTGCTGGACATCAAGAACAAGCAAGGCTTAGAGAGATTGGTAACAATCTGGGCATTGCCTTTCAATTAACCGATGATATTCTTGGAATCTTCGGAGATATGGAAGTTACAGGTAAAACCACAGATGGCGACATAAGAGAGAAAAAGCATACTATGCTTGTCCAGGAAGCCTATAACAGATTAGAAGGTGTCGAAAAAGACAAGCTCGCAAAGTTTTACAGCTCGGATTTCATCTTGAGTGACGGCGATATCGAAACTGTAAGGCAGCTGCTAGTTAGTAGCGGAGCTAAGCAAGCCGTGTTAGATGAATCAGAGGCCTTAACTAAACAAGCCGAGTCTTTGATCGCTCAACTTCAGATCACCGAAGAGGCCCGACAGGAGTTGCACGGGTTGGTCGAAAGCTTACTTAATAGGAGATCTTGATCTATGGATCTTTACTCAAAGGTTTCCGAGGAGACAAGTAAGCGGATTACAAAAAGCTACTCTACTTCTTTTGGCCTGGCATCATCATTATTTGATAGGTCCATCCAGCAAGATATCTATAATATTTATGGATTTGTAAGGATCGCTGATGAAGTTGTAGACACCTATGATGGTAAAGATAAGCTAAAAGTTTTAGATGAGCTTGAGGCCCAGACATATCGGGATCTTGGAATTGGCTACAGCACTAACCCGGTTATCCATTCCTTTGTAATTACCTGCCAAAAATACAAGATTGGAAAAGATTTGATTGCCCCTTTTATGGCTAGTATGAGAATGGATACGGTTAAGAACAGCTATACAGCAGCAAAATACAAGGAATATATCTATGGATCGGCAGAAGTGGTCGGCCTGATGTGCCTAAAGGTCTTCTGTAAAGGAGACCAGAAGAGTTACCAGCGACTAGAAAAAGGAGCCAAGGCTTTAGGCTCGGCATTTCAAAAGGTTAATTTCTTGCGTGATATTAAAGAAGACAATGAAAAATTAAATCGATATTACTTCCCAGTTGGTTCTTATAAGGACTTTGATGAATCTATAAAGAATAAGATTATTTTAGATATTGAGGCTGATTTTGAGGAGGCTGAGCAAGCAATAGATAGCTTACCGGATAATTCTAGAAAAGCCGTCAGAGCAGCACAGCTCTATTTTTACCAACTTCTTGATGCTCTCAAGAAAACTCCTGCATCTCAGCTTAAAAAGCAACGAGTAAGATTGGCCGATTCACAAAAGTTACTGTTGCTGGCAAAAGTAAAACTAGGCTTACTATGAAAGCCATAGTGATTGGCGCTGGAGCTGGTGGAATGGCCGTTGCCAATCTGTTAGCTAAATCCGGGTATCAGGTAGATGTCTTTGAAAAGAACAATCATCTGGGTGGACGCATGGGGGTGCTACATCAGGACGGCTTTAGGTTTGATACCGGACCATCATGGTACTTAATGCCAGAGGTATTTGAGCATTATTTCTCGTTGCTTGGGTCAAAGCCTTCAGATTTCTATAAACTCAAACGACTAAGCCCGGCCTACAAAGTATTTTATGATTACGCCGATCCAATCACAGTTCATGGAGATCTAGGGAAAGATCGAGCCAATTTTGAGACTATTGAGCCTGGTACGGCAGTGGTTCTGGATAAATATGTTGCTGAGTCTAAGAATATATACCAATTGGCACTAAAGTATTTTTTGTATAATCCCTTTCGAAGTTTAGGTCCAGTGCTGGCAAGCAAAGAAGTAGCTCGAAATAGCCTGAAGTTAGCCGGAGGCTTGGGCGGATCACTGCACAGTTACGTGTCAAAACGGTTCGCCACTAAGCAGCTCCAACAGATCATGGAGTACGCTATGGTTTTCTTGGGAACTTCACCCTTCGATGCCCCTTCTTTGTATAGGTTAATGAGTTATCTAGATTTTGAACAAGGCGTATTCTTTCCAGAAAAAGGAATGCATAGTGTAACCGAAGCCCTGCAAAAGATTGGTGTAAAGCTTGGCGTAAACTACCATTTAAATTCAGATGTTGAGGCTATCGAAGTTGATGGCAGACGCACGACCGGAATTAGGGCAAATGGCAAAACTTACATGGCTGACATTGTGGTATCTGGTGCTGACTTGGCATTTACCGAAACAAAACTCCTACCTGCTTCTCATCAATCATATCCAGCGTCTTATTGGGCAAAGAAGAATCCGGCTCCATCTGCCCTGCTCTTGTATCTGGGAGTTAAAGGGGATTTACCGGAGTTAGAGCATCACAACCTTATTTTTGTAAGTGATTGGAAAAAGAATTTCGACGACATATACAAGAGCCAACAGTGGCCCGGGTCGGCATCTATGTACCTAAGTCGGACTACGGCAACAGATAGCAGCACCGCCCCTACGGGACATGAAAATATCTTTGTATTAGTTCCCTTGCCGGCCGGTAAGGAACTTGCCAGTGCTGAGCAGAAAAAGCTTGTGGACCGATATATTGATCAGATCGCTGATGTTTGCAAACTACCCGATTTGAAGCAAAGGATTGTAAGCCAGAGTGTTCGAGGCCCAGCTCATTTTGATGAGGCCTTTAACTCTTGGCAGTCCTCTGCTCTGGGACTGAGCCACACGTTGCTACAAAGCGCCTTTCTGCGGCCAAACATAAGAAGTAAAAAGCTGGATAACCTTTACTATGTGGGTGCTTTAACTCAACCGGGGATAGGTGTTCCGATGTGTCTAATTAGCGCTGAGCTGGTAATTAAATCTTTAGTTAACGAAAAAACCCCTGGCCCACTTAATAATTTGCCGGATTTAAGATGAGCGCAGTTTACTTCTTACTGCTTGCCTGTACAATTGCCTGTCTGTCGGCCATAGATTATAGATTTAAGCTGGCTTACTTTATGGATAGCCGTAGAACAATAAAAACACTTGCTACGGCCATTGCTGTGTTTGTAGTTTGGGATGTACTAGGCATTTTGCGGGATATCTTTTATATTGGTGATCCGGATAGAGTTATTGGTCTAAGAATCGGCCAATTCCCTATAGAGGAAATACTGTTTCTAGCCGTTCTTTGCTATAACTGCCTGTTGATATTTAACTTTTTGTCTAGGGCCAGCACTAAGCGACGGGGCAAGAATGACTAGGTATCTGCTTTTAAATGGAATCGTTTTACTGGTGGTAATTTTATTACTAAGGATAGTTAAGCTTAGCCGTATTGAACTAAAGAACATAGCCCTAACCGGATTCTTCGTATCTGTTTTAACGGCCATTTTTGACCCGTTAATAATTCTGGCTGGAATTGTTGCTTACAATCGACAGTTTACGTTAGGCGTCAACTTTTGGAACGCACCTATCGAAGATTTTGCTTATGCTCTTGTGGCAGCCATCATAGTTCCGTTACTCTGGAGGTACTATGAAAAACATTAAGACTCTATTTTGGTCTTCCAGGCCGGTATCTTGGATTAATACAGCCTTCCCATTTTTGGCTGGTTACTTTTTTGTAAACGGCCCTGTCAGTAGCCTCAGTCCTGCCGTCTTTTGGGTGTCTGTACTTTATTTCTTGATTCCTTATAATATCTTAATTTATGTGGTTAACGATGCTTATGACTATGAATCGGATATGTTAAACCCCCGAAAAGGTGGTGTTGAGGGGGCGGTTCTGGCTAAAGAACTACATCCTTACATGCTAAAAGCGACTGCTATAAGTAACATTCCTTTCTTGGTTTACATGGGCTTGAATGGAAGCCTAACAAGTAATATCGTACTCTTACTTTGCGTGATAAACGCTGCTGCTTATAGCGTTCCTGGATTAAGATTTAAAGAACGACCCCTGGCGGACTCTATATCTTCAAGCCTACACTTCGTTGGCCCCCTTATTTTTGCCTTTAGCGTACTGGGCTGGAAAGCTAGTTATTTGCCCTATGTATTAGCTTTCTTTTTCTGGGGCATGGCAAGTCACGCCTTTGGAGCTGTTCAAGACATTAACCCTGATAGGCAAGCCAAATTAAAGTCGATAGCGACCCATTTTGGCGCTAAATTTACAGTCCGACTAAGCTTATCGCTTTATTTAGCGGCCGTTGTTATAACGGCAATTCAGGGCTGGCCAGAGATTGTGGTGGCACTTTGCGGACTGCTTTACCCGGTGATTGTTTGGCCATATATTAATTTGACCGACAAGACATCCGCCAAATCAAATAATGGTTGGCGACATTTTATGAAGCTTAATCAAATACTTGGATTTAGTATTACGATTATTCTGATTTTAGCTATCAGGTAGTTTGTTTACTTTTTGGCTCGACGCGGGAATTTCTTTGCGGCTGGTGCATCTTTAAGAATCTTTAGCGCTTGTTTATGGGTGATCTTTTTAGGATCGGTGTCTTTAGGAATCTTGGCATTCTTTTTGCCATCAGTTATGTATGGCCCATAGCGCCCGTTAAGGATCTGTACGCCGTCTTCAAATGTGTTTATGTGCTTTTCTGCCTCGGCCTTTAACTTAGCCTTATACAGCTCGAGAGCTTGTTCTAGAGTAATATCATGAGGATCCAGGGGCTTGATACTTACAAAAAGCTTGTCTACTTGGATATATGGACCGAACCGGCCGATATTGGCCTTAATATCTTTACCGTCGTCTGTTTGACCAACAAGACGTGGCAGCTTAAACATTTCAAGCGCTTGCTCGAGGGTGACCGTTTCTATCCGGGCTCCGGTTGGCATTGGAGCAAATCGAGGTTTATCGTCCTTGCCGTCGGCAGTTTTGTCGTCAGCTTCGCCCATTTGTAGCATTGGTCCAAATCGTCCGAATCGGGCAATGATGGTTTTTCCAGATTTGGGGTCCTTACCAATTTCTTTAGCTTGAGCTACGTCGCTGCGTTTAATGCCACCTGATTGTTCGATAAGCTTGTGGAATGGATCATAGAAGTGCTGTAACATCTTGTTGCGCTCTAGCTTGCCCTCTGCAATATGGTCGAATTCTTCCTCTACTTCTTTGGTAAAGTCATAGTCTACGACTTGGTCAAAGTGATCACCTAGGAAGTCGGTCAATACTTCACCGCCTGGAGTTGGAACTAATTTTCCTCGGTCTGAGCCGGTTTTTTCCTGTATTACTTCGCGTTCCACCTTGTCTTTGTTTAGGGATAGAACAATTACGTCGCGGGGTTCGCCTTCGGATTCTCCCTTTAGAGCATATCCCCTGACCTGTACGGTGTTGATAATAGTGGCGTAGGTACTTGGGCGACCAATGCCTAGGTCTTCCAGTTTTTTAACCAGTGCACCTTCTGAGTAGCGAGCTGGAGGCCGAGCAAAAATCTGTTTGGCAGTAGCGGTTTCGAGCAGAAGTTCGTCGCCTGTAGATACGGGCGGTAGGATATCGCTTTCCTTTTTGTTAGTGCCATAAACCTTTAGGAAGCCGTCGAATAGGATTACTCCGCCTTTGGCCTCCAGGACTTCCTTACTGTTTGAAATACTGATAGTGACGGTAGTGTTTTCGAGCTTGGCAGGCGCCATCTGGCTGGCCAAAGCACGGTTACGGATAAGATCGTATAGTTTTTGGTTGTAGCTGTCGCTACTGGCCTTTTCGGTGGCTACATTGGTCGGGCGAATGGCTTCGTGAGCTTCTTGGGCGCCACTGGACTTGGTTTTATAGGTTCTAAATTGGTGATACTCTTTGCCGTAAGTTGTAGTTACGTAATCAGTTATTTGGGCAAGGGCTTGCTTGCTTAGGTTTACCGAGTCGGTACGCATGTAGGTGATCTTACCCTCTTGGTAGAGCTTTTGAGCGGCTCCCATGGTAGCCTTGGCGCTAAAACCTAAACGGCTGTTGGCCTCTTGTTGCAAGGTACTGGTAGTAAATGGAGGACCAGGGTTACGAGTACCCGGACTGGTCGATACGTTACTGATAGTAAATGTTGATCCAATCAGACTTTCTAGGAACTTATGGGCTTCTTCCTCGGTGCCAAACTTTTTGGGGAGTTCGGCTTTCATGGTGGCGCCCTTAACTTTAAGCTCCACAGTTACTTTGTAGCTAGCCGATCCTTCAAACTTTCGGATCTCGCGCTCGCGTTCGACGAGTAGTCGTACCGCTGGCGACTGAACACGTCCAGCACTCTTTCCGCCAGGAACTTTCTGCCAGACCACTGGAGAAAGCTCAAATCCTACAATACGGTCCAAGATTTGCCTGGCCTGCTGTGCTTCAACTAGTTGCATATCAATAGTACGAGGATTCTTGACGGCCTCCTCGATGGCGTCTTTGGTGATTTCATGAAAAACAATACGCTTGGTTTTTTTAGTATCTAGTCCAAGTACCTCGCAGAGGTGCCAAGCAATAGCCTCTCCTTCGCGGTCTTCATCGGTAGCTAGCCAAACTGATTCGGCCGCTTTGACGGCTTTCTTGAGTTCGGCAACAGTTTTCTTCTTATCGGGATCAATCTCGTAGGTAGTTTTAAAGCCAGCTTTTACGTCGATTGCTTCTGTGCCGTCCTTGGTTTTCTTGGCAATACCCCGGATATGGCCTACAGACGAGAGGACATGGAAATCACTACCGAGGTATTTCTCGATAGTTTTGGCTTTTGCCGGGGACTCTACTATTACTAGATTCTTTGCCATGTATATATTATGTCTGCTTAAGGTTAAAGTATACCACTGCAAGTTTCGCAGTGAGACAAGAAGCTACATTACCTGATTTATTTTTACTTTGCAAATTATGTTACAGACCACTGGTTATCGGCAGAACGCTTTATGGCGCTGTTAATTTCGAGCATAGTTAGTGTTTGATTGATTATGGATAGTTCTAGCTTGGTAGCTGTGAACAGTTGTTCGGTCGTTAAGCTGTTTTCGCCTAGCAGATCCATGACTTGCTCTTCGATATCGTTTGCCGGCCGGTAGATTGGGCTGGATGACTTTATATTAAGTATTTCTAGAATATCTTCGGCCGATGTGGTTGGATGGGCGCCAAATTTGATAAGGTTATTAGTTCCGGCAGAAAGACTGGATGTTACATTGCCTGGCACCGCAAAGACGTCGAGTCCCTGCTCTAGGGCGAACTCGGCAGTGTGTAGGCTGCCACTCTTGGCGGCGGCTTCGGGGATAACCACTCCTTGACTCAGTGCGGCAATAATCCGGTTACGAGCGATGAATCGGTACTTTTGAGCGCCAGTCTGCTCTACCGGGTATTCACTAACAAGAGCACCACCAGTGGACAGAATCTTACGTGCCAGCCCAGTGTGTGACGCAGGGTAGATCTTGCCAAGTCCCGCCGGCAGTACGGCAATAGTTGGTCTCCCTGCCTCCACCACTGCCCGGTGGGCTATGGAGTCGGTACCTAAGGCTAGTCCGCTAATCACTACTACACCTACTCTGGCAAGCTCAGAAGCTAGTTTGTATGTGACACCCTGGCCATAGTCACTAACCTTTCGACTACCGACAATTGCGACTCTCGGAAGGACTAAAAGTTCTAATAAAGGTCCCAGATAGTACAGTTTACTAACGGGTTGAGGTAATCCAGCAAGATGCCCTAATTCCCTCTGTTGACCGGTGTTAACTTCTTGAATTACCATAAGAATATAAAATTGCCTTTCCCGCCAAAACAATAAATAGTATTGACATTATGTAACTTTCTTGTTACTATGGCAACTTGTAATTCCTAATTTTTAGGTTTTACGTACCTTCTACCCCAAATTCTAACAATTGTTAGATTGATTTAGAGCGTGCGATCCAAAGTTGTTACCCTCCACTTTCTTTCGTTGCTCTCTGTTTACAGAGGTGCAGCGCTCTAAATCAGACTAACCCCTTTAACAGTCCCTCTGGTATTTCGATAGCAGAGGAACCCCCGTTTCAAAGTGAGTCACATCGATGCTTCCCAGATTAGTCTGGGAGCGGCACAGGCCCGTATATTTAATAGGCGCTGATGCTTCACTCGGGTGGGTTGAAGGGTGTAATGAGCCTACAGCGGTGCCCACCCCCTCTGTAGGCTCTTTACATTTATACTAGAATATGTTACAATTTTAACTTATGAAAATGCTGGAAGTTGTTGAGTTTAGCCCTAGTTTTAGGCGAATGAGTCCGGAAGCGATAGCCTATGCTATTCGATACGGTGCTGCAAAAGTCGATAATCTACTCTCGTTAGATTCTTATGACAAAATTGAAGACAATGGTGGCATTGAGGGCGAGACTCCCTCAAAGATAGCATTGCTGGCTCCAGAGCTGGGGTACTATATGAAACTGCTTGGAATTAATGACGAGACCGAAGGTTTTGGTACCAATAGTTATACTGCCTACCCAACAAGTTATGTACATACAGACGAGAATATCGAATTTGGATTGTCACTTCTAATGTCTCCAGAGAAATCAGCAATTCTTGGAGCAAGTACCGAGCATTTTACAGATAATCAGATGCCAGAAAGAGTTTGGCAATATGGACCTCGAGATGCAATTGTTATACGACAAAAAGTAACTAAATTTAATGGTGACGAAGTCAACTTAGGCGCAGCATTTCATGTAGCAAGTCGACAAGAAGAAGCTGCAATTGAGGTTATTGACCTTCACGCAAGAAACATAAAAGTTGCTATGGCAACACCCCCTTACGAGAGCGTCGCTTAGGCTACCAGCCTCCACCTCCGCCACCACCGCCACCGCCACCTGACGATCCGCCGCCACCAAATCCACTGGATCCGGAGCTGCTCGGGCTTGTGAAGGCTACGCTGTTGGCACTACTAAAGCCACTTACTGCATTCCCAAGAGCTATCGCATTAAATGTACTGACATTACCGTTGTACCAGTTTGGTGGTTGTGAATAAAGTCCCTCGAATTCTTTTGCC
Organism: Candidatus Saccharimonadota bacterium; assembly: GCA_052034955.1. GTDB lineage: Bacteria > Patescibacteriota > Saccharimonadia > Saccharimonadales > AWTP1-31 > CAZIBG01. Next base: position 9,482 of record JBPOHZ010000016.1, on the reverse strand, counting down.
CATTCTTTTTCTAATCCGAAAAGCATGGCATATGGAAGCAGGCTTTCGAACAGTTTAACCATTTGTTTGGGGTCTTTGCCGTCGATCGGGGTTTTCTCGGCACCTTGTGGACTTTGCAAATAGGCCAGACGGTCGGCCTCTGCCATTTTTATATAATCTTTAAGTCCTTGTAGGTAATCGCGGGTTTCGACGCCCAGGGGCGTTCTGGAGGGCATCAAAGTGCTAAATGTAAAGGCTATGGCAGCTGAAATAAATAGCCCTACACTTAATGGCAACAATATAAACAAGAAGAACCCGAGAACAATCATAATTATTCCTGCCGTCGTGAATCGCTTGCGAGCCTTGGTGGGGTCGGAGCTAAAGTAGCCCTTTGTCGTTAAGCTGGCGGCTAGATTGTCATTAACCTTAGTAATGGTACTAAACAACTTATTTTGCTGAGTGGATATGTTTGTTTTTGATCCTTTTGTAATAGCTCCATCGAACAAGGCATCTAAAATAAGCTGCTGCTCAGATTCGAGGTGGCTGATATCTTTCATTACCTCTACCTCGTATTCAGTAGCTTTACCAAATAACTTCTTCTTCTCGATAACATTTATTCTGAGCAGGCCTTGAACAGCCAATTCTATGATCCCGGCCGACGCTGCCTTTGGTGCAAAAGTTTGGTTAAGCACAAACGAACTGCTTAGGACATTTAGTTTTTTGGGAGGCACGTATTCTGGGATTATTACTCCTTTGCCCTTTGGATCACGGCCTTCGCGCTGCCACTTTCTAAAGCAAACAATAAAAGTGATAACCGGAAGAACTAAGGATGTCACCAGCATGGTAATTACTAGGAGTAAGAACCTTTGCTTTTCGGCGGCGATCTCGGGACCCATAATAAATGTATCGTCTTTAAACTCTGTTACTAGACTGAGGTTCTCGTAGCTGTTCAGGCCTTGGGACGAAGCATTAATAAGCGTCTCGGTATCGAGGTCTACCCGCTCTACCCTGCAGTCCCTGTTATTTTGACCCTGCAGTCCCGCGTAACAAACTTGCTTTCCAGTAAGCTCGCTAGATAGTTCGGAAGGAATATGCAACTGAGCAGATACTTGCCCAACGCTTTGAGGCCACTCGACTCCGTTTACATCCCAGTAAAACTCATTTGCATTGCTGTTATCTTTGGGAAAGCTGATTACGTTACGCAATGAATATTCAATAACGTAAGTTGTGGTGCCCTGAACGAACTTTGTGGCATCCCCGATCTTGAGGACTCGGTTATCGTTTTGGTCGGTTGACGAGTAGTTATAAGCTTGGCCAAGCTCGTTGGCGACAGATTTAATTTGCAAGCTAACCGTGTGGTCTTGGTAAGTTTTGGGAATGCTTCGTAAGATTCCATGATTTTGGTCAAAGTTTGGAAACTCAGCAACAATAACCTCTTTGACATCTAGGCTACTGACTTTTTGGGCGTCTCTTTTGAGGTAATAATCAGCTGTAAAGCTGGTGATTGTAAAATCTTGAGTGCTGGCCGATACATTACCCGATAGGGACACCACAGGAAGCGCAAGACCGGTAAAAAGCATTAAAATAGCCAAGTATTTTCGCATAAGCTAAGTATACACCGATGTGGATGCTGGCTAGATTAGGAAGCTTCGGGTGTCGGCAAGTAGTTTACCACCGTGAATATACTCTGTTAAAAGCGCATTTGTTTCGCGGAAAAGATCATCTAGTAACTTCTTCTCTTCTGCACTGAACTGTTTTAGAACAAAGTCTTTTTCGTCATTTTTAATTCGATGTTCGTTATTGATTCCAACTCGTAGCCGACCAAAATCTGGGCCGCAATGTCTAACCAACGATTTAAGACCATTATGACCAGCGGTTCCGCCGCCTACCCTTGTGCGGAGTTGGCCAAAAATTATATCTAGCTCATCGTGAATAACTAGGGTTTGTGAGTTGTTGATTTTATAAAAACTTTGAACTGCTTGGGCCGCTCGACCACTGTCGTTCATATAAGTTGTCGGCTTAACGAGAATTACACGAATGCCCCCAAGTACCCCTGACGTAACAGCAGTATGTAAGTCTTTTTTGATTACCCAATTACCAAACTCGCTGTTATTGGCCGCAAACTTATCCAGAATCTCGAAACCAATGTTGTGCCTTGTGCCATCATATTCCTTGCCGGGGTTTCCTAGTCCAACTAGAAGCACGGTCTTTTGATCCCCTAAAGTGTAGATTGGGGCGTGAGAAGAGCTCTGAATTGGTTTCTTGCTGAATAATCCCATGGGCTACAGTATATCCTAGTCTTCTGTGGGTCGGGTGCCGTGTTTGTGGGTGACGTGCTTTTCGATGAACCAGAACTGAATTGGTGAGCCGACAAAGTCGTAGGTCTCACGGAAAGCTCGTTCCATGTAGCGCTTATAGCTCCAGTGAAGGAATTTGGTATGAGAGCCAAAGACCTTAAAGCTTGGAATGGCGTTGTCGTCTTCGTGGACGATATAGTTTAGCTTCGGTGCTCGGTTTTTAAGCCCGGCTGGTGGGTGCTTGGCACAAACGTCCCGTAACCATCTGTTAAGTTCGCTAGTAGTGAAGTTCTGCTTTCGACGTTGGTCGATTTCGAGCGCAATTTCGAACAGCTTGGTGACATTCTGCCCTGTTACTGAGCTAGTAATTACCAGTGGAGCCCATGGCACAAATGGGAAGTTAAATCGTAGCTCGGCGGCCATTTGGTCGCGGGTAAAGGCGTCTTTTTCTTCGTCGATACTGTCCCACTTGCTGATCACTAGGATAAGTCCCTTGCCTGATTCTTTGATCATTCCAGCAATTTTTTGGTCGAGCTGAGTATTTAGTTCGTTTACGTCCATCAGCATAACGCAGATATCGGCCTGTTCTATGGCGCTTAGGGTGCGTATAACGCTGAATTTTTCGATGCCAACTTCTATCTTGCCGTTCTTGCGGATTCCGGCGGTATCTAGGATTTCGATCTCGCGACCTTCGTATTTGATGGTTGTTCGGTTAATATCCCTGGTAGTTCCTGCCCTGTCGGCAACGATTGCCTGCTGTTTTTTAGCCATAGCGTTAAATAGTTGAGATTTACCGACGTTAGGGCGCCCGACAATAGCCATTTTTAATCTGTTTGGATCTTCTTCTAGGCTGGCCTTAGGTATTTGAGCAACCAACCGTTCCAGGAGGTCATCGATACCAGCATTTTGAGTTGCACTGGTTAGGATGATTGGCTTAATGCCTAGGCGTTCGAAATCTTCGTAGCTTTTCTTGGGAGCTTTATCCATTTTGTTGACTACTAGGAAGACTGGCTTCTTGCTCTTTAGGGCCATCTTGGCTACTTTACGGTCTTCCTCGGTGATAATGGTTGTTCCATCTATTACCACCCAGATGATGTCGGCACTGTCTGCTGCCTGTAAGATTTGCTCTTGGATGGTGAATTCGAAGTCGTCCTCGGGGTCTTTAATACCAGCAGTATCGACTAGCCAGAATTGGTTTTCGCCGTTAGTGCTGTCATAGCGGGCCTTGGCCATGATGCTGTCGCGTGTGGTACCGGCCTCGTTAGCGACAATAGCCTCCCGACGGTGGAGGATTTTGTTAAATAAGGTCGACTTGCCAACGTTTGCACGTCCGACAATTGCTACAATCGGTAATTTCTTTGCCATTTGATGCTTATTTTACCACAAATTGCCTCTGTTAGCTAGTCGGTTTTGGACGAATAATGTAGCGATCAATTTGACTGCCAAGTGCTTGCAAATACTCTGGCGGTTTACTGCGGGCGTAATATATACGATCACCAATTGCCGTAAGGAATTTAATTCCTTCTTCACCTTGTAATACTAGTAAATTTCGTTTATATGGAAGATGATTATCACCTAGTTCACCCTCAATAGCCCGCCACCTAACAGTACTTAAGGTTGTGGCGTCGGGGTCTATAACTGCCCGACCTCCAGCTTTGGCCATAATTTTATGTCCCAAGTTGGTGTGTTGCTTAGGACTCTTATTGGATATCCTGCCCCAAGGTCTTATACCCCAAAGGCTGTGATCCCCATCGATGCGCCAGATTTTACTTCGTGCTACCCAAAGTGCCGAGGCATGGATACCACTCCAAAGTAGCTCCATATCTAAATCAAGCTCAAGTCCCAGTCCGATTGAACCCCCGGTACGTGCAAAGCAGTTTCCCTCACCTTTATTTATTGCTCTATCTGTTTGATAAATATCGGCATTCTCACCACCAAAAAGTCCTAGGCTAGCTTCGGCAAGTTTTTTGGCGATCTCATTCTCTACACTCATATTAACCTCATCGGACTCAAGGTATGAGGCTGCTAAATCCTGCAGTTCGGCATCAATTGTATCTGGTCGCCACCTAGGTTCTTGCTGGTAAGTCTCTGGAATTTCACCAATGGTCATTACAAGACTATAACATTTATTTGACGGGTATATTAAACGATTCTATGAGTTCCCGGCGCGGTGCCGGTAAGTAGGTAGTCGCCGAACTGGATGCGGTGCAGTTTGGCAACAGTGTATCCAACTTCTTCGAAAGTTCGTCGGATCTGCCTGTTGCGGCCTTCGTGCATCGTAACTGTCCACTTCTTATCTTTTCCATCAAGCTGCAGGCGGCTTATGCCATCTTCTAGCTTTATGCCTTTTTCGATGGCCTTGCGGTCGGCATCTTTGAGTGGAATATAGAGCTCTATCTGGTAGACTTTTTCTTTTTTATAACTTGGATGTGTTAGTCTTTGGGCCAGATCTCCATCGGTTGTAAGAAGTAGTAGACCAGATGATGCTTTGTCTAGACGGCCAATAGGTTTAAGGTGTTTGAATTTTTCCGGAAGTAACTCGTAGATTGTCTGGCTACCCTGTCCATCGCGACTAACAACATAGCCGGTTGGCTTATTGAGAATTATGGTTTGGGCTTTTTCCGGAACGGATATCAGTTTGCCATCCATCAGGACTTTGTCGGTTTCCTGAACGTCATAACCTGCTCCGACAGGACGGCCATTAACAGTTACTCTGCCCCATTCTACGACTTCGTCGGCGGCACGCCGAGATATGCCAGTTGCCTGGGCGATGAATTTATTTACACGCATTAATTAAAGTATAGCCTAAGTCTGAAGGTTACCGTCGGGAGATATAGTTACGTCGGCAGCTGGTGCTGCGGCTTCTGGACCAGCAAGCTCAGTTGGACCAAGCGGCGCTTCACCGGTCTTTGCTTCCTCCTCGGCTAGTAGCTTGTTAAGGTCTGGAGGTGCTACCGTCACATCATTTATGGGTGCAATGACCTTAGAATGAACTGAGGTCTTTGGTTTTTCCTCTCCTGGAGCGGCCGGCGTACTACTGACGGCGGCTACGGTATCGGCAAGAACCTGTTGATTATCGACTGGAGTTGGGGCTGGTGTTGGTACCGGTGTTGGAGCGGGAGTGACGGCCACGGGTTCTGGTGCGGCAACTGGCGCTGCTGCAGGCTCAGCAACTGGAGTTGGTACTGCAGCTACAGGTTCAGATACAGCGACTGGAGTCGGGGTTGGTGCGGGAACAACTGCAGGCTCGGCAGTTGGGGCTGGTGTTGGTACCGGTGTTGGAGCTGGAGTGACGGCCACGGGTTCTGGTGCGGGAGCAGATGGAGTTACGGTGCTTCCGGCTTCTGTTGCGGTGCCCAATACTTCGGCGGCTGTTTTGGCAACATCTTCGAGGGTGACTTGTGATTTTACCAGATAGCGATCGGCACCAAGCTTACCAGCTCTTTCTTTATCCTCGGCCTGACTTAAGGCAGTCATCATGATGACCTTAGTATCTTTGGTCTCGGGAGTGCTGCGTAGGATATCGAGCATATCAAAGCCACTGATCTTGGGCATCATTATGTCGCTAATAATAAGGTCGGGCTTTTCTTTGACCGCCATGGCTAACGCTTCTTCGCCGTCTTTGGCGGCGACTATTTCGTAGCCCTCTGCAAGTAGTCTTGCGCCGTAGATTTCTCTTAGGTTATTGTCGTCTTCGACGAGCATTATTTTTGCCATGGTTTGTTCGGTTCCTATACTCTTGATGCTTATGTTTAGTTAGATTGTAACACTTTGGCCTTTAGGGAGTCTAGATGGTTATATATCTGCTTCGGGACGAAGCGCGGCCGCAACTTTGGTGCCGCTTGGCGAGGCTAGCTCCTTGGCATTACTCTGACTAACTCGGGGTAAGTTTATATAAAAGGTACTTCCTTTGCCTGCTTCGCTTTCGGCCCAGATACGGCCATTGTACATTTCGATTATTTTTCGACAGATAAATAAACCAAGGCCTGTGCCGCCAATCGTTCTGGTGGCGGTATTGTCGACGCGGTAGAACTTTTCGAACAGATGTCGTAGATCTTCGGCGGCAATCCCGCTGCCAGTATCCTTAACATAAACCTGTACTACAGCATCATCGCCGGTTAGTCCGATCGATATCTTACCTCGCTCGGAGTATTTAACGGCGTTGTCGAACAAGTTGGTAATAACTTCCCTTAGTCTTTCGGGATCGGCGTAGACATTGTAAAGAGGTTGAACTACCCGAACGCTGCCTGACTCCACCAAAGGGTCGACGCTTGCTCCGCTAACTCCAACCACAAACTCGGTCTGCATTTGTTTCTTTTCGGCTATAAACCGTAAATCCTCGGTTAGCTTGCTAAGGAAAGTACCCATCTCGATAAGTTCGGGATGGTTAATAAGTCGGCCGTCTTCTGCCTTGGCACTGGTCAGAAGATCCTGAAAGAGGCTTCCTAGATGTTGAGTGGATTCGTGGGCTTTCTGTAAATAAGATCGAGCTTTTTCATCTACCTTGCTGACTTTGTCGTTCATGGCCAATGCCAGATAGCCTTCGATGGCCGCTACCGGTGTACGCATTTCATGACTAGCTGTACTTATAAATTCGGCTCTCTGACGCTCGGCCATTTTTTCTTGGCTTACATCGCGTAGGATACCAACTCCACCATTCAGATCCCCGTTTCGGCTCATCAGTGGCGACATACTTATGCTTACAGAGATATGTTTGTTACTTCCTTTGGTTATGAGCATGGCATTGCTGTCGCGGTATGGCTTACCAGTCCGGAGCAACTTCGAGAATGGATTGGCCGAATCGTCATAGGGATTACCTTTGTCATCGCAGAAAACAAAGACAGATCGATAGTCTATGCTTTGGGCATCTTTTACCGACCAGCCTGCCAAATAAGCGGCGGCGTCATTGATTTTTACAATTCTTCCTTTATGATCAATGACTACAATCCCATCGGATACAGAGTCAAGGATATCTTCGGATCGTTGGTCACCAAGAATGGCATTTACGGGGCTACTCTTTACCGCTTTCTTGTCAGACATTTCGCTCGGGTCTCTACTACTGAGTATCCAGACCACTAAGCAGGCTATTACTAAAAAGGTGGCTGCAATGATTATGATGTAGATCATGAGTTAACCCCATAGCTAAGGGGCGCCACAAAACTAATGGTCTTTCGACCAAGTGAATTCAAAAGCAAGTCCCACCGCGAAAGTTCAGGAATTGCCGATACAAAATATGGTTGTATCAGACGTGGCATAATACCATAAGCAATTATGACAGACTTTGAACGCTAATGGTATCTAGACGCTCCCCTGTTATTGTGTTACTATTGCCCTGTTAAAAACCTATCCGGCCTCATCTTCTAACGGTTAGGAAATCGGGTTCTCATCCCGGAAATCGGGGTTCGATTCCCCGTGAGGTCACCAAATGGGTAGTAGGTAATTTAGCGAGAGAAAATATTGGATTCACCCCTGTAAAGTTTGGCTTGCCGGGTGTTCCGCTGGCTAGATCTTCAAATGTTGGAAATTTATTGAATAATGCGGCAAAAAACTGTGCTTTTTTGACCGGATCAATCTGTTGTAGCAGTAGTTCATCAAAGTGTTCCGCTAGGTAGCGAACCCTAGCTTTCAAACGTTGCCAGTTTATCGGTTTACGGTTGATCTTCTTCATCTTGGTAGCCTCCAGCTCTTTAATTTGTTGTTCTATACGCACGATGTCCTCCTCTATGTATTTAATTGCTGTCTCGTTACTCACGAGCTTAATCTTGCTTCCAGTCATGTCAATCTCGGTACGTAAGCCCTGGATGTGGCTATCAAGCGTCTCAAGCTCTTGTTTGAGCGCCTGTTCTCGTTTCTTCCACTCGGCTTCAATAACGTTCAGAACTTTTTCGACCTGCTCCGGCGAGACACGTATCCCGTTAATAAACTCGTTCACTCTGTCCTCCAGCTCCTTTTTAGGTACACGGAAATAATGGCCACGTTTGTCACAGTGATAAGCCGGATAATGTTTACCGGATTTACCGCGTGATGCACTGCCGATAAGCGGTCTACGACACTCAGGGCACAGCACAAACTTGCGGTACGGAAAATCAGGGTTGCGTGAGCCTTTGATGACCGCATACCGTGGCTCTGGCTCTCTTTTTACGATGACAATGTCACCTTGTTCATCTTTGGTAATGATCTTCTTGCCCTTGTTAGCTCGGTTGAACTGATCGATAGATACTAGGCCTTTAAAAGCGCACTGTACTGGCTTACCGTCCGTCCACTTCTCGGCATTAATCCCGGCGTAGATTGGATTAGTGACAATACGGTCCAAGGCTTTGAGAGTTAAGGGGTCGCCTCCACGTTTCTTTAAAACTTTAGATCGATCACTCTTATCACGGACATAGTGCACTCGCCCTCGGTAGCCGAGTTTATTAACTTCCTCAACAATCTCCATATCACGCATCGTGCCTCGAGCACGCAGATCAAAAATCTTTGTAATGTATTGGGCTTCAGTCGGGTGAGGCCGCAAGATGCAGCGTTTACCATTGTTCGTTTCGACTTTCTCACTCACAAAACCAAATGGCGGTTGTCGCATCCAAAACCCGAGTTGGGTATAACGGATTTCAGCCCCAATCATACGACTCATAATGTCACGAAGTTCATCCTTGGAGCGCTCGGCTTCTAATATCTCGGATTTCTTACTTGGAGAGTATTTGCTCCACTTATATTCAAAGCCGAGGTGTTCCAAAGTGTTCACCTGCCTGGAGCTAATCACGCCGTAAATGTCTACCAAAGACACATTGTTTGCTTCCAGCTGGTTTTTGAGTAGGTCGTACGATAGCGAACCGCCACGGGTGAAACGATCAATCGATTTTATGATAAACAGCTCAATCCCGTTCTTAGGATTCTTGCAGTAATCAATAGCTTCCTGCATTGGCTGCTGCTCTTTACTGGCGGATTCCAAAAAGACAAAGAACTTTTTTAAGGTGATGCCACGGGTTAAAGCAAAACGTTCAATTTGCTCTTTCTGTGCTTCCGGTGAGTCACCCTCCGTACCCTGCTTTGTGGTCGAGACACGAATAGCTGCTACAGCATTTTTGTTTGCGTCGTCTTGCATGACCCTTCTTCTCCCGATTGCTCTTCATCTAAGTAATCCAAAAGTAAATTAGCGATGAGATCGATACGCTCATTATCTGACAACGGCGCTTCGGAAGTGTCTTCTGG
>JBPOHZ010000025.1:0-7454 GCA_052034955.1 Candidatus Saccharimonadota bacterium | reverse complement strand
GTGTAGCTCGGACTGGTTATTACAGTGTAGGTGCCTACCAGGGTGTTCTTGGAGACCAAACCCAGAATCCTTCATCTACTGGCACTGCTGCTGCACCAGACACTGGTTTGAGTCCTACACCTGTCTTAAGTGGCGTATTTGCACTGGTCTCAGGATTTAGCGTGCTTGTTTTTCTAGCCCAGAAGTACTCTAATGAATAGTTGCACGTATCGAGAAGAATAGTAAACTAGTAACATGTTAGAACAGATTGGGGAAGCGGATCTTGCGGCAGCAGCCAATGGATTTGCTGCTCCTTCAAAAATTAGCTTAACCCCTGAAATGCTCGATATTCATATAGACATGACGTACGAGCAGAGTCTGGATTGGGCTCAGAGTGAATTCGAAAGACTAGGCGCTATACCCTTCGATTTGCGCACAACACAAGACCATGCTCTTTTCGAAGATGTTTCGATGTTACTGCTAGCTGACTAGACTACCTGTCAATTGTAATTCCTGCTGCTTGTGAATAATCTGATTTACTTCGTGAGATAGTTACTTGCTGATCTTTCTTTAGATCGGTTACGGATACTTTCTCACCTGCACGTTGGAATATGGTTTTTGGGGTAAGGTTAAAGGTTTGTTCGGTAGAGTTAGACGATACAATAGTAATCTGTTTTGCGCTGACTTTACTGACAGTGCCAGTAATATTACGTTTGAAGAAGCTTGCTGAGTTCTCGAAAGCATTATCTAAGGTCTGAGTTTTGGCTTGCATGTTCGATCCGTCCTGTCTGTCGGTATTACCCCTGTGATATGTGACATAGGCAGTTATCCCGACCGCAACTAATATAAGACAGAGATACGGCGTTATGGGGTGGAATTTTGATGAAACTTTCATAGTATGTCCTTGTGCTTAATTGTACTTATAGTGTGCAAATTAACAAAATGTCAGTAAGTAGTCGGCAACTCTAGTACAATAGAGGTAACCATAAGAGTATATATGACGAAGGCGACTGTAAAAATTGTTCAGCGTAAACGCCTAGCAGATAGGGCCGGCGCTTTTAGTGATAGGATGTATCGGCAACGCGTTAAGATGCTGCCTATTTTTGTTATGCTGGCCTCAATTGCCGCTTTAATCTACTTACGTGTTAAGCCGGAATCTAGTAAATTTGTCAGTCGGCTAATTGAGTCCAGTGCAAGCCAGATAACAAATTTTTCGTTCTTGTGGTCACCTCTGTCTAGTTTTGTGCTTTTATCGCTAGGCTCTCTTGTATATATGTGGATGGACTACCAACACCACAAGAAGCCACTTATAAGAATCGCACCCAAAACTAAGTATGGCTTATTGCACCACTTGCGAGTGGTTGTGTTCCCGCGTTTTCATTACCGCTGGAGACCTGCATTCTATTGGTTGGCTGTTGCGGAGGTGTGTGTGGCGGTATTTATTGCAGTTATTGCCATTGTTGGTTTTCCTGCAGCACAGGCTTTTTCGGGAAGTGGATTAGGAAGTCCGGAACAGCCATACCAAATATCGACGTGTGAACAACTTCAAGAAATGCAAGACGATAGAGCAGGCCATTACGAATTAACTGGACCAATAGATTGCACTGCAACAAATACCTGGAATAATGGTGCTGGATTTGTGGCGGTTGGAAATGGCAGCAACGGTCAAGAATTCACAGGCACATTGGAGGGTAACGGTCATGCCATAGATGGTTTGTATCAGCGGATACTCACGGACGACACCGAGGCTGGGTTGTTCGGACTTGCTATCGGTGCTTCTGTTACAAATGTAAAACTTACCAATGTAGATCTTGCAACAGACAATGCTGATGTTCTTTTGGCGCCAATTGCTTCACAGGCTAGTAATTCTTCATTCAGTGATGTTTCGGTTTCTGGAACGGTTTTCTGCGAGGGTACAGGTGGAAGTGTTAATGCCAGCGGATTTGTTGGCATGTTTATGTCTAGCACGGCGACTAGGATATCGGTCGATATGGATATTACGAACAATAGTTATAGTAATGGAGATAGTGGTAAGGGGGCTTTCGCTAGCGGTTTGATGCTGGTAAGCTACTATTCAAACATCTCGGACTCGTATTCTACTGGTACGATAACCGGTGCTTATACCCAAGGGGCAACTACCATGTTTGCCGGCGGATTATTCGGCCAAGCATTAGGAGGTACAGTAGACAATAGCTATAGTTCAATGGCTATTTCTATTACTCGTAGTCCTGAGCTAGACCCTTCCGTCGTTTTGGCAGGTGGTTTTGCAGCAATGGCAGCGGCAACTGAGATCAACAATTCATTTACCGTTGGATCACAGACGATATCGACTGGTCCAATGGAGCGTGAGGCATTTGGTGGATTTATTGGCGTGGGGTTATACGAAGAAAATGCCGATCCGCCATTTGGTGTAAATATCTCAGGCAGCGGAAACTTCATTGACGCATCTCGAACCGGGCTGGATGACTGCATAGGTGGCTATGTAGATAGTGACTTCTCGGTAATTTTACCAGAACAGTCGCCCGTTGGCTTCTGTTCGGCGGTGAACTCAGGCAATTCGCAGCCTAACTATTTTTACAACAACTCCACCAATCCACCATTCAAAGTTAGTGGCACGCAAGTATGGGATTTTAGTAACGTTTGGAAGACGGTTACTTCGTCTACCCCTATCTTTCTTTCCCAGGCACCGGGGGCACCTACGTTACCTGGCAGGGTGCGAACTATAACGACTAACAGCGTAAATCCCACGAGTCTAACGACGCAGTGGCTGGCACCAATATTGGATGGCAATACCCCACTCACCGATTACGCGGTGCAGTATAAGCTCCATAGCAGTAGTTCCTGGAATAGTGTTAGTCGGTCACCATCTTCTGATCGGTCTCAGCTGATATCAGGGCTGGTTGCTGGTCAAATGTACGATGTTAGAGTTGCTGCAGTTAATGTTATCGGTCAAGGGGACTGGGAGATTCTAGAGAATGTAGGTACCAGCCAACTACCCTCCGAGCCACGTAGTGTAGTAGTCAGTGGGGTCGAACAAACCAACCAGTTTGCGCCATTCTCTTTTCCGAAGCTCGATTGGCAAGCACCAGATCTTGGCGCCCCACTCACCGATTACGTTATACAGTTTAAGCCTCGTCCCGGACGAGATTGGGCCGCCTCACAGGCACAGCTGCAATCCTATGGCTGGGCGGCCAATAATGGTACGTGGACAACGGTGGTAGATGGTGCAGGGGTGGGGCAGAGTTTCGATAGCACCACCACGACGGATGGCGATTTGTCCCAGGCCATCGTCCTTGCCATTCAGGCCGAAGCACGGGTTATTGACAGCATCGACTTTCGTATTGCTGCGGTAAATTCATTTGGCCAGGGTAGTTGGAGTAGTGTACAGAATTTTCAGGTATTCATCGGCATTACCGAGTGTCAACAGATGCACAGTGTGCTTGATCAGTATAGAGGCAGCGTATTTCATCTGATGAACAATATTGACTGTAGCGATACGGTCAACTGGAATGGGGGCGAAGGATGGGCTCCAATTGCTGATAGGTTTACTCCGTTCCAAGGAACTCTTGACGGTCAAGGGTTTACTATTAGCGACCTGCAAATGAATATTCCGGCAAATGCCAGCTACCAAGGGGTTGGCATGTTTTCCTTTGCCCAAAGCGCCGAAATTCGGAATCTTACTGCAACAGATTCCTCTATTACAAGCATGTTGTCCAATGATGTACCTGTGGCGACACTGATTGCCTCTGCTTCTCCGGACACAATTTTAGACAACATTACAGTTGCCGGGGATGTTATTGGGGAAGATTTTACTGGCGGCATTGTAGGCACATTATCTGATTTTGATAGTACCGGCTTTGATGGGTCGGTATTATGGCAGGATGTTTCCTATACAGGGGTGGTTCAGTCTCCTGGCACCAGTGGGGGCATATTGGGCATGATATACGTAAATGTTGAGCAATCCGAACTTACCATGCAGGATATCCAATCACATGGCACAATTTTAGACAGTAGTCTTTCTGGGGGAATCATTGGGGGTGCTATGTCGGATGCTACGATCTCGCTTCGTAATGCTAACTCCGACATGAACAGCACCACGACATGCAGCGACGGTACTGGGGGGCTGATTGGAATAGCCGTAGTAGGCACAATCGCCATAGAAGACTCAGTATATAGCGGCACAATTGCCTGTCCAGTCTCTGGTGGTAATCCCGATCCTGCATTTGCCGGTGGTTTAGTAGGTGGTTCCTATGACTCTTCGCTGACCATAACGAACAGTAACTCTACGGGGCAGATTCAATTAGGCGAAGGGTCTGGCGGTGGACTTGTTGGCTTTAGCGCCAATCAAGGAACTGTAAGCCCCGCCGATCCAGAAGCTTCCTTGGTGAGGGGCGTTAAGATCCAAGACTCTAGCTCGTCGATGGACATAACTATTTCGAATGGCACAGTATCTTATGCCGGGGGGCTTGTAGGCTCGGCCACTTTGCTCGATATTGCTGACTCTTTTGCATCGGGCGATATTACCGTTGAAGACGGCAACCAAGTAGTGCGCGGAGTTTCTGGTGCCGCGGGAGGATTGGTTGGCGGCGTAACGGGTGAAAATAACTTGACTAGTGCGTTGCGAATTCAAGACTCTTACAGTACCGGCGCCATAGATTTTTCTGCCGTAAGCCCTTTGGTTGATAGGGTTGGAGGACCGATTGTTGGTGGTTCGGTGGGAATGATTGTAGGTTGGTCAAAGATCGAAGGAGTCTACGCCACGGGATTGGTAACAACAAGTATTAATCAGGCATGTCAAACAGATGAATGCGATAGCGTCATAGCAATGACTGGGGGTTTGATCGGTGCAAATATTGCGGTTTCCCAGATAGCTTCGGCCAGTGTCCTGCGTGACAGCTATGCCACTGGCATGGTCATTATCGAAGGGCGGGATGGTGGCGCGCTTTCTGGCGGGGCAATCGGCTCATTACAAGGTTATAACCATACAATTGAAGATGTTTATGCAACGGGTAGCGTTGGGCCTTCGGATAATTTCATAGATAGCGCATCTTCGGGTTTTAGGACGGGAGGTTTGATAGGGGATATACGAACGGTAGGATCAACCGTGATTAATCGCACCTCTGCGACTGGTATGGTATCTAGCACCGGCTACGCAATAAACGGTACTGGCAGTGTAGGCGCCGGCGGCTTGATAGGCTTTGCTCAGGGGCAGGTAGCTGTTCAGAATTCATTCGCGACGGGTTCGGTACAGGGTGGTTACGCGGCGGGTGGGCTTATTGGCGGCACCTCCAGCGTTGACTACGGGCAGACTCGGATATCTCTAACTAACACCTATGCCACGGGGTCGGTTGCTGGTGCCGTTACCACCGTTCCGTATGATGATTTAGGTGGCTATATCGAGATTGGCTCGTCTGTCGGTGGCCTTGTTGGAGTTGCAGACCATACAGATATTGCTTCGTCATACGCATCAGGGATTCTTAGTAACGAAGAACCGCAGTTTGCTGCCGAAGTTCCAGCCGTTGCACAAGCCTACTATTCGTCCAATACAGGAGGTCTAGTTGGAGTAGTTGTAATAATTGATGATCCTAATAACCCAGACTTCCAAAGTAGTATAAGCAACTCTTTCAGTGCCGCAGCAATAACAAATGTAAGTGGTGTCAAGGAAGGTGTTTTTGTTGGCCAGTTCTTCCATATATTTAACGAAGGAGAAGGGACAGTCACTCCAAGCGCTGCGCCTAACTACCTAATAAATAACTATTTCGACGCATCGCTTGTGGCGGATGCTCCATGCGCAAACTGGCTAGAGGTTGAGGATCAGATTAATCCTGGCGCCGATACGATTATAACAGCAAGCCAGTATGATGATGACGCCGTTTGTAAACCGGTTAATAGCAACAATCAGGCACCAAATTATTTTAGGAATAATGCAACCAACCCTCCCCTAAACACTTGGGACTTTTCGACACCAGTATGGTACAGCCACGTGGCGACCTATCCGACATTCGTTTTGGGAGAAAGTCTACCAGGTCCACCACGTAATTTAGGTGGAACTCCAACTTCATCCAGCGTTACTCTATCTTGGCAGCCGCCAGCCAATGATGGAGGTACGCCAATTATTGATTACCGCATCCAATATCGGCTACACTCTACCAGCCAATGGCAAGAATACGATCATTCTCAAAGCACCAGTACGTCATATGTCATTCCTGGTCTTAGTCCCGGGACTCGGTACGACTTCCAGGTAGCAGCTCTAAATGCGGTTGGTCAAAGTACTTGGGTGCTTGGGGTATTCGATGTGCAAACGCTAAGTACGCCGACTGAGCCAGCTTCTCCTTCTAACCCCCCTTCAAACACACCATCATCCCCAACCAGACCAACACGTCCATCTCGACCAAGAACAACCACGACCACACCCAGCCCCGTTTCAGAAGAATCTCCACAACCAGATCAGCCAAAGCTGTTAGATATATCAAAAATTCCAGAAGAAGATCTACCTCTCGGCCTACCTCGTATAAATAGAAGTCCAAAAGTCAGTCCGCTGCCTTACTTCTTCTTGTCCTGGTTACTGCTCCTGGCGTTGTACTATGCATACCGTGCATGGCACGAGTATCGTTACCAGAAAGCTATGGCCGACTTACTAGCGAAAGTTAGTACTACCAAACAATCAGTCTCGGATTTCTTGGCGATAATTACGCATTATCTTAATACGCCGCTTAGTATTATGAACGGCGCTTTAGAGTTGATTGCTTCAAAACATGCATTGCAGCCGGAATTTATTTCCCAATTCAAAGCTAAGCTTGTCGCCCTGCAGACAACATCAAATAGCCTGACGCTTCAGGCAGAGCAGGCATTAGCGCCCGGAGATCGTCCGGTAGTTTCTGGCGAGGTCCAGGCCGCATCAAACAAACAGTTGTGGGTGCCGTTGGCTGGCATAGCGGGGATCGTGGCAATAACCGATCTGGTATTGTACTTTAGTAAATCTTACGATCATAGCTGGGGGCGATACCTGAATCAATTAATGTGGGCATTCTTTGGTGCGATCGCTGCAGTAGTAACGTTTCTGGCCTGGAAAAAACAGCGACAACTTCACACCCGAATAAAACAGCGACTAGCAACCGAGCAACAATTACTAGATCAAAAGAAATCCTTTGTAGCTGATGCAGCTACCAGTTTAGCTTCCCACGCCAGTGCATTACAGTCTGGCACTGCAGGCCTGGAGCAATTCCCCGACACCAAGCTACTTACTAACGGAATTGGGCAGTTGGTCCAATTATCTGAGTCACTTGGAAAGGCAAGTCGTTTTAGTGCTGTTGGCGGTCCCGCACCAAATATTTCAGTCAAACACGCTTACGAGCAAAATATTGCACCATTAATGTCTAAGCTGACTGCTGAAAAAGGAGTGGCCGTAAGCAATTTACTCAGCTCCACCTCTGTTGTGCAAATGCAGCCAGAAGAACTGGCACAGATTATTCGAT
>JBPOHZ010000010.1:0-30870 GCA_052034955.1 Candidatus Saccharimonadota bacterium | reverse complement strand
GTTTCACGGCCGAACATGTTAACAAGAACTTTGAGTTTGCCCTTAGCTGGGTCGATGTCGTTGATAGTTCCATCGAAGCTCTTGAATGGACCATCGGTGATGTTAACCACGTCACCAATTTTGTAATCGATCTTGTGTTTAGGTTGTTCAAGACCCATACGCTTATTGATCTTTTCCATTTCGTCATCGTCGATAGGAGTTGGATCGGTACCGGTACCGACAAAGCCTGTAACACCAGGAGTGTTACGAACAATATACCAAGCATCTTCGCTGAGTTTCATTTGGACAATAACGTAACCCTGGAAAATTCGCTTTTCGACAACTTTACGTTTACCGTTCTTGATTTCGATCATCTTTTCTTTAGGTACAAGAACTTGGTAGATCTTGTCTTTCATGTCTAGACTATCGGCACGTTGTCGAATGCTTTCGGCAACTTTTTCTTCGTAACCACTATAGGTGTGGATGGCGTACCATAGTTTGTTTGTGTCGTATCTTTTACTCATCTTATTACTCCAAAATCAGTTTCTTAAATATCTTATCTAGTCCGTAGTCCACGATTGTGATCATTGCACCAAAAACAAAGGCGAATACAAATACGGCAAATGTCAGTTGCCAAGTTTCGCGACGTCCTGGCCAGCTAACTTGACGAACTTCTTTCCATGCTCCCTTAAAGTAGCTAATGAAAAGTACTTTATGTAGTATGCGTCCTACAAAACGAACAGGACGAGTTTTGAACGGCCGAAGCAAGAATCGGAATGGGCGGGCAATTTTAGCAATAAATCTACCAACTGCTTTAAATGGTCGACTGGCGGATTTAGCAGTCTTGCGTAAAGTTCTTTTTGGAGCTTTAGACGCATCTTGCTCGCTACGCTGTCTTACAGTTAGCTCAGTTTTTTTGACTCGAATCTTTTTTGCTTTTGTTGACTTGTCGGCCACACTCGCCTCGCTCTCTATTGTCTTTGACAAATAAAATAACCTACATATTCTGTAGGTCAATTAAGTCAAGTATATCCTACTTGGTACCAGTTGGCAACAGGTGTGGCTAAACCTGTTGGCTGTCAATCAGCTCTTGCCAATTGGTTCGAGCTTCTAATGGTCGAGATCCAGCAAGACACATTGGGCAGTCGTCGGCAGGGTGTCCAAGCGTCGGTACTTGGGCGGCGGCAACCAGTTCACGTCCAGCTAGCTCTTTGGTATCAGATAGGTTTACTAGAGTGAAGAACATAGGGGCTACTCTTATTCCTCTAGATTCGAGCTGGCTAGCAGTCTCGACAAGAGAAGTTCCGCGGTGGACATCATCGCCAACAACTAAGGCGCTCTGCCCTTCGTGGATTGGAAAAGTTGTTTGATAATCTTGGTCTGGTCGGCAATAACCAACTTTACTGCCTAGGGCCCTGGAGCATGCAGCGGCTAATAATATTCCATAGGGTGCATATGAAAATACCCAGTCTGGACGTAGATTACGGTTTGCAGCCTCGACACCCAGAACATTTCTAACAATACTGTCTAGATCGGCGTTATCACTAGTAATTAGATCAGAGTTAAAGTAGACGTCTGTGTGTTTCCCGCCGAGCGCTGTAACTGCGTGCGGGCCCGACATCTCGGGGTTCATTTCCCATAGTGCTCCGACTTCGCGGAAGTGGTCTGTGTAATCAACTGCAGGATTAGTAAATGCCATAAAGGATTACAATAACACATATTGGACTATAATAAAAGTATCTTTTGGTTACTTAAGATTTGGGACAGTGATAGTAAAAATAGAACCTTTGTGGATCTCGCTTTGCAAATCCACAGAAGCAGTAAGTAGATCAGCTAATTTGCGTGTTACATATAATCCAAGGCCAGTGCCATTATGTTGACGTGTCCGATAATCTTCGGACCGGAAAAACTTTCCCCAGACTTTGTCTTGATCTTCTTTTGATATGCCAATTCCGCTATCGCGCACGGCAAACTGCACCCCGGTCTTTACTGGTTTTGCAGTTAGGGTAACTGAGCCTTGATCGGTATATTTTATGGCGTTGGTTATAAAGTTTTGTAAGATTTCACGAATATATAGTTCGCTGGTATGTAGTAGCTCAAGTTTGGGATCGATTTCTATATGGAAAGATAGTTTTTTCTCTTTAGCTACGCTACTGTAAGCACTCTCGAGGCTTTTTACTAAGTTATGAACATTTACATCTTCGGTTTCGATAGCCAACTTACCACGATCTGCGCGTGACAGCATCGATAGGTCGTTAATCATACCTGATAAAAAGGTCACTTGATCATAGGCCTGTTGTAAACTGCCACTTATTTCTGGAACATGAGAGTGTTTGCTGGCAATAAGTTGGGCATTACTAAGGTTGCCTTCGGCAATAGCTACCGGGGTACGAAGTTCGTGACTGATGACGCTAATAAATTCGTCCCGTTCTTCTTCTAGCGACTTTTCGCGGGTGATGTCGCGCAGTACTATCACAAACCCTTGATCAGATTTGCCAAAACCAAGGTGTACGGGCGCAATACTGATGTAAAGATTTATCAAAGTGCCGTCACTGTATTTAAAGCGGTGGTCACGGGATGAGGTGTTGGTTTTTGTCTGCTTGACCAGATTGGTGATGGTAACGTGCTTGTTATCTTTATCTATAAGATGGAGAACTTCGGAAAGATCGGTGCCCTCGTGAAGACCGTGTATGTCTAGCAGATCAAGGGCGGCCGCATTATAGACAATTACCTTGAGGTTTTTGTCGGTTGTAACTACCCCGTCGGTCATGCTATTAATTAACGTATTGAGTCGTTGCCTCTCGACAGATTCATCGGTTTTTACAATTTTGGGTTGTTTTGCTTTGGTTTTGGTTGTTGTTGGCATAAGCACTATCTATTATGTCACATCCAGAGGTTGAATTGCGAGAGATTAGGCGTTAATTTGAGGCTTGTGATTATGCAAACTCTTACGTCTTTGCTTGGCGCCGGGCATGGCGGTTTCGAAGATACGCCAAAAAACGGCCCCGTGATGTAGGGCTTTGGTATGTGTTAGTTCATGGACTAGCACGTAGTCGATTAAGTCCCATGGCAGTTGCATCAAGAACAAATTAAGAGTTATTTCTTGTTTGTTATTGCAGCTTCCCCATCTGGCTTTTAACTGACGCACAGACACGCTTTTAAATTCGAAATCATGTTTATCGGCCAGATCACGAAGTCTTTTGGGCAATAAATTCTCGGCCTGTTCGCGGAGGGCTTTGATGGCAACCTTCTCGGCGGCTTTTTGGACAGACGGACTGTCCCAGTTAAGGCTGTCTGGAAAGGTTACCCAAAGTTCACTGCCCTTTTGGCGAGTAGATACTTTTTGGTTGGTGCTACTAGGCTTAAAGTAGAGGTGATGAAACTTGCCAATGGCCGTTCCGTTTTTAATTATTTCTGGACGAATTCGATTAGCCAAGATCCAATCTGTTTTGGTTCGGGCAAAAGCGATAGCCGCTTGGTACGGGGCCCATTTGGGCAGAGTTACCTTTACGGTTCCGTCACTACCAATGCTAATCCGGATAGATTTAGATTTAGCATGCTTGACCAGCATTACCTCCCCTACTTCGGGAAGTTCAATAGTTTTCATTAGCGGATTAGAATGTTGCGACGGGCGTTGTCGACTCTTCCGCCGCGCAACTGGTTTGGTACAAGGTTAACGAGTCCTGGCTTAACAACGCTAGCCGATGCGGTACCGCTGGCCACAAGACCAAGTTCGTATAGACGCTTAAGAACAGCACTGCGCTGAGTGTTAACGGTATGCTTACCGCTAATAACAATGTAATCTTCGTTTTTAGGATTCTGCATTTCCTGGATTACCATCTGGAAAGATTCACGGGTGTGAGGAGCGGCATATTTGTCGTCCAGCTTGCGTCGGTCTCGGTGAGCAAGTCGAGCGTAGGCGCTATCGCTGTCTATCTGTAGCCAGATCATGATTGGTTCGGCCTTACTGCGTCGGGCAATATTGCGTAGTTCTCGACGTTCAGAAAGCTTAATGGCGTTGGCATCAAAGATGACGCTCATGCCAGCACTAAGGAATTCCTCGGTCATGTACAGCATTAGGTGCTTAACAATTTCGTTTTCTTCGTTGTCATAACGAGGCTCTTCGAAAAGCTCGCCACGGATACGGTCGCCATGGACATGAGCTGCTTGGAGTGTCTCGCTTAGATCACGTGCAAAGTGCGTCTTTCCGGCACCGGGATATCCGTACAACATTACTAGAATGGGTTTAGTGGGAGTTACCTTGCTCATAGATTCACTTATTGTATAACAAATACTATAAGTAGAAAAATTTGCATTCCATATAACGCAATTATTAAGTTAATATATCTTGTACTTTTAGGCACAAATCTGGTTTGGCTGTATAATATGCTAAGTGAAAACGTATAAAATTACGACAAAAAAGACTAAATCCAAGAACAAACATTATTTGAGAAATAGAAAACTCAATAATATGATTGGCTTCTTTAATTTTAAATATTTAATAACTTTATTGCTGTTTACCATATCACTTATACTGATCGCTTCATACGATAAGCCAATTGCCATAAATAACAAGCCTGGAATACCTGTATTACATAATGATTCAGTAGTTGATGAACTATTAAAACCCAAAGATACTAAGGATAAATCCAAGGATAAAATAGTAGTAGGACAAAGAAAGCTATTCGTAGACCCAGATAGTTCAGCTTTTATTGCATTAAGAAAGGCAAATAATAAGGACAAAAATAAGTTATCAATACTTGCTAATACTCCGACCGGAATATGGCAATCTGCAAGTTCCGATATTAATACTTTCTCAACAAAGATTAATCAAGCTAGAAAGAACAATCAAATTCCGATTGTTGTTCTGTATGCAGTACCAAACATAGGTTGCGGAAATTCTGGTAAGTCGTCAGTGGAAACATATTTACAATGGCTAAAGCAGAGGGCAAAAGTTCTTGATGGTACAGAATCAATTGTGATTTTAGAACCAGATTCGGTAGCAATGTATTACTGTTTAAATTCTACACAGTTAGCAACCCGTAAATCTGCTCTCAACTCTGCCATCAGTGAACTTTCAAAGACAGATGCAAAAATATATGTCGATGCTGGCCATTCCTCATGGCAAGGTGTGGATAAGATGGTAAGTAATCTTAACACCTTAAATATGGGCTTGGCTGACGGAATTAGTGTAAATGTATCGAATTTTCAAACTAACTCGAGTTCTGAAGAATATGTTCTATCGATTCTAGATAGGCTAAAAAATGATAAGTTAACAGGTGTCATCGATACTAGTAGAAATGGAAATGGGCCAAAAGATGGTCAGTGGTGTAATCCTTTAGGACGTAAGATTGGTACAAAGTCGGTCCTGAATGGTAATAGTAGAATTGCCGGCTACTTATGGATAAAAGTACCTGGAGAGTCTGATGGAAGTGGCAATGATTGCAATAATGGCACTAAAGAAGGCACTTTTTGGCAAGATTATGCTCTAGATTTAGTACCATAAGTTTTTAGGGATAGTTTTTAGAATTCAACTTATACAGTATTAGAGACCTTCGGATTGAATGTAACTAATCAATTACTTAAAAGATTAACCTTTAAGTTTTTTGTGAATGAGTTTTGCCGCAGTCTCACCATCTCGGACTGCATAGTTGGTGCCACGATCTTGTGGGAAGATCTGCGAAAAGTTTGATAGATATACGTTTTCAATTGGCGTCTTAATACCTGTTAGTTTGTCATCCTGATAACCAACATCGACTATATGTTGAGCATTTCGGAATTTAAAAACATGAGACTCGTCTATTAATTTTGTATCAAAATCTGGGAATAGATCTTTAAGACCCTTAAACCATTTCTTACGTATCTGGTCTTCTGACTGAGCCATTATGGGGTTGTCGTGAGTTACGTAATCGCCAATATAATAGACATGATTGCCGTCATACGGCTTGGTGTTCTTGGTGAGTGCTGTCAGACTTAAGGCTACGAGGAATGGAGCATCTTTGTCTTGAAACTGATGCCAATAATAGTCGCTAATTGCTTGTGGAGTAGATATTACCATCAGCACTGCATCAAGGTAGTCGATACTGGTAAGTTTATTTATATATTCAGTTGGAACTGATTTTTCAGTTTCAATTTGCTTAGCAAATATGTAGCTCGGTACTGTTGAGATGACTGAATCATAGGTTACTTCTTGGCCATTTGCCTTTAATACTACCTTGCCTTTATCGGCCGAATTTATACTTTGAACTGGAGTCTCTGTATGAATACCAGCTTTGAGTTTCTTGAGATCAGCAACTAGTGCTTCGGTAACTGAATTAAAACCACCGTCATAGTATCCAAGGCGTTCGAATTTCTCGCCAGCTTTCTTGGCATCCTGCCTTTGTTTGATTCTTCCCCATAGCCATGCCATGGTAACTTGGTCGTAGTATTTATCGAATTTTCCAAAAAGTAGTGGTTCCCAAAGCGCACTTGTAACTTTTCTTCCGTTGTACTTATTTAGCCAATCCATTGCAGCAATTCTTGAAAGCGGCTCCCATTTTTTGACCCTCTCAAGATATAGAGAAATGAAACCGGTTCTAATTTTCCCAATAAAACTAATTCCTGGGTATTTGAGTAAATCCAATGGTGTCATAAATGGGTATAGTTTACCTTTATAGAAAGAGCCTATTGAGCTTCTATGAAAATTCAATTTATTATCAATTCTAAGCTCTTTGCTTAGCTTGATAATATATTTGTCAGTTGGATATAAGAAGTGATACGCCCGTTCCAGGTGAGCGCCATTCTTCAGAGTAAAACCGGCGACTAATCCACCGAGTTCTTTTTGGGCTTCATAAATATCTACTTTATATCCCAATAAAGCCAGTCTTCTTGCGGCAACTAATCCTGTGAATCCACCTCCAATTATAGCTATCTTTTTCTTTGCCATTTGGTCTCCTTATTTGAATGCAACGAACTTATTAAGTAAAAATTGAGTTGCAGCGACTATAACAGTAGCAATTAATTTTACAAACTTATCATTAAGCCCGATTATGTTAAACCCTATAAAAACCAGACTTGCTCCTAGAATAGTCCCAAAACCATTGATTGATGCATATGCTAGAAATCGTTTTTTAAGATTATCTTTTTTCTGAAAAGTAAAATGTGCATTAAGTGGAAATGTTAGAGTGGCGGCTGATGCAGCAGACAGAAAACTAGCTAATGACGGAGTTATATCTAGCGCATCCCTGAAAACTAAAAATAAAGCTAAATCAATCGAAATTCCAACAAGACCTACCCACGTATAGGACAAAGTTTCTCGCACATTAAAATGTGCAGCCGTACTTATTAATTTATCTTTAATGATGGTTCTCTCAAGTGTATTAGTTTCTACTATTGTTGACAACTATACTATCTTGCTGTATAAAAATCAATTAGAATCTTATAAACCTTTGGAGTAATTTGAAAACGTTAAATAAAAGCGCTTGGCTTGTTATGCCAACTTATCAAGAGGCTGACAATATTGTCGACATTTTGAGTAAAGTGTCTCAAGTTAAAGATACTTTAACTGATGTGAATCTTTATGCAGTAGTAGTTGATAGTTCATCCCCTGACGGCACTGCGAAATTAGCAGAAGATTTTATAGACAGCAATGGCCTTAGATCTTCTATAAAGGTTATTGAAGAAAGTAGGAGGGGGCTTGGCCGGGCGTATGATACTGGATTCCAGTACGCTATAAAACAGGGTGCAGACATACTGATACAAATGGACTCTGACCTTTCTCATGACCCTTCAGAGATACCTGAACTAATAGATAGTATTGTTAATGGTGCAGATATGGCAATTGGTTCTCGTTATGTTCCTGGAGGATATATCCCTGGAGAATGGCCTGTAATTCGAGTTATTAATAGTCGTGTAGCTCGTTTTACAGCCAGAAATATAGGGGGCATTACCCGAGAAGTAAATGATCCGACTGCAGGATTCCGGGCTATTCGTTCAAACGTTATTACTGACCTTGATTTTAAGGCTGGGGCTGCAAGTGGTTATGTCATTCAGGTTAAGCTTGTAGATAAGGCGGCGAAAGCTGGATATATTATCAAAGAAATACCAATATCATTCGCAGATCGTCAATTTGGTTCTTCAAAGATACGAACAAAAGATATAAGGCAGTTTGTATGGTTCTGTATAAAGCTTCGAGTACAAAAATAGACCAAAATAATTCTATTTATACTAATAATATCCAATTTCGTAATATTTCACGAGAACTGTTAAACTACATATAAATTATGTCAATCATTCTGTACGTATACATTATATTTCTTTGTCTTATGATTGCTCAGAGCTGCGCAATGCTCTACCTAAATCTATATGTTTGGATGGATGAAGATAGGCTTGCAGATTCTGGCTCTCCAAAAAAAAATCTAAAAGCAAAACATACTTTTACAATTATGCTTCCTGCATATCATGAAGAAGCTGTACTTGGTCAAACGATATCCGAAATTAGTAAAATGCGCTACCCTAAGAAACTATTTGAGATTCTAGTTATACTCCAACCTAGCGATACGGGAACAATCAATGTAGCTAAACAGGCTATTAAAAAAA
Organism: Candidatus Saccharimonadota bacterium; assembly: GCA_052034955.1. Classification (GTDB taxonomy): domain Bacteria; phylum Patescibacteriota; class Saccharimonadia; order Saccharimonadales; family AWTP1-31; genus CAZIBG01. Next base: position 22,314 of record JBPOHZ010000010.1, on the reverse strand, counting down.
ATAAACTTAAGAATGCCAAGATTGTTATCGTAGACGCTAATCATTTGCCATTAAATAAACCTTATCAAATGAACGTAGCACTAGAGTTGGCCAAGTATGATCATGTAGTAATTTTTGATTCCGAGGATCAAGTTCATTCCAAGATTCTTGCAATTGCAAATACAATATATCAAGAAAAAGATGTTGATATTATCCAGGCGGGCGTGCAGTTAGTAAATTATTCAGATCGATGGTTCAGTTCGGCAAATGTTCTAGAATATTTCTTTTGGTTCAAATCAAGAATGCATGCACATATGAAAGCACAGGTTGCTCCGCTAGGCGGTAACACGGTTTTTTTCAAGACCAAACAACTTCGCGAGATTGGTGGCTGGAACGAAAATTGTTTAACAGAAGATGCAGAGATAGGTTTACGACTTTGTAGCCAGGGGGCTGTTATGTGCGCTACATATGATGCTGAATTTGTTACCAAGGAAGAGACTCCGCTTACTATTGAACAGTTTATAAAACAAAGAACACGCTGGTGCCAAGGATTCTTACAAATAATAAGTAATAAAACAATAAAACTTCTACCAACCAGAAAACAACGTATGATAGCCTACTATCTTTTGGGCTTCCCGGTAGCCCAAGCCATAATAGTTTTGGCCTCTCCGATAATTGTTGTTTATGGAATATTGGGTAACATGCCTTTGATAATAAGCATTTTAAGTTTCATACCAGTGCTTCTAGTACTAGCTCTTTTAGCCATGCAAATAGTTGGTCTTTATGAATTCGTCAGAGAACAAAGAATGAAATTTAAGTTTAAGGGATTCTTCTGGTTAGTTTTAGGATTTATACCATATCAGTTAATGCTAAGTTATGGCGCACTTAGAGCATGCAAAAGGCATTTTAGTAAGATTACAAACTGGGAAAAGACAACTCATGTTGGAGCACACAGAAATATCTCAGAGCCAGGTAGAATCTCATGATTAAAAATATAATTAATATATTCGAAACAAATTTAAAGTACATCTATAGTAGGTTGATGCTTCATCCTGATTTTATAATAGTTTCAATCTTAGTGATTCTAAAGATCATCTCAATGATTATCAATATTGGTGGATATCCTTACATCGAGAACGATGAAGCGACCTATACGCTAAGGGCGATGAGCTTCGCTGAAAATGGAAAACTAGATTACTACACTTATTGGTACGACCACGCTCCCGTTGGCTGGATACTGATGAGTCCACTACTCCTTATTAATAGCTTAGTGGGCCATAGTATTGATGAAATATTACTTTTAAGATTGTTTATGGTAGTCCTGGCGGCTGCTAGTGTCGCATTAACCTATTTTATTGGACTTAAATTATTCAAGCGGAGATTGCCATCAATTATAGCTGCAATAGTAATTATATCTAGCCCCCTAGCTGCTTATTATCAAAGACGAGTTCTTTTAGATAATGTAATGATCTTTGTTGTACTTGCAAGCGTTCTAATATTACTTCATAAACCAAAGAAACTTTCGTCATATGCCATTAGCGGCGCAGTGTTTGGAGTAGCTATACTCAGTAAGATAAATGCATTTTTCTTGATTCCTGCTATGTGGTTAATGATTTGGCAGCAGCAAGCTCATAAGATTATAAGGAGGCATGCAGTAGTTTTATGGACAATGTTTATGGGGAGCGTAACTTCTTTGTGGCTTTTGTATGCGGGATTAAAAGGTGAATTATTGCCGTATAATGCCCATCCCGAAACCGGAGATTTTGAAAAGATTACCTTAATCGATACATTGAAATTTCAATCTGCTCGTGGTGGAGAGCCAAAATTTCCATGGGATCCAACTAGTAATATTTACCCAAATGCAATTGATTGGTTTAATAGGGATAAACTTCTGGTTATCTTATTCTCGATATCATTTATTATTTGTACTCTACTTCTACTTAATAAAGTCCATCGTAAAAAATTACTATTCATATGGTTGGTGGTTATCTTATTCTCGATATTTATAATTCGCGGTGGAGTCGTACTGGGCTTTTACTTCTTGCCATTATTACCGTTTGGCAGTTTGCTTATTGGATATACTATCACTCAGCTAATAAGAATATTTCCAGTTAAGCGACTAAGAAAATTTGCTTTAATTACTCTAGCTCTTGCCTTGTTAATTACAAATGCACTACCTTTATACCGACAGTGGGATAAAGACGAGACATCAAATCAACTTAAAGCTGTTCAGTGGATTAGCAATAATGTTAAGAATAAGGATGCACTGATAATATCTGACAATTATGCCCTTCCCTATCTTATAGAAGATGGTTACAAGAATGTCGATTATCAGTTTAAAGTAGAGTATGATCCTGAAATTAATGAACGCAAATACAAAGATGATTGGAGAAATGGCGTCTATATTATAGTCAGCCATGAAGTATTACGCCAAATAAAAGAAGGCACCACTCCATTTGTTAGGGCCGCATTTGATCATAGCGTAAAGGTGGCAGATTTTACGACCGGTTCATCGAGCTATATCAACACTAGTAAATACATTAGTACTAATGGAGACTGGGCACAAGTTTATCAGATTAAATCTGACGCCGGTGTTTACTTGCAAGATGCATGGCAGGCTTATAAGCAAACGTACATTCGTTCTTATGGCCAAGTTGTTAACGATACTAGAAAAAAGACTAAGATAACCACATCGTATAATCAAGCAATTACAATGCAAATGGCTGTTGCCGAAAATGACCAGCCAACTTTTGATGGCGTATGGCAATGGGCTAAAGATCATTTCCAAAACAGGACCCAAGATTCACTTCTGTCGAGCGAATGGGTGTCCGATAAGGATGACCAAGGAAAATTGTTGGATTCAAATACAAATTCTTTGGCCGATGCTCAAACTGCAGTAGGTCTATTGCAGGCATATCAGAAATGGGGAAATATAAAGTATTTAAGTGAGGCTCAAAATATAATATCTGATATTAAGAAGTTCGAGTTTAGGAAACTTGGAAATAGATATGTGCAGATACCCTTCACGACCCAGAAGGATCTAAGCTCGTACACTATTAACCCAAGCTATAGCGATCCATATTCATATAGCATGTTCGAGAAGTTTGACCTTAAGAATAAGGATTTCTGGAACAAAGCTGGTAAAGATTACTATAAATTTATTGATACTCTTCAGGAAGATAATAAATTCAGCTTAGTTCCAGACTGGATAACCATGAATTCTAGGGGCGTAGTTGTCGCTTCCCCTCCAAATAGTGGCTCCGATAGTTATGGTTACGAAGCATTCCGTATATCGCAAACTCTATCCAGAAGCTTCACAATTGCTAATGATAAACGAGCTTTAAAGCCTCTCAAAAAGCTGGCGACTTTTTACGAGACGCAAATTAATTCAAAGAATGGGGCCACCAATAACCTATTTGCAATCTACGATCTAAAGGCAAAACCAATTGTTAATTATGAGGATGTATCTACGAACGTATCTATGCTCTCTGCTTTGCGTATAACTAGCAGTACACAGGTAAATACTCTAGAAAACACAAAGATTGCAGGCCAGTATAAAATGGATGGATATTGGGGGCCAGATGCTTTTAATATCAGAAATCAGCAAGCTGCCTGGAAATACTATGATTTATTCTATGACCGAGTTGAGTAGTCCTTTGAGCCGTAATTATTAGTCATATGATTAGCATTAAATTTGAGAGTAAACATAAATTGCCTGGCGATGTGTATTCTTTGTCATTTATTCCGGAATTTCCAGTAAGTTTTTCGCCGGGACAATCGATACAGATTTTCATAAATGATTATGAGCATCAATTATATTCAATTGCACCTGGATCCAGTACTCTCAATATACGCATCGTAACTAAGCTAACTGGTAGTAGTACTTTTAAACTTGCTCTTTCGCGACTAAAAAGTGGCGATACACTAAGAATGAAGATAGATGACAATCTATCGCCATTCTCGATTGATGCTAATAACGTCTTATTCCTTGCTCAAGGCTTAGCTATAACGCCTTTTATATCATTTCTAGATCAAAAGACATTAATAAAACCACCTATAAGTACAATCATCCATGTTTCAAGTGGTGATCATTTATTTAAGACTGACGCCATGAAGCATGCAGATAAGTCATTCTTTCCTGCTAGCAAAAATAACTTTATTAAGTTGCTTAAATCAAATATTGACGAAGAAGACTTTGATATTATAAATATCGCAGGTTCACAGGATTTTGTGATAGAAACTGTGTGTTACCTTATTTCACAAGGTATAAAATTCAGTAGACTTAAATTTGAGCCAGATTACCTAACTTTATCAGATATTAATTAGTAGTATATCAATATAATATTAGACAATGTTTCAATAATACTGATTACTCCGTGACAGAAGTAGATTTTTCGATTATTATATCTGTTGTATGAACAGACTGCCTGTTCGACCATAGGGGTATAGTACAGCGGCTAGTATATGGGTCTCCAAAACCTAAGACCGTGGTTCGATTCCACGTACCCCTGCCAAGACATTGACAGATAACAATAAGTATTAGATAATTTAAATATGTTCGATCCTGAAATTCCAGATGATGCCGGTGAGCTTGTTGAAGCACAATTTGCTGGAGATGTAGAAATCATGGCAGCCCTTGAAGGAATGGTCGATGACTCAGAGTTAGATAGTGAACACTTTACGGATAGAGTAATGGGGCTCATTGCGCTTGATGATCAATTTGAGCAGGATTAATCTTTGTATTTTCAACAATAAATTCCAGCTCCGTGACCCCTATTAAAGTTCGATAATCGTCCACTAACCCCTGCCAAATTAAAAAGACGAGCCATAGGTTCGTCTTTTTAATTAGAATAGGTCCCGCATAACCGCTACATGCTCAGCGAACTATGTGATTAAGGGCGTGGAGCGTTCACGAGGTGCTATTACAGAATATTGCTTCGAGAAATCGACGGAGAGCTGTCTTCAACGCACACCTGACATTTACGAGAGTTTTAATTAGGCAGGTTCTGTCTATGGGGCATGACCCAAAAAACAAGTACTTTGCATTCTGATTTACGAACGAAACCTAACGTCGCCGGATATTAATTGACTTACAGGTTCAATTTGGCTCCAAAATCCAGTGAATAAACCTGGCGTGTTCGATAGTTTAACTCGTTGAACGTTTTTTCAGAAACAAGATTGTAAGTATGGAGATCGTACCAGCAATTAACGCCCATAGCTGTAGGGTTTCTGTGCCTGTTTGGGACAGATTGGCAGATTGACTGTTGCTGGCCTGCGCAGCGGTTTGTTCATCCCCTTCGTCTACCGGAGGGTCTGGAGCAGGTTCGAAAGTGATATTATCTGACAGGACTGCTGAAAATTCGCTGGTTGCTCCGAAACCTGATGTGGTTGTGTTGTCTATTGCAGTCGTCGTTGCGGTAACTACTCCATTTTCGATGTTAATCGAATCATCAATTGTGATTGTCAATTCATTACCTATACCATTCGCACTTGTCGCACCACCAAGATATTGTTGACCTTCACCAAAGCCAGAACTATCTGCAGTGTCACTATAGTAAAAATCTAAACGATATTCATCTGAGGGCGAATCTGCCGCATCGAGATCAAAGTTAACGGTAAGCTGATCACCTATCTGACTTGCACTGTTAACGACAGGGGTGTTTATGTAATTGTTTGCACCTGTATCGCTATCGCCGACATCATTTGCTGTTGGTCCAACCTGTACATCACAGATAAAGTTGAAGTCTGTGTCTTCACATAAGTCTATGCCATGATTATCGTTATCATAGAGATTATTCCCAAACAAAGCTGCCTCTGGGTTAGTGCCCAATCTCATGCCTCGAATTCCTACCGCAAAGTTATGAATTGTATTGGCGCGTGAGGGGTCTGTTGAACCTATTTGTACATCTTGCACATTTGCGCCCACAGTTATGCCGGAGATGTTCGCAAATCCATCCCCATCTAAGTCGTTCCCCTGAACGAGTATGTTGCTAAACGATATATTGGCTGAAGCATTAAGAATTGAAATTGCACCTCCAAAACCGGTACCAATGACAAAATTATCTAAAATCGACACACCGCTCACGTCTGCACCGGCTAGAATACTTGGATCAATGACCGTCACTCCAATGCCTACAGTCGAGCCAGGACTCATAAGATTTGTAGTAAGGTCTGTAGCATAGCCAACAAAGTTGTTTTCGATAATTATCTCGTTCATTTCTTCTGGTGGAGTATCAGATTCTTGAGAAATATTTATACCGGTACTCGTAAAGCCTGCGACAACATTGGCATCAGTTTGTTCTATGCCACCAATAACAACGTCTTTCACGCCATTCTTTATGCGTATTCCTGTAGAAGGGTTACTGTAAGCAATTGTTCCGAGCGGGTTAAGTCCAACTATATTTCCTGCAATTGTTATGCCACTTGTAGTGTTGTTGCCATCATCTGAAATAAGTATATTGTCTGCACCGAGAGTCAAAGCTGAGTTATTTGAAATCACGTTACGTTGTGCAGCAGAGGACCCGCCAATACGAATATTCGTAGTGCCCTCGCGGGCATCAACTCCCTCGAGATTATTCCCAGCCGCAAGGCCAGCAGCATCTACACCGATATAGTTACCCTCAATAACCACGTTGTTGCTATCTTCAACGTGAATAGCACCTTTCGCTGTACCGATGAAGGAGTGTATTGATAAACCGGTCACAGTCACGGTGTCTGCGCCAATAACGTCTATATCACATGTTCCAACACAAGAGCTACCATCTAACTCGATAGTCAAAACAGTATTCACTCCCTGTGGTGCTGGGTTAGTATTCACGGCTGCGCCAGTTTGAGTGTAGCCGTCAATCTCTATTGAAGATGTTATGTCTGGTAATCCTGAAAGTACTTGGATAGTTTTTACACCACTACCAGAAATACCGAATTGTACCGTATCACTTCCATCACCCGCTATACATTCACCTGGGTTAGCACCTGAGGCAGTGTCTGTATTCGCGGCAGTAATTGCTTCTCGAAGCGTACACACTCCGTCGTCTGCTGCCGTGTCTAGGTTAGTATTGACCGTAATCGTAGCGGCCGCTGAAACGTGCTTTTGATGAATGACCACTACCGAAAACCCAAGTAACAGAAAAACAATTGCTGCCAAGCCACTTGCTATTGATATTTTTTTTCGACTTTTATTGTGAATCATCTATCAATCCTTTCCGCTTATGTTATCATTCCGTATCTGTTTTCGCAATATAATCACCCCTAATAAGACTCCTGTCACTATTAACGATATGATCACAAAACGCGATGACACTGAGTCTGATCTAGCAGCAGGTATTTCATCCGCATTTTTACTTAAGCGCTCTAGGCTCCGCTGATCTTCAGAGCAGTTATTCAGTACGCATGTTTGGATAGTATTCTTTTTATCAAAATTCTCGGTGGAAACAATCTCTCCTGATGCATATGTCTGTGCCCTAAACCGAGGAGATGAATCACCTCCCGAAATCTGCAGTGGAGTCTCTTTTGCCGCATTACCACCCCCAAAGGTATCTATTTCTTCTTCTTGTTCGCTCAAAAGAGTTAGTTGCGCCGGAATACTGTTACTATACTCGCCAAGCACAAACACACCGGGATTAGCCGCACGGTACGCTACATCGCTTGCTACCAGTGTGGCCGTCTGGCCAGCCGGAAGTACAGATCCCTGGGGAACAGTGTAGTCTAGCTCAGCTATTCGCCAACCCGACATATCGATGGCTTGGTCAGTAGTATTACGTAGCTCGATACTTCCACTCGTAGAGTCAACTGAATCAAAAACGACACTATCTACACTTGAATCTTGTGTTGCAGGCAGCAGACCTTCTTCTCGTAATTCATCCATTCGTAACTTGAACTGGTCTTCACCGTAATTAAAGATAGTCTTTATATCTTGCGGGGTGCCTGACTCAAAAATACTGTCTGGATCAACACTAATCTCTGGCAAAAGGTCTTCGGGATAGTTCAAGGCACCCGGAGGAATCATGGAATCAAAAAGAGCTTGACGTTGAGCACCCCAGAGTGTCATATCATCTTGTAGAGTGCTTCCCGATTGATCGAATAGTTGCTGGAACCAGGTTTTGGTAAGGCCAGTCGAATATATATCATCGTACAAGGTTGCAACCCGTCGATAGTACATTTCCTGAAATTCAGGAAACTGGAATAATGCCCGTTCAATAATTCGATATTGGAAGAACGGCCCGGACTGATTTGAGGGCAAAGGCGCTATAATCGGATCCCTAGTGTATGCAAATGGACCGCTAAAATAGATTGGCATGAATGAATTGTCGTTATCCCATGGTACATATTCCCAACGACCCGTACCGTCAGAATCTCGATATTGATACTGGTTGTGATAATTAAACCAGTCGTCATTACGAATAACTGCCATTGCCGCGTTGTAGTTGATGATATTTGCAATATCCAGATTGTCGTACAGGTAATCTCTTAACTCTGTCCCTGTTAGCGATTGTACAGTAAGCAGAAGGTCATCTATATCATCTGTATTCTCGTCTAATCGAGTTTTTTTGTCAGTAACCTCTTTATATAGTGCTCCGTCGTCAAAGCCATTTTCTTCACGCCACGTACTATCATAGGTTTCAGTAAATAAATAGTGCCCATAAAAGTCACTTGGGCCGGCCCCGTTTTTATGTACACGTACATATTGTTGCAGTAATGGCTTAAAGCCGAATCTTTCTAGTGCTAATGTGGTCAATCGCTCAGGGAATTCACTGAGATTCATGAAATATACCTGGATTGAAAACTCGTCTATATGATCACCCAGACTCGGGTGATTTATCGTGTAGCCAGCCGGTAGCTCAAACTTATACTTTCGTTTTGGAAAATTAACACTGGAGCCACCCTTTACTCTGACTCTACTGTTGTCGAACACCTGATCTCCAATAGCCACTACCGCTGGTACAAATTCATCATCACTCAGGTGGTTTGTTGTTAGATCAGTAAAATCAGCATCTGCTGTGTACCAACGAAAAACTGGTATAGCAGAAACCGTGCCGTCATCAACGACATAGCCTTTATAGTTTTGTGTATCATCTTGGCTTGGCACCGAGGTCGTGCCGTCTCCGTTTGTTGCTTCAATACGGAAGCGAACTAACGAACCACCATCCTGTCCAGGTAATTCTACACCGTAAATACTATCCGTATCAGCTGAATCATTATGAGCACCATCGTCGTACATAGTAAGTGTTTGCTCGCTCGCAAAGCCTACTTTGTATTTTACAACTACTCCACTAACGGCATTACCAGTCACGGTGGCATTGACTGTAACTGCCTGTCCATCGTTGACTTCAGTTGGATTAGATACTTGGGCAATATGAGGGAGATCCAGGTCAAATACACTATTTTGAGCAAGTGGCGTACCGCCATCTACTAGGCTCCCTGACCAACTACCCACCAAACTATTGTCATTCGTATGATCAACGAGCTCTAGGGATGGCCCACTCCGATCCGGGCTCGAAGGCCACGGCGCTGAGTCACCATATGCCACAAGGTCAATGACTACACCCAGGTTGTCGGTTAGTGTTATGGTTTCGCCAGAATTTGATAGGTTAGTGGGTGCATACGAAGCAGCGGCTGTGATGCTATAGGTATCCTGTGTCTTGAGTATATCAGGGGAAACAACCAAGTATCCATTTGCAGGAATTGAGGTACCCGACTGGAACGTGAGGCTAATCCCGGTCGTAAATCTCCAGCCGCTGAGGTTGATACTATTACCAGTGGTATTATAAAGTTCCAGAAATTCTTCATTCTGATCATCGCTTGCCGGATTATACATAATCTCATTAATTACCACTTGACCAGGGGCGGCCGCTCTGACCAAATTCCCAGGATACAGCGTTAAGCCAACGACTGTGATAACAAGACTGCATAGCACTATTTTCAATCTGTTACCCATGTTCATGCCAGCGTTTATCCCTCTTTACAACTATCATAGCATAAGCACTGGGCTCGAGCATCTGTTAGGGCCTGTAAGAATTGCCCATTAAATATTGTCGTCGTTATCTATTGAGGCATTTTTATTCTTTAATTCATTTGCGATCAACATGTTCCTGCAATACAAAAAAATTGGACCTTGGAAAGATTATGTTTACGGTGAGAAAGCCTACATTTGGTTAAGCCTAGTTGCGAAGTCTTCCCTCGCCTGTATTTTGGTCCTTGGCACCATCAACCAAGTTGCGCAGTAGCTGCCAACCTTTAACCATCTGCATGTAAACTCTAGACCGCCAAGAGTATAATAATAGTTGAGGATAAGATAGATTGGACTTTTAATATGAAGACAACAATAACTAGTTTTAACTTAGATAAAATTTACGCCTACGTACTGTCGATTGGCGGACTAGTTGGCCTTGTTGCTATGACTTGGCAAGCTAGCGAGCGAATTCATATGCTCAAAAATCCTGACGCTGGACTGAGTTGTTCGCTTAACCCAGTAGTCGATTGTGTTGGTGTGCTTGGCAATAAACTGGCGGCTATATTTGGTTTTCCAAATGCTTTCTTGGGAATTATCTTTTTTGCAATTCTAGGAACAGCTGGACTACTGCTACTTTCTGGCGGAAAGTTTATCGGCTGGTTTAGGCAATTTGTACTGGGAGTGTCGACAGTCCTGATACTCTTTAGTGTTTGGTTCTACGGAGCTAGTCTTTACAGTATCGGTAAGATTTGTATATTTTGTGTCTTTGGATGGATCGCAAGTGTGCCAATATTTTGGTACGGTCTTTTGTATTATCTGCAGAGTTCTAATAAGAAACTGTCCGAGCGGTCAGCGTCAATTCTGGATTTTGGCAAAAAACACCACTTAGACACAGTTGTGCTGATTTACGTTGTTATGTTTTTACTATTCCTGTTTAGGTTCAGAGATTATTACTTTAACTAAGGTAATATTTTGAGAAGTTTCTCGAAAGTTTGACGACTAACTTTTTGGACAGTGTTTCGTGACAAAGTAACTGTATGTAATTTGTTGCCATTAATAGCTACAAGCTGACTTGCCTCTTGGTTATAGAAAGCGTTGTCGTTGATAGTCTTACGGTTGCTGTCTTTTGTCTTTGTTAATATGGCGTATGCGCTGTCGGCTTGTTTAATGTCGTTGAATTCTCTCGTGACAATAGCAACCGACCTAATTGGACGAGGTACGGTATCGGCGGTAACGTAGGTGCATCCTGATACGGATCCTTCTTTATTTGAACCATTGGCGATACTGACTCGGCTGCTAGCAATATCTTGTTTGATTATGTCAGTAATCGCATCGCCTTTGATAGCATCGCAAACTTTGCTTTTGGCATCTTTAGGGATAGCCAAAAGATTATCTTTGTCGTCGTCTTCATCGTCTCTGGAGCTGTAAATGACTTCTCTCTTTGCTGCTGGCTTGTCATTGTTGTTTACGATTGTCCAGGCAACCCCACACGCAACAACCAATAAAAGGGCGATGGCAATTATTTGAAATCTTGAAAGCTTAAGAGTGAATACTGATTTTTTAATAGTCATGTACCTATTGTAGCGTACTGATACCGGTATTTGGAGAAGCCAAGACGTTTACGCCCAAACCAGCTGGGTCTTTGATGATTCCATTCGCAGTGCTGTCAGCGTCGAGTTCGCCACCGTCGGTTATGCTGTAGGATATCATGGTCGCTTTTTTGTTATCAATAACTACCGAGGATGTTGTTGCAGTTTTGATTGTCGAGTAGCCGCTACTAGGATGGAATTTACGCATTGTGAAGCTGCCTTCAGCGCCAAAGTAATAGTGTTTTATGGTGCTTTGGAAGTCTCGAACACCGCAATCAATAGAGAAATCCATAAGACCAGATGGATAGTTGAAACCTGGATCTGGAGTGCTACTGGTTTGAGTTTCGCTGATCATGCTTACAGACTGTATGACACATTCATTAGCTACTTCCAGGACGGTATATTCACCAGAAATTGCATTACTTAAAGCTGCTACGTTAGCCTGTAGATAGTCAGCCGTATTGTCGTCGTTGGCGTCGCCGCCGTTAGGGCCCGCAGCTTCTACTGTATCTAGGATTCCGTCAGAATCTACGTCAGCACCTTCTACTGGCTCAACGACGAAAGTGTGAGATGCGTAATTGTTGCTGCCGGTGGCTTCTGCAAGGTCTATAATGTCGCTGGCTCCTAGGTCTCCGAAGAATGAATTGAATTCGAAATAGTCAGGGTCAGATGAGGCACCGTTGATAAATACGTGATTTGTGAAGCTACTACTTACTGTATTGGCCGTTGCGGTGATAGTTGTGGAGATTTTCTGACCGGATTCTAAGCTAGTTATCGGTCCGCTGTATGAACAGACTAGGAAGTTTGAGCCCGGGTGATTGCCGAAGACAGTTCCTGCCATTTCATATGACAACGGTCCAAAACAATCAATGGCATCGTTCGCATTTGATACGTAGGTTAGATTGCCGGGAATAATAAGCGTAAAAAACGCCGTTGCAATTGGGTTGAAACCAGAGCCATCAAGAATATTGGGGTTAATGGGGTAAGGACCATTGTTGGTTATTTCTATGTCGTAGAGTAAGTCTGCTCCAACTACAACATCAGCTTCGTTTTGTAGGCTTATGTTCACACCTAAATCGGCTGGCTGACTATAGGCCTGCGAGTAGTTGTTGATACTGCCATCGCGCAAGCCGTCCAAAATGTCGCCACCCGTATTAACGAGTTCGCTCAATGCTGTCCCATCTGGGCCCGTGCCCGAAACTCCTTGGTATTTTGTGAATCGTTTGCTGGTGGAGTTGCTTAGTCCTGTAATATTTTGAAATATTGCACAGTTTTGGTTATTGGAGCTGGAATCAACTCCGTCGGTGGCGCCGACGACATCAATATTGCCAATATCATTGCACCATTCAATTATGTTGGTTCGGGTGTCACGATCGCCCGCAGTACCATCAAAAGCGACGACAGTAGCATATGGGTATTTCATCCTGACAACCTGTGTTGCGACAACCGCCTGATTGTTCTGGCCTGACGGACTGTTGTAAGTATCATTGCTCGTGCCAGAGTTAAAAGACCAGTATTGAGAGCGATAGGCTGGATGACCTAAGGTAAACCAATCAGGCGCCCATTTAATACCAGTTGCTGACACGCTAATATCGGTACCAACACCACCCGCTTGATCGCATGTCCAGGTGCCCGAGTCTTGGACTGCGGTTGCGTCACCGATGGAGTTACTGCGTGAATACGCTAAGGACAGAATGCTGGTTGCGGGAACATCCATACAAGATACCAGCTCGCCATCTTGTTGGACTGGCTGTTGCGAAACATCTCCCGAAGCAACTAGATCGCCCAGGCTGATATCTCCAAAAGAAGATGTCGAGATGCCTTTCACCTGGTTCGTCTCAGGGCTTTTTACTTCTACTTGAATGCCCCAGTCAACCTGCACGAATTCGGCTTCTGAATTTGCATCTCTTAAGATTGAGACCGTGCCTGGTGTTTTGCGAACTTCGTAATCACTTGGTTGTGACACAATGTTAAGGCTATCTTGGTTAGAGCTTACATCAACAGGGTTGTCTGCCCCACTAGCATCGGCCACCATGTCAGCACTAACCGTAAAGCTAGTAGTAACGTCGGTGCCGTTAGCGACCGACGACTCGGCAAACCAAGCGGCCGAAATATTTTGGGTAGTTCCTGTTGGATAAGTCCCGCTCAAAACACATGTGATAGTTGTTCCGTCGGCACTGACTGTCTTGGTACCACAGACCGATGGCAGGCTGTTAACTTGCCATCTTACACCAGTTGTTGAGGGTGAAGTACTGAGCGTACCAACGATGGTCCAGTTACTAATTGTATGGGTTTGTCCATCATTGCGATCGACATTGACGTCAAAGGTATAGCTAGCTGAATCGAGTGAAGCCACATCGCCGTTGTCTCCAACTGGGTCGATCGTCGCAAACGGAGCACTACCGTCAGACACTCGGGTCAAGGCCGCGTCCAAGATTACGACTGGAGGTGCAGCTGAAACTGGTAAAGCATAAATGAAAAATGCCAAAGATAGAACTGGCGCCCAACGAAACAGCAAGTTATTAATAACCATAATAACTGACGGTTTTGGTGCTCTTCGCAGCACATATTTTACATGTTTATTTCGCCTTAACACGCAACCCCTTTGTGCTTATTCTATCTATATTAAACCGCTTACGCAATAGTTTTGGCAGTCTGGTAGACAATATGTAACGCACTGAAAAGCGACTTTTAAATCACTCTAAAACCGCGAAACTCTTGCTAATTTGTGCGAAAGTTATATCGCAGGCCTATTAAAAGAACTAGAATCTGTCGACACAACCCGTGACAACAGAGTGAGAATCAATTAGTATTAGTTCTGTACTGTTTCAAATTAAGAACATTTTTTCGTTTTATCTATGCTGCAAGGCTATAGAAATAAGGAAGAAACGACCTTAATTAGATCCAGCATATAGGGGTATAGTACAACGGTTAGTATAAAGGTCTCCAAAACCTTAGATCGTGGTTCGATTCCACGTACCCCTGCCAATAACATTGCACATAAGTCAAAAAGCTTGTGTATAATGTTATCGTATTTCCATTAGTCTTTCTCATTGTCCTTATGTTTGTGAGTGATTGATTGTATAATTCCTCCAATATGGAAAATTTAGCATTTATTATTCTCCCGATAGCATTTGTGTTTGTAGCTTTTCGAACTAAGCAGGATCTTGCAGAATATGAAGATTTTAAGAAGTTAAAGTCTACTAAGTCACGACAAGCAAAATATAAGAAATGGGCGTTGCAATCATTTAGTCTTTTTGGCATAGGTAGCCTGATCTCATTAGCACTCATTGGTAAGCTAGAGCTCACCACGAAGCCATTGGTTGAGTTCACTAATCTACTCCCTAAGTCGACTTCAACTGTCAGCGTGTCAGCCGGCGACAGTGGCGGATTTATCGCTGGAGTTTTAACTAGTGCCATCGCAGCAGGCTTAGTAGTGTATATTATTTCGAAAAAAGGTAAGTCCAAGAAGAAAGACTTTGTAATTGGTGATATCGAGGCGATGTTACCAAAAAATGGTTCTGAACGCGGATGGGCAGCGTTGCTGGCGTTAAACGCCGGGTTTAGTGAAGAACTATTCTTTAGACTACTGTTGCCCGTTCTGTTTTTTATAGTTTTTGGTGATCCAAAATTAGCAATTGGGTTGGCAGTACTTACTTTTGGCTTAGTACACTGGTACCAAGGAAGAATAGGCGTGCTCTTCACGACCGTTTTTGGAGCAATAATGATGTATGCATATCTTAAGACAGGAAGTATCATCGTGGTTATGGCTCTGCATGCAACTGTGGATCTAAACTCACTTGTGCTGCAGCCAATGCTTAGAGGTCTGTTTAGATCACGGTCTGTATAACCACAAACCCTCATTTCTCACGTCCTTTTGATGTACTAACAACAACTTTTTCCTCGTCAGCTAACACTAGTAAGGTTCGATAATCGTCCTGTATCTCCTGCTAACAGCCCATGAATACTATGCTGCAGCCCGTACTGCCATAGTCAAAGCCATGCCAGGTGTTTGAGCAAATATGCTGGGTATTACAGAGGCGTTAGGGTTTTGCCGAGTTGCTGCAAATGAACCAATGGCAAGGAGGTTGGACATAAATCCATCGCGTTTTGTGCGAATAGCTCCATCACAGGCTCGTATTGGGTTAGTTTTGGCATCCGTTTAACGGATCGATCAGACTGGTGTCGCTATCGTTTCCTATGAGGACAAATATGTATGGATCGTTGCCAAGCATCTTTCGGCAACACACATTTGGATGAATGGGATCTTGGATTAGCAACTATACTCTAGTTCTGAAATAATGATTCCATGAGTACCGGGATTGAGCTAAGACAAGAGATTATAACCAATCCAGATATCTACCAGGTGTTTACTGATCCAGAACGTCCAGACAAAGAATTCTATCTACCTGAGAGATTGGACCTGATGGTGACTGGAAGGTGTGCATTGCGATGTGCGGGTTGTTGGGGCCCGTCCCATAACTCTATAGAGCCAGAGATGGCTCCCGAGCAATGGATCGATATTGTTAATTTTGTAGACGCCAATAATCGGTCCGACAGATACCTTGTTAGCAACCTTGCTTCGTATCGAGCCAGGGTTTGCATAACTGGCGGCGAGCCGCTAATGTACGATGGCATTACAGAACTGGCACAAAGGCTAAACGACCAAGGAACGCCTACAACATTGTCGACTACCGGTTACGATCCAGAGGGATTATTGCCGGGGGTACTACCAAACATTGACGAGCTTGGCATACCTATTGATGGTGCTGACCCAGAAGTAAATTCATTATGGCGAAAGGGTAAGTTGGAAGACGGAGGTCTGGGAGTAGCACTGGGCGCGCTACTCCTGGCACAAGATGAGTTTCCAGATGTCCGTCTAACGCTCCGCACTGTTGTACATGCCGATAATCTGGAGAGTATTCCGGCTATACCGGAGTTGCTAGAGGCTAGTGGACTGGATACAACTAAATTAAATTGGAAATTTTACTTGCATAACTCTACTACTGGGCCAAGGAAGTCTGGGCAGGACTTACGTCCTTCGGCATCAGGACTAGAACAGTTGGCGGATAAAATTGCTGGATTCGAGCCTACTTTTAAGAGTCTTGCTACGTTAGTGCCGGCTATGCCTCAGGACAGATTAGTAATTAACCATAGTGGTGAATCGTATTTTGTAAATTATATCGGTAATGGTCAGACCAAAGATGTAGCGTGCGGGAACATACTAACAAGCCCAGTAGATGTCATAAGACTTTTAAACGATGAGTACGCAGATTTTGTTAGATATGCATGTTCTAGAGCGTGCAACCTAGAGTTCCTGCGTGAAGCTTACTCTAGGTAGTAGCGGCACGGAGTATAATAGTAGTGGAGGACAAAGTGATGAAAAAACAATGTCAAAGCTGTGGAATGCCACTGGAAACCAGCAAGGCTGGCGATTGCCGAGGCACCGAAAAAAGACGGGCACATAAATGAAATCATCAGTAAAAAAACTAAATCTTGAAAAAATTTATGCCTACGTTTTATCGTTAGGCGGAATAGTTGGACTAGTGGCCATGACCTGGCAAGCTAGTGAACGTATTCATATGCTAAAGAATCCAGACGCTGGGCTAAGCTGCTCGCTAAACCCGATAGTTGATTGTGTTGGAGTACTCGGCAACCGTTTAGCGGCAATCTTTGGGTTCCCTAATGCCTTCCTGGGTATGATCTTTTTTGCAATTC
Source organism: Candidatus Saccharimonadota bacterium (assembly GCA_052034955.1). Classification (GTDB taxonomy): domain Bacteria; phylum Patescibacteriota; class Saccharimonadia; order Saccharimonadales; family AWTP1-31; genus CAZIBG01. The sequence goes on along the minus strand of JBPOHZ010000010.1, from coordinate 5,079 downwards.
TTGCTACGGCCGGTATGCTACTATTTTCTGGCGGAAGGTTTGTTGGCTGGTTTAGGAAATTTGTAATGGCAGTCTCGACCGTTCTGATACTATTTAGTGTTTGGTTCTATGGTGTAAGTCTTTATAGCATTGGTAAGATATGTATTTTCTGTGTCTTTGGCTGGATTGCCAGCGTACCAATGTTTTGGTACGGGCTGTTGTATTACCTAGAAAACTCTAACCAGAAACTATCTAAACGATCGGCCAGGTTTTTGGAGTTTGGTAAGAAGCACCATATCGATGCCATAGTTCTGGCCTACGTCGTGATGTTGGTATTGTTCTTATTTAGATTCCGAGATTATTACTTCAACTAAAGAAATCAACGCCTTCGATCTCTTTGGGTAAGAAACCTTGTTCTGGCTTAAAATCGGCTTCCCATTTGTATTCTTTGCCATAGTCTAGGTCTTTCATTAGTTTGGTAGGGGCGTTCCTGAGTTGTAAGGGAACCGGAAGGTCGGGATACTCTTTTGCTGCATTTATGGCCTGATACATGGCGTTGGTTACTTCCCTGGATTTTGGTGATTTTGCCAACACGCTGGCGCAGTGATACAGGTTATAGCCCGCTTCGGGCATTCCGATCTGAGTTACGGCCTGAAAAGTGCTGACTGCCAGGTTTAGGGCAGCTGGTGCAGCTAGTCCGATATCTTCTGAAGCAAAGATCACCATTCGTCGGGCGATAAACTTTGGATCTTCTCCGGCTTGCAACATCCTGGCCATATAGTATAAGGCGGCACTGGCATTGCTCCCACGCATAGATTTTATAAAGGCACTAATAAGGTTGTAATGGTTCTCGCCATTTTTGTCGTAGCCGGGTATCCGCCTTTGAGCAGCGGTTTGGACTGTCTCTTTGGTGATCTTCTTTCCATTAGCTAGCTGGTTGGCTACTTCTAGATTGCCTAGTGCTACCCTGCCGTCGCCTCCGGACAATTCGGCTAACATGTCGATACTCTCGATTGGCAGATTCATATTACTGAGTTTTAAGTTTTTTGCCGCCTTGCTGATCAGCTGCTTAACGTTATCTTTGGATAAGGGCTCAAGAACAACCACTCGACTTCTGCTAAGCAAGGGAGTGATTATTTCGAAACTAGGGTTTTCGGTGGTTGCACCGATTAAGGTAATTGTCCCATTTTCGACATGGGGCAAGAAGGCATCCTGCTGGGCTTTATTAAATCTATGGATCTCGTCGACAAAAAGAAGTGTTGGAATCTGCAGTCGACTATTTTGTTGAGCATGCTCCACAACCTTACGGACATCTGCCACCCCGGCTGTGACGGCACTCAGCTCCATCCAATCTGACCCTGTTTCTTTGGCAATAATTCTAGCTAACGTTGTTTTGCCGCTACCCGGTGGCCCCCAGAAAATTAGACTAACTGGCTTCTTGCTAGATATTATTTGCTGGATTAACTTACCTGGCCCGACGACATGCTCCTGGCCGATGATGTCATCAATACTTTCAGGACGCATTTGTTCGGCTAAGGGTGTCGGCATATCTATATTATAGAACAGCTAAGTGTAATTGACATCGGTAACCCATATAACTATAGTAAATGCTGAGTAAGCAAAAATTAAAACTACAAATGCATAAAAGAAGAGCAAGTAAACTAAGGGGCCTGGCATGGCTAGGTATGGCACTGAGTTTGTTGGTTCTATGTTTTCCGGCCGTACTGCCTATTAACCATCTAAAGGCAGCTGGTACAATTGACGTCAATTCTACTGATGATACGGACGTGTACGACGGTGTCTGTACTCTTCGTGAGGCGATTACAGCTGCAATTACGGATACTAATGTTGGCGCCGGCGAGTGTGAAGCAGGAGATGGTGACGATACAATTAACATACCTGCAGGGACATATACCCTGACAAGTGATTTACCTAGATATGAGGATGATAATGGTAGTTTCCAAGGCATTTCATTCATTGGTGCTGGTTCAGGTACGACAATTATTGATGGTGTAGACGAGTACCAAGGAATACGTATTTATACCGTAGGGCATAATGCCTCCATTACAGGTATAACTCAAAGAAGATCCACTAATCCAATATCCATAGAAGGAACTGACTGTAGTATGAACGACGTTATACAGACTGAAGGCAGTGGTCTAACTCAGTTTCATTGTTCTGGAGATGTAGCACTTGACCATGTCCAGCAGATAAACTTTTCGGATGGCTTTGATGCCGGAATGGAGCTGAACGGTGAAGACGGCAGCACTTTGACAGTCAACGATTTAAAGTTGGCCAATAATGTGCCCAATCCAAATGGAGATAACGCAACATTAACATTTACGGGATTTGATACAGCAAACGCCAACAATATCGAGATTAGCGATAGCGGCTGTGACGATAATTGTTATTTTGGTGGGCTATTGCTGGGAGGAGATACTGGGGAGCAATACAGTCTTAGGAATGTGACTATAAGTGGAAATACTGGATATATCGGTGGTGCTTTTGTGCAAAGTAATTCTGCGGACGTTAAATTCGAGAACGTTACGATTGCGAATAACGTAGCACTTAACAGCGGAGAATTTCAGAGTGCCGGTCTTATGTATTTTGAAATGGGATCCGGTAACTTTACTAATCAGAATACCTTACTAGAGGACAACAAGACAGAGAGCGGTATCAACCAAAACTGCTTTATTGGCACAATTGACGGTTTTGGAACGTCCTCAACACCAGGTTCTCTAGGAAGTAATCTAAGCTCTGATAGTACATGTACTACAGCATTCGATCAAACCGGCGATATAAATGACGAGTCCGCACAGCTTGCCCCGTTGGCAGACAACGGAGGCTATGTAAAAACGCATGCTATTGAGGGTATCTCACCTGTAGTCGATAAAGGAGCCACTATTATCGGGATGAGTGCGGACGCGCGAGGCGTAAATAGACCACAATGTGAGTCCTTTGACATAGGCTCTTACGAATATGATGGTAACGAATGTCCGGTACTTGGATCATCGGATGGCGACGGTGACAATAGTGGCGGTAGTGAGGATAGTGGTAAGTCAGCAGTATCTACTAAAAAGATAAAACATCTTGGCGTTCCAGATACTGGATTCGGTATTCTATTAAACAATCCAATACAAGTTGCAGCCGCAACCTCAGCTTGTGCCTGTGGTATATTCTTGGTGTCCCGACGCTTTGCTTGAAATAATGTCTGTTTAGCGAATACTTACTCCGTAGTGTTTATATCCAGCAGGAAGGTACTGGTTAATTGCACTATTGCTAGGTACTGCTGTAGCTTGTGTGTGAGAGGCGGTGAGCGTGTCGGTGTAACCCCCGGTTGAGTCTATCCAGCTTGTACCGCTTTTGCTGTTTTGTTCTAGCCCGGGAATAGATACTGGTGCACCAGATAAAGCTTGAGCAAAGCTAGTGGCTGTTTTATAGCCATTCTGAATTGTGACTACAATATTGGCGCTACCATTAGAATAGATATTATTGTCCATGATGGTTTGTGGAATTCCAAGCGCCGGGTTGGCTTTATGTATTACTTTTTCGAGTGCTACGTTTGTGCCTGTATTGGTATTGGTTATGCATAATGCCGTTATACTTCCACAATATCCCTGACCGGTCGGATTGGCTATGATGTTATTAATCATCAAATCAATGGCCGGGATCCAGGTCATGGTTGGAGGCAGAGGTCGTATTGTATCCCTATCGCTCTCGTAGGAGTTGCCGCATAGTGGTTTTGTTGGGTCCGAGCACCCTGGCTGAGACCTTTCATCAACATAGATACCTACTACATCCGACCCACCAATTATTGTGTTGTTAACAAACTTTAGTCCTGATGATCCAGCTGCCTTTACCGCCCTGGCAGACCCACTTGCCGTAATGTAGTTATTGATAAGCAATAGGTCGTCTGAGATCTCATAAAAAACACCGGAGTTTGTATTGTTAACTATTTGGTTATTGGCTACTTCTACCGTCAGGTTGCTTTGGTCGAACCAAAGACCTGGTCCATTGTTGTTGGCGATATAGCTGTTGCTGACTTTTGTATTTCTGGTCCGTGAGGTCTTTAGGGCTCCAGATTGGATGCCCAGGGTAAACTCGTCGAACTGATTCATACCGGTAATCTTGACCGATCGCATGGCGAAGCCTTCTGTATATAGGGCACTCACCCCCATCCAGTTGGAATTAGATATTGTCACATCCGAAAGTACGCTTCCGGTATTTATGTGGCTATCTCCTAGCACAGCAACGCTTATAAATGCTGAGTCTGATATATCGACATTTTTAAGTAGACTATTATCGGCAGAGGCCATGAACTTTATAACTCCGTAGTCGTTAGCGCTGTTGGAGTATCGACTGATTCTTAGGCCTTGAATACTTGTGTCTGGCGCATACACCGTGGCAAAGGTATCTTTGTCGGAAGCCTCGATGCTACCGGAGCTTACCCTGGTGGTTGTAAGATAAAGTCTGTTGTTCTGAGTATCAACCCAAAACGTATCATTTGTTAGAGATGTCTTTTGGGTTACCTGACGAAGCTGCGTCGAGCCAGCCCAAACTTGGTCGGGGTATTTGCCAACACCGTCACCATTTAAGGCTTGTCCAGTGGTGAATGATATACCACTACCATTTGTAGCTGGTTGAGGGGTGTAGTTGTGGTAAGAGTATGAGCCTTCCACTTCCCATCCACTGCTTAACTTTTGTGAGCCACTAAACTTTGGAGTCTCGCCTGGATAGGCGATTATCCATAAAGGGCCGCCGCTGTGACCCATTCTTGTTTGGCCACGAAGTAAAGCGACGCCGTCGACAGACAGCCGATGAAAGTAAAAAAGAAGAGCAGCTTTTTTCGACCCTTTGATCGGTCAGCAAGTGCTCCGAGTAAGGGGGCAGAGGCTCCTAAAACAAAACTCGCCAAAGAGTTGGCATAACCAAGCTTTGCAGTCGACTCGACGACAGGGGTTCCCACGCTCCAGTATTGTTTAAAGAAAATCGGAAAGAACCCAGCCATTACAGTTGTTGCGAAGGCGGAATTGCCCCAGTCGTAGAGGGCCCAAGAGAGAACACGTCGGTCGCGAATCAGCTCTCGCCAGGTGCGATCAT
>JBPOHZ010000005.1:0-35934 GCA_052034955.1 Candidatus Saccharimonadota bacterium | reverse complement strand
TTGGGAAGTCAGTGTTGCCGCTCAAATAGGCGTTGCCACCGGCGGCAAGATAATCTTCTACCACTACATCTGTACTAGGGCTGCCTCCAACAAAAATTACCGCTGGGTATTGTTTGAGTAAGTCCATTTCCTCGGAGCTGCTACTTATCGATGGAAAGGGCCAGATATCGTAACTCTCGCCCAGGTCGGCTAATGAGCTTGTTATTGGCTGAAGTGATTGCATAGATACAGAGCTATAATCAGTGTTATATGTGTCGACGGTCGCATCGGTGAGGGGGACGATTAGGAGATCTTTAGGACCTCCAACTTGGAACAGATTACTGATCTGCATACTTTTCTCGGTATTGTTATCTATGACTGTAGCTTCGAATCGGTACGTTCCATCTTCGATATCGGACGGCAGTGTAAACGGTATTTCAAAGAAGGAGCTGTTGGGTTCGACAGCTTTGTTCGACAGGGTCCCGCTCAGTCCATCTACAAGGCTGTCGTCGTTGGCATTGGTTACCGCATATGAAATATCGGCGTTTAGATTACCGACGGTATCGATATATGCTAGCTGTTCATTGCGAAGTTCAATAACAGACGTCAAGTTATCGCCACCACTAAGCTTGGTACTAACTGGAGTTGGAGTTTGGTTGGAGTTGTATACTCTTAGTTCGTGGGCTGCGACGTTATCGTTAAGTAACAATACCTGAATAGATGCTGTCCCGTATCCGTGTGTTGCGGTAACAGTAGCCATTCCCTGGTAGTTGGATGCTCCCAGGGTAACGGTTGCTACTCCATTGCCATCAGTTACGGCTGAAGTGCCTGATAATTCACCTTGATCACTAGCAAAGTTGACTGTTTGGCCACTTTGGGCGACCCCTGCGCTGTTTAACAATCGGGCGGAAATTGTTGCCTCTCCCCCATCGTAAGTGCCGCCATTAGATATAATTCTCCAGGTGCTAGATTCGATAGTTAGGCTATTGCTTAGGCTGCCCGAAGATTGGAAGGCATCCATAAGGCCGCTACCATAGCGTAGATCCCGGCTGTCGGGCCCGGCATCGTCGGTGGTAGCTAGAAGTGTGCTGCGAAGCTTATCGGCACTAAATCCAGGATGCTTATCTTTTATAAGAGCCAGGTTAGCTGCGACAAAAGGAGAGGCCATAGAAGTGCCGCTATATCTTGCTGTTCTGTTACCGGGAACGGTGCTAAGAATATCTACACCAGGTGCGGTTACCTCTATCTTGCCCCAGTTGCTAAATCCAGCAAGCTTGTCGTTGGTGTCGCTAGCAGCAACCGAAATAACATTAGAATATGCGGCTGGGTATGAGCTATAGGCATTCCAGCCGAATTCATTACCGGCGGCAGCAACCACTGCTACACCGTTGGTCTCGGCGTAATCTAAGGCATTCTTGAGGGTGCTAGATGGAACCGGGCTACCTAGGCTCATGTTGATAATGTCGGCACCGTTATCGGTGGCATAGCGTATACCGGCTGCAATTGAACTGTTAGTTCCGTAGCCAGAGTCATCCAGGACCTTAACTGGCATGATTGTCGCTTCCGGTGCCACACCGACTACTCCGTCGCTGTCATTATCGGCGGCAATGATGCCAGAGACGTGTGTGCCGTGACCAAACTCATCCATTGGGTCATTGTCTTGAGACGAAACGCCTACGGTAGCGCCAGCAAAATCCCAACCTTTGGTGTCATCAACAAATCCATTGCCGTCATCATCTAGGCCGTTGCCTGCTGTTTCTGCCGAGTTGTTATAGATCTTTGAGCTTAGTTCGTTGTGCAGGTAGTCAACACCAGTATCGATAACCGCTACGACAACTCCATTTCCATCTGCGGAGTTTGTGGTTAACGCACTAGCAGCATTTACTTTGCTGTATCCCCATGACGTTTGTTGCCCCAGGGCTATGCTTTGGAAATCAGGTTCGGCACTGACCACGCCCGCTTCCTTTCCAATTTTGTCTGCGACTGCCTGTACATTTGTGGAGTCCGGTACATCAAGAACAATTGTTTTAGGGGTCACTTCTAGTTTAGTGTCGGCATTGTACTTGTCTGCAAGCGCTTCTTGCTTCGCATCGGAAGATGACTCGAATGTAACAATGATCTGACTAGCAGGCTTTGTGAGGTCTTTTTGCTTTGGCCTCCATAAATTACCAGATAATTTATTTTTACTATATGTCTTTTTGTAGGCAGGAAATGTTGCGGCAGACACAAGCGGACTTGCGACCAAAATAGATATCAGACTTAGATTTATAATACCTACGGCTAGTAAGATTGGTAATTTAGCTAACTTCATTTGAATATGAGCTTTCTTAATATTATTTATTGTTATGCTTAATTATAGCGCTCAATAAATAAATAGCCCACAAATTAATTGTGGGCTATTAAATACCAGATTCCAGTTAAACTATGCTGCTTCTGCAATACTAATGACTTGATCTACTACTCTTTGAACTTCGAGGGTGGCATCTAAAACATGAGTGCATGTTGCGCGGTACAAAGGTTGCCTTTCCGCGTATAAAGCTCTGGCACTGTCGATATCTTCAAATAATGGTCTAACCCTACCAATATCACCGGCAACTCTTTCGGCCACCGTATCAAAAGGAGCATCTAGCCAAATAATATTGGCAGATGCGCGCGCAAGAATAGCTTGGCCATATTTACTGCCTACCATTCCGCCGCCAGTAGAAACGACGCCTGGCTCTCTGCTAAGAATATCTTCTAGCGCTGCAGCCTCTAGCCTGCGGAAAGTATCAGGGTTGCGAACAAGTAAGCTAGGTATATCAGTTTCATAAACGGTCTCTACCCATCTGTCGGTATCAAAATGAGTCACACCAAGCTGTTCAGCTGCTGCAATGCCGACTGTCGATTTACCCGAACCCATGAACCCTGTGAGAATAGTACTTTTTCTTGCCATGAGCTGATTATCCCCAGCTTACAAGTTGAATGCAAGCATGAGCATAATTAAGACCAATCGGCGGTCCCAAAATCATGTAAGAACTTTTTTGAATCGACGATGAATTGTTTAAGAGTTTTATCTTGGTAGTTAATTAGTAAGACCCCAGTAAGCGTGCCAATAAGGACTGATAAAACAAAGATTGTAAGGCCAATTGCTGAGTTGTCCGAAAAACTAAGTAACGAATAAGTGAATAGACATATGCTTAATATTCCAATCAGTACTCCGACTGTAAAGGATTATTTATTCATGTTTAAAAATATGCCACGAAAAGCAATGTTGGTCCAGTGATTATTAATATAATAATTGTAATTAGAAATACGGCTAATCGTGTATTTGGGCTTTCGATTATATATTTAAGAACATTCCAATATGAGATAAGTAAGATTATTACAATCGAAATCTTTAATACAGCTTCAAGTGGGTGTGGAGCGACTACTTCACGAGGAATACTATAAGATCCAGCATTTGGACCTGAACCTCGAGCAACTATGCTCCTTAGCTTTGTGGGTAGGTAGTAAATTTGATACTGACGACATGATATATTGATATCAATTACTAAATGGAGGTCAGACATGTCAGATATGAAATCAGAAGATAAGATTTATGAACTATTAGGCGAGTTAAGTCCCGATTCGCCGACTAAAGGAATATCAGGTATAGATAGCGACAATAATCAATCTCTAACCGATTTGTACATCACTACAATGTATTTTAGTGCGTTATCAAATCTTTACCTCCAGAACTTCTTGTCTGAGAATACGAACGACCTGATGCCTCGGTTTATGATAGCTTTTCAGCGTTCGTACGCCGACTTTACTAGTGCTAAAGACTGGCTTAGTACAAATACCGAATATATTGAATCTAGCTCAGCAAAAGCATACTACGACGAGGTTCAGGGTATGGGAATCGATAAGATCAAAACCATTTAGTCCCGCAATAGGCTTTCAAGGTATTCTCTTGTAATCTTACGGCTCTTCAGTCTGACGACTTTATCGCTTCCTTTGAGTGCTCTTTCAATTTCAGGTCGTTCTTCACGTTTGAACAGTGACTTAAGAAATTTGTAGCTTGGTTTGTCAGTGTTTCCTTTAGGCATCTCTGGTCTTGGAGTTCTGGAATGTCTGATCATTCGCGTTAGGCCGCCCATCGTTGCCTGATAGCCAGAATAATCTAAGTAGATGATTGTGTCGGCAGCTTCAACTCGTTCTTTAGAGAGGGGCTCTATGAATCCTTCGATAATCCAGACTTCCTGGTCGATTACTCTGGCGATCTTCTGCTTTACCACTTCTTCGTTTTCTTCAACCCAGTTCTTCTTCCAAAAGATTGAGTCTAGATTTACGACCGGAATGTTCAATTTTTTCGAAAGCAAGTTTGCAAAGCGAGTCTTGCCTGTTCCACTAACACCGATAACTAAGATACGTTTCATGAATGTATGATAACAAAAAAGACGTTAGATAAGTTCTAACGTCGGGAATGCTTAATTTTTGGTGCAGCGTTGTCGACAAAGTCAGAACTCTGCTTCTATTGACGTCAACAAGTTTATGCTAAGATTGAATAATGAATGAAGCTTCACGTCCAGTGGTTTCGACATTCATATTAATGATTGTCAGTATATTAATTACATTGGGATCACTACTTGTATTCAGTATGGCCGATGCACACAATACGTATGATTTTTTGGTACCAGTGATTGGAATCGCGCAGCTTATCTTTGTCGTTGGACTTTTTAGAGGAAAGCTATGGGGTCTGTTGGGCTTTACCGCCATCGTAATTGGGTTAATTGCGGCAACTTTTGCATATTACATGCCTAAAGACCAAACTGGAGTGGCGGTAAAAACTTCAGTCGTTTTCATACCACTAGCATTGCTGGTGATTTATTACTGGACAGCAAAACGAAGCTCCTTTAGTTAGTTAAGTGTACTTAATATTGACCTTGTAGTAATAAATAAAAAAAAGACGTTAGTTAAGTTCTAACGCCCTTAGTCTTATACGTATGTGGTGCAGGGTGAGGGATTCGAACCCCCGAAGGCATAAGCCAGCAGATTTACAGTCTGCCGTGTTTGACCGCTTCACTAACCCTGCATCTAAATGGAGCCACCTGTCGGATTCGAACCGACGACCCCCTGTTTACAAAACAGGTGCTCTAACCAACTGAGCTAAGGTGGCAAAATAACTGATTAAGTGTATCAAAACAGGGGTTAAATAACAACCCTGCGAGGCCTGACAACTTTTTTAGGGCGGCCAGCTGGGATAATTAACTTTTTAAGCTTTTGCTCTATTTCGTCGGCTTCGAGTTGCATCCCCTTGTCTTGGTAGGCTTTGTGCAGTATTTGGAAAGTTTCCTTATTGGGCTCAAGCTCGGCGGCCTTTCCTAGCTCTTCTAACATGAGCTTATCGTTACCAAGTTGTTCTTGGACTTTAGCATAGGCAATATGTCTGGCGGCAAGATCGTCCTCTAGCTTTAGGGCTTGTTCGAATGCTATGGCGGCCTTTTCGTAGTTTTCGGTTTCGTAGTAAATCAGCCCTAGGTTGTGGAGGCTAGAAGGTGTTGACTCTATGCTACTGGCAATTTCGAAACAGTCGATAGCATCTTTGTATTCTTTTTGTTTGGCGTATAAAATGCCTAAACGGTTGTAGGCGGCCGCGTTTCGCTCGTCGATTTTTAGGATAGTAAGTAGAGCTTTTTCGGCACGAAGAAAGCGGTTTTCGCGCATTCCTTGGTGAGCGATATCCCAGAGTTTTCCAACCTTATCGCTTATCTTTCGGGGGAATATCTCTAATTCGTCGTCGGTGGCTTTATTGGCTGCCCTAAAGGCCAAGAATCCGAACCCAGTAACTAAAGCAATTTCAAACATCGTGAATCCAATTATATCACAGGCTGAGCATCAAATCCGTTAGTAACAGTTTTGGCTGAGCATTCATTTCAAGATTATTTCGGGCCATAACAATGCTTTTTAAGCGACTGGTCCATCGCTTGGTTTCGGGAGATCCATTCTTAGCAGATTGGACTAGGGCGGCGTGGCAAACTCTCTCCATTGCATGAAGAAGTAGGCCTACGTTTTTTTGTTTAGTTACTTCTTCTATCATACATAGTCTTTGATAACTATTAGCTGACAATAATGTTTTTGCAACGGCTATTTGGGCTACTAGTGGGTGGTCGCTATCTTGTTCTAATAGAGCTTTCATTGCTCCCATGTAGCCTTCCGAAATATAGCTTGCCTTTAGGATGGCTGCAGTTGAATACTGCCCTTCATAATACTTATTTAGCTGAGATAAGTTTGGAGGAAGAATCTGTAGAGTTTGAGTGCGGGACCTTATGGTCGGCAATACTTTTTCTAGACCGGTGCTGGTGATGATAATCAGGCTGTCGGCCGGCGGTTCTTCGAGTAGTTTTAGAAATGCATTTTGTGCTTCGTTGCTCATTGATTCGCCCTGCTCTACGATCAACACTCTTCGAACCATATGACTGCCTGGTACTTTAAGTTGCATAAAATTTTGAGCGTTTCGAATGTCCTCAATGGCTACACCTTTTTCTTGGTCGTGTAGCCAGCGAACATAAGGATGGTCGGTAAGTTTATCTTGCTCTATACCTAGAGCCTTACTGGCAATGTAGGCTGCCGTAGTTCCTTTGCCGCTACCAACTGGCCCGCAAATAAGCAAAGCATGCGAGGGTGAGGCCAGAAAGTCGTCTATTTGTTTACTGGTGTTTGGATGAAGTAGTAATTCCACCCTCACACTTTAGCATTAAAAGACTTCGGTAATGGAGCGGTAAATGTTTTTAATTCTCCATTTGGCAAGGTGATCTCTAGGGATAGGGCATGTAGGTAAGTTCTGTCGGCCTCCTCGCCGCCATACAAGACATCTCCAACTATTGGATGACCTATCTGTGCTAAGTGTACGCGCAGTTGATGAGTACGGCCTGTAACCGGCTGGAGCTCGACCAGACTATGGGTTGGGCCGGCCTTTAGGACTTTGTACTTCGTACTAGCTGTTTTTCCGTTTGGTCCAACTCGGAAGGTCTGTGGTTTTTTGGGATTTCGCTCGATAGGCATATCGATTAAGGCGGCCTCTTGCTCTAATTTGCTTGGTACTACGGCGTTGTAGGTCTTTTGGGTTTTGCGCTCAGCAAATTGCTTTTGTAGGAATGTCAGGGCCTTTTCGTTTTTAGCACAGATAATTACGCCTGAAGTTACGCGATCAAGTCGATGCACAATACCGCCACGATTGTCTTCCATGCCGGTAGTGAACTGACGGATAAATGTCGAAACAGTTGCTTCTGGGTTAAAAGCTCCCTTACTGTGAGTTAGTACCCCAACCGGCTTGTTTACTACAAGACAATCATCATCTTGGTAGAGGATTTCTAGATCGATCTCTGGAATATCTTCTATGGCTGTTGGCTCGAAATCTAGTGCTATTGAGTCGCCTTCGTGAACTTTTACGGATGGTTTATAGATTATCTTTCCGTCTACACTCACCTTGCCTTGATCTAAAAGGACTTTAACAAAAGACCGGCTAAGGCTTTGACTGGCCGCGATAATTCCGTCAATACGACCGGATTCCTGAACTAAGATATCAATCATTATTGAAGATAATTATACAACAAAAACGTTTATATTACCATCATGGATTACTGACGTAGACCAACGGCTGCGTGTACTTTATGTAGTGTCCGGGAAGCAACTTTATTCATGGCCACTTCTGATGCTTCTAGTTTGGCCATTAATTTTGAGTCATCGACTTCTGATAATCTTTTTTGGAAGTTTGTTAGGAAGTTGGCAACCGCTTCGGCGGCAGCTGTTTTGAGCGGCCCGTACTGAGTTTGACCTTGATATTCGGTAGCTACCTCTTCTGACGATTTGTCTGTAAGTGCCGCTAGGATATCAATCAGGTTAACAATTCCCGTTTGGTTTTCTTTATCGTAGTTAACAACTCCAAGACTGTCAGTTGTAGCACTCATTATCTTCTTTGTGGCAGCTTCGGGTGTGTCGGTTAAGAATATGACTCCCTTGCCGGATTCGTCAGACTTGCTCATCTTCTTTTCTGGCTTCTGTAGGTCACGAATTCGTAGCCTAGCTTGGCTATGGGCAAAAGCAATTTGTTCTTTTTCGGCTTCTGGCAGTTCAAATAATTCTGATTCGAATTTATTATTCATTCGGATCGCAATATCGCGGGCAAGTTCGACATGTTGGGTTTGATCTGCGCCAACCGGCACGTACTTAGCTCCGTAGAGTAGGATATCGGCGGCCATTAGAACCGGGTAATCAAACAGTCCGGCGCTGACACTAGTCTGACCTTCGCCCTTTTCTTTATACTGGGTCATACGGCTAAGCTCGCCCATGTAAGTGAAACAGTTAAGTATTACAGTTAACTCACTATGAGCTGGAATCCGGCTTTGGCGGTAAACAAAAGTGTTTGGGTCATCTAAATCCAGTCCGGCTGCTACAAATACCCGCAGGTTATTAATTGTTTGTTCGTAAAGTTTGCTGTGATCGATGGGCGTAGTAAAACTATGCAGATCTGGAACGAATAGATTAATTTGGTATTGTCCGGCATGCTTCTTCTGCATTTCTACAATCGGCAGCAAGGCACCTAAATAGTTGCCAAGCTGCAAATCGTTGTTGGCCCTGAGGCCGGTGAGTATTACTGGTTTATTCATATGTATCCTTATTATAGGTTAGGTTCCTTAATTGAGTAAATTGCTTCTGGCTGACTGTAAAACCAAGCCCAGGTTTGGTCGCCGTAAGAATAGTGCCACCACTCACTGCTGAGGCTGGCAAAGCCGGCATCTAACATTGCTGTTAGTAGGATTTGCCTGTTGGTGGCTTGGAGCTTGTTAATTTCTTCTGAATACAGAAACGAAAGCGGACTATCGGTGTTTACAGGACATCCAAAATCAACAAGTTTACCGGTTGTGGTGTCTAGCAAGTCGACATCTACCGCCGCACCGCAGCAATGTGGCGGTAACTTTATATCGGGATCACTCACGTAAGTTCTGGCAAACTCCAAGGCTTGATCGGGACTACTGTCTGGATTATCGTTAAGATAATCCTGTTTTACTCCTTCAAGAACGGCCTTCTGGACCGGAACTGGTCTGTGTCCTGCCCTAACAATTAGTTTGTATTGCTTAGGTAGATTTTTTGATGCCTCAACTAACATGTCAGCAACAGCGCTTCTTAGGTACAACTGATTGTAATCTGGGTTTTGCTGTATGTATCGTTGATACTCGGGACCCTCAATATAATCAATTGGATGGTCCCAAATTGGTAGTACGAGTAGTCTATCCGAATCGGTAAGGCCGACATAATCCTGGTTACTTCCTTTTGAAGGGATTCCAGCAATACTAGCCGGTCTAATATCCTTTGATCTAGCAATTTTATCTTTTAGTTGCATCCTATTAACCTAACATATCGTACTGAGAAGTTATATTCATTCCCAGTAGTGGCTGCGGAAACGCTGGGTTAGCAAGTAGCTCAGGTCTTGTGGGGACAAGGTACCTTACTAAGGTGCTTCCAAATTTTCCTAACTCAGCAGCAGTTTTGTCGGCAATTGTATTTACGGCCCCGACAACTTCTGGCTCGGCAGTGTACCTGGCCATATCCTTTCCGCCAATGTGCACTAAAGTGGTGTCTGATCCTTGAGTTTCTTGAGCGGCTAGGATTATTTCTGCAGCAATCATTGCTTCTACGGGGATTAACGCCCCTTCTAACGGTTGAGAGCCAAAGCCGAAGATACCATTAACTTGGGCATCTGTTGTTATTTCTAGTGCTTTTCCCTGCTCGGTCACATATCGCATTGGCCTTTGCAAAGTATCTGCACTTTTTTCTAACAAAACTTGCGCAGCGTCATAGCCTAACCTTCGGTATAGGTTAGAGGATATCTCCATACGTATATTCCCCGGCAAGGCAGCCCTAAGGGCATCAAAGTGAATACTAAGTAGTGAGTCGCCAGGGCTAATGCCCATACCCGGACCAGACTCTGGAGCTACGAAGTCTGGATTAACTTGGCAAGCACCAACCACTTTACTCTTAACCCTATTTAGTCCGGCGAGTGCTAGTACACCCTGAGCCGATATTAGTCTTCTAGGATCGGAGAAGTTGTCATTGCCCTTTATGCTATCCACAAGTTCCAGATCTACGTCTGCACCTAATTCGGTTAAGCCCATAAGAAGGTTTAGATCGTCAAAGATCAGGTTACCGACGTGCGGTGATCTCCTAATGGTTTGGTTGTTTTTGATTGCGGCATCGATACACTCTAGTGATTCGTTACCTGGTTGTTCGATTGAAATTTTCATTACTATTCCTTATTAATTTATGTAAAACAAAAAAACCACCTATGTGGCGGTTTGCATTGCGTGATTAATTTTAGTTAAAACTTAGCAAGGCGCCACAAAGAGGCGTTGGTAAACCAACGATAATGCTTGTAGCTGTTTGACGCTAAATTTGACATGTGCGTAATAATAAACCTTAATTTTATGTTTGTCAAATAATAATTACTTATGGCTATTCTTTATTCCAGAACGGTCTGACGTTACCTGGATCCATGCCCAAGGATCTACACCAGCTTTCAAGTCTAGGAATTCCTTCTGTGATGGTTAGCTTTTCTGCCATCATCGCAGATGCTATTTGCATAAGTTGGCTGTGTTGCATGTTTTGCGAAGGTGTAACGATCTCGGTATGTCCAGGATTGACACAAGGTCTAAACCCACAGCGATGATTAAGCAAACCATCTTTCGGATCCGGTAATTCTCCACCCGAAAGTAACCACACTACTCTATGACCCAATACAGCGTAACTTGCGTATCCATATTCTTCGGCAATTGGACTCGGAATTCGTAGGCGACTATAGCCGTCGTACTGCCAACTTTCGTATCCCGATACTCCCAGGGGAGTCATGTAGTAGTTGTTAGAGAACCAACAACCGGTAGTAGGTAGCAAGGATATACTGGCAACGCCGCTGGCAGATAAAAGAGATGACTCTCTGCTACGAAAAGGTATGGATTGTTTTTGGAAGTCCCTTAGCTCTTCTCTACTTTCTGAAACGGGTGGTAATATATCCCCCCAGGAAGTTAGTATGCCTGCCTCTATGTCCATAAAATGCTCCATATTTGGATATAGAAGCTCCCGACGATTGCTAGGAACGCCAAGTGTAATATCGTAGTGTCTGTGGTAAACGCACGATTCGGAGGAGCATCTTCTGAGGCCGCCAATATCTTCGGGCCTCTCAAGCAAGTTGCTTTTAGTATCGAGTTTTACTAAATAACCCAGCCCGTCTGCATTATCTGCTTGCCAGCAGCCATTTACTCCAAGAGAAACGCTCCCTAAGTAGCTACGCATCATATCTAGATCGGCATCTTCAACCATTAAATCTGCGGCAGTTTTTCTTGACTCAGCTAGGGCAAGAGATAGATCATTTTCGGAATCATTAGCATTTGGGAGCCAAACTCCACCATCTGTTATTGTAAAATTTCCCTCTGCCCTTTCTAAAGATGCGTGCCATCCAGTTACACCTAATCCTTGTCTTGTGATGCCGGTCCATAACGACTCGGGCAAAATCTCTCTTGGACCTGTTGCTGCCTCCAGACACACCCCGTATTGATATTGACTCAAGTAAGTTCTTTCTCGCACCCTTTCCCATTAGTCTAGCAAAATAAAAAGGAGAGGACGAATCCTCTCCTAAATATTTGGTTAGTTGTAAGACTAACGCTTGGTGAACTGGCGTTGCTTACGAGCGCCCTTAAGACCAAACTTCTTGCGTTCTTTCTCTCTGGGATCACGTCCAAGTAAGTCGGCTCGCTTAAGAGTTTGCTTAAAGTCTTCGTTAACTACTACTAGAGCCTTAGAGATGCCTAAGCGGATAGCGATAGCTTGTCCGCTCATTCCACCACCAGAAACAAGCACACTTACGTCGAACTTGCCGTTTTGCTCTAGAAGAGTAAAAGGTTTTTGTAGTTCAAATAATAGTGATTTGCTGCCAGCGAAATATTCTTCGGCAGGCTTGCTATTAATCGTGATGGCACCTTTTCCTACGGTTAGGCGAATACGAGCTGTAACGCTCTTACGTCGTCCTAGCGCGTAGAAGTATCCGCCCTTACGGATAGGAGCAGCTTTCTTGGCAACTGGCTTTTCGGCAACAGCAACTGTCTCTACAGCTTCTACTGGAGCTTCAGCCTTGATTTCGGTATCAGCCATTACTTAGCCTCCTTAGTGTTAGTGCCTTTTTTTGCCTGAATCAGTTTAAATTCTTCTGGCATTTGTGCGGCATGGTTGTGTTCGTTTCCGGCATAGACCTTAAGTCGTGCTAGACGAGCTGGACGAAGCTTGTTAACTGGTAACATTCCTCGTACAGTCTTAACGATAACCTTAGTTGAGTCTTTGTTCATCATCTCTTTAAGAGTTGCTGTCTTAAGACCACCTGGGTAACCACTGTGATGGTAATAGTTCTTGCCTTCAAGCTTGTTACCGGTAGCAACAAGTTGGTCGGCGTTGATGACGATAACAAAATCGCCAACATCGATGTGGTGAGTAAACATAGGCTTACCCTTACCGATTAGCAGACTAGCTGCTTCGGTTGCTAGACGACCCATAGGGGCGGTAGCAGCATCGATTACGTACCATTTGCGCTCAACATCAGTTGGCTTGGCGCTAAAAGTCTTTTTAGCTGTAATTTTAGCGTTAGACATTATTTTGCCTCCTTAGCAGTTGCTTTTTTGACTGCTGGTTTAGTAGCAGGCTTGGCCTCTACCTTAGTAGCTGGCTTAGCGGCCTTGGCAACTGGAGCTGCATTTAAGTCATCCACAAAGCTAACCTGAGCCATAGCAGCGTTATCGCCACGACGGTTATCTAGCTTTGTGATTCGAACATGACCGCTGACACGGCCGGTAAGCTTAGGGGCGATTTCGTCGACTAGTTTGTGGGCGCTTTCTACGGTTTGTAGACCGGCCACAACTTGACGTCGATTATGAAGATCACCTTTCTTTGCTTTGGTGATTAGCTTCTCGATGTAAGGAACAAGTTCCTTGGCTTTGTGAAGCGTAGTTTTGATTGATTGGTCTCGTACGAAAGATTCAGCAAGACTCTTGATTAGCGCACCGCGCTGATCAGTCTCTCTTCCGAACTTACGACCTTGGTAACCGTGACGATGCATCTTACAGCTCCAACTCGCTCATTTTATCTTTAACTTCGTCAAGGGCTTTGCTTCCGAAACCTTTAAGGTCACGAAGTTCGGCGTCGCTTAGGCTAAAGAGATCCTTTAGGGTATGGATATCATTGTTAATTAGGGCGTTAGTAGTACGAGCTGACAAGTTTAGATCTTCGATAGAAGTCATAAGCTCGGCAGGTTCGTCACCTTCGCCATCTGCGCCTCCACCGGCAGCTGGTGCTACAAGTGGTGCGGCAACTTCGACACGAGTCTGACCAGCAAGTGCAGTGTACTGGTTAACCAGTATTGCAGATGCTTCTTCGAAGGCGTCACGTGGTGTAATGGTGCCGTCGGTGTCGACTGTTAGAAGTAGACGATCAAGGTCGGTCATCTGGCCAACACGAGTGTTTTCTACCTTGTATCGTACTCTTAGTACTGGGCTAAAGACTGCGTCTAGAGCGATCATGTCGCTAGCCTTACGGTTAGCTGCTTCGTCGATGGTGCGGTAACCGCGACCTGTTTCGACAACGATGTCCATAACAAACTTAGATTTGTCATCATCGATAGTAGCAATTACGTGGTCGGTGTTAACAACTTCGACATCTGCATTTGTTGTGATATCTTTTGCAGTAACTTTACCCTTACCACTCTTTGTAATACGAAGATTTTGAGGTTCATCGCTGAAAACGCGGAAACGAATTCCACGAAGTGCAAGCATGATGTCAACAACATCTTCTTTAACACCCTTTAGGGTTGTGAACTCGTGAGTTGCTCCCTCTACCTTAAAGGCAGTGATAGCAGCACCGGAGATGCTGGAAAGCAAAACACGGCGAAGTGAGTTACCAAGAGTCATACCGTAGCCACTATGCAAAGGTTCAATAACAAATGTTGCTGAGTTTGTGCCGTGGTCGTCTACTTTTACGAGTCCTGGTGTGTGAATCATTTTTGACATTATTTACCGCCTCCTAGCGTGAGTAGTATTCTACGATTAGTTGCTCATTGATATCTGGTTCTGCCTCTTCACGAGTTGGAACACCTGTAACAGTGATTGCAAATTTTTTACGATCGGCTTTTATCCAACCAGGTACTGCATCTGGGTTAGCTGGGCTAACATCATCGATACGTTTGAAATACTCATTTTTAGTACTGGCAGGTCGAAGAACAATTTCGTCACCGGCTTTTAGGCGGATAGAAGGAATGTCGACTCGGCGACCGTTTAGCATGAAGTGTCCATGGGTCACTAGCTGACGAGCAGCTCGGCGACTAACAGCGAATCCAGCACGGTAAATAGCGTTATCTAGACGTCGCTCTAGAAGTTGTAGCAAGATTGTTCCAGCCATTCCTTCTTTGCGGTTAGATTCGGCCATTAGGTTACTGAATTGCTTCTCTAGCAAACCGTAAAGTCGTTTTACCTTCTGCTTCTCACGAAGTTGTAGGCTATATTGACTTGGCTTGTTGCGCATGCCACGACCGTTGGCTGATTGGCCTGGAAGTGCAGCGCGCTTTAGTAGTGCTTTATGAGCTTTAGGGTGAAGAGCATAGCCTTCACGTCGGCTCATTTTTACAATCGATTGTGTATCACGTGCCATGATTAGACCCTTCGAGCTTTCTTAGGTCGCACGCCACCATGGGCGACACCAGTTACATCTTTGATGCTCTCGACAGATATACCAAGTGTATTTAGAGTTCGGACTGCAGAGTCACGACCAAGGCCTACACCTTTTAGGAATACATCAGCTCGGCTGAAGCCGTATTGCTGCTTAGCAGCGTTGCCAGCTTTTTCGCAAGCGATCTGTGCAGCATAAGCTGTACCCTTCTTTGAGCCACGGAAACCACAAGCACCAGAACTGCTAGCAGTTAGGGCGCCACCTTGGGCATCTGTGAAAGATATGATTGTGTTATTAAAACTAGCGTAGATATGAACTTGACCAGCAGAAACTGTTCGTTTGTTCTTCTTTCGCTTTGGAGCAGCAGTTGTTGCTTCGGTAGTTGTTGCTGTTGTGCTAACTTCTTTCGGAGCCTCTACTGCTTCTGATTCGGTTTTTTTAATTTCGTCAGCCATCTTAGGTCTTCGCTGCTACTTTCTTAGCGGTACCACCGACAGTTATCTTCTTACCACGCCTGGTTCGAGCGTTGGTCTTGGTGCGTTGTCCACGACTAGGAAGGCTCATTTTGTGACGAAGGCCACGGTATGAACCGATATCTTTTAGTCGCTTAATGTTAGTACTAACAATACGCTGTAACTCACCTTCTACGGTAAGTGTTTCGTTTATAATTTCCTGAATACGAGAAACCTCGGCATCAGTTAGGTTTTTAACCCGAACAGTTGGGTCTACCTTGGCACTGGCCAAAATATCACCACTTGTTTTAGGACCAATACCATAAACGTAAGTAAGGGCTACGTGAACTTGTTTTTCGGCGGGAATGGTTACCCCAGATATACGAGCCATGTTTAACCTTGCCTCTGCTTATGTTTTGGCTTCAATTTGTTGATGACATAGATTCGACCTTTACGGCGAACTATCTTGTCGTCAGGACTGATTTTCTTGACGCTAGCACGTACTTTCATACGGATCATGCTCCTTTCAAAGAGATGCATAACACACTGCTTAAATTATTAAAATTGTCCTAGGTCTTAGGACTTGCGATAGGTGATTCTGCCCTTAGAAAGATCGTAAGGGGTCAACTCGACCGTCACGCTGTCGCCGGGTACGATTCGGATATAATGCTTCCTCATCTTGCCAGCCACATGAGCTATAATTTTATGGCCGTTTTCAAGTTCGACACGAAATTGAGTCCCCGGTAGAGTCTCTACGATGGTTCCTGATAATTCGATTACTTCTTTGTTGCCTGCCATAAATATAACTAAGAGCTTAGTATACCAGATATGATCTATATCTGTAAAGGGATTTTATTGGGCATCGACCGGTAGAAATTCTACCTGCTGAAGTTGCCAGTCGGCGGATGGTAGATCTAGTTGCCAGAAGTACTCCCTTGCCGCATCGGGCGTCTGTATACAGGTGACACTTAACAGGGGTGGTACAGTATTTCTAACGACATATATAGCGCTATCTTCGAAAGGACTATCATGGGTTACTACACGTTGTTCCAGTGGGGTCCCAGAAGCATGTTTTCGGCCCCCACGAAAGTATCCAGCAACAAACCTTTCGGTGGCATCAACTCTAGGACGAACGGTCACTTTTCCGATGTTAGCTGCTGCAAAGGATATATCATCTAGAGATTGTCGGGCTTCCATGAAGCGAGTAAGAAAATCATCAGGTCCAATTTCGAGTGCTTCTGCACTGTATTGTGCGTAAGGCGGTAGATGTGTCATACAGACAGTGTACATATTAGTTTTATGCGTGCAAGCGTAAGCATATATGTTGACAGAAAGCACAAGATATAGTATTATGCAAAAGACGTATAAACGTCATGTGTTGATCCGTATGTCTGTATTTGGTCGCTTGGACAATCGGGGAGCAAGTAGCGAAACCGGGACGAAATCTCTTATAAGTGATTCGCCTCCTAATTAATTAGGCGTATTCAGTACGCTAAGGAGTTATTATGAGTGAATTTAATAAAGCTCCAGCTTTGCTTATTGCTGGAATGAGTTTGATGGGTATTGCTAGTCCGGAAATGGCTGCTGCTCAGGATAAAGTTGTTGGATCGGCAGTTACTACCGAACAGTACATATTTGGACTAGACGAATCGGGACAACCAGATTTTTCTACTGCTCCAGGTGGTGAGCAAGGCAAAACCCTACGTTATCATCAGGGTGCTATTGTCGAAGTAACTTCTGAGTGTGACGAGACAACAGGTGTTGGCTCTTCGTCTATGCAGCTAACTACCAAAGCACGTAATGGCGATACTGGTACTGTGTCATGGGGTTTTCAAGATAGCGACGGAGAAGAATTTTTCCGTCAAGATCTACCTGGTGGCCGGACTGTTATCGTCCCAAAATTACCTAGCGGTGATATCAAAGCTGGTTGGGTTGAAGTCGACGATACAGAAGGTGCCGACACTCTTGCCATGACTGCAGTAGACGCAGCAAATAGGCTAGAAGATTTAGCAGATGCGGGCCTTATATCTCCGGATACTCGTGACGATTACCGTGCTTACGACTTGATCATTAATGTTCCTGTATGTGAGAAAGTTATTCCTGCGACTACTACTGTACCTGAAACAACATCTACTACTGCTCCGGCAACAACTTCTACAACTACTAGTACGACAGTCTTTCAGCCGGCTACCACTTTGTACTCAAGCACTACAACTATTCCAACAGATATCTCTATAACTTCTATATCTCGAGAAGAGCCTGTTGTGCCAGTTGTTGAACTAGCGACTACCGGTAGTCGACCACTTGGCGCTCAAGTGGCCGCAGGCCTTGGTTTGCTAGGTTTGGGCGGTGCGGTTGCCTTGACTGCAAAACGTCAAAGAGCTGGTAAGAGATAAAATAGCCACATCTAACTAATAAATAACCACCTTCCGGGGTGGTTATTTATTTTTATTTCGTCGTAACTTTTGAGGAAGACGTGGAACGTATCGTAGGCGACGGGCACCTTCCGCGGCGTCAAGTGGCTCAGATACATCGTAAAAGAATTCTGGAGCTTCGTACTGATCATAAGTTGCCATTAAGGCTCGTGATTCGATCTGACGAAGTGTTTCTAGGGCTACCGAGACAAGAATAAGGATGCTGGTACCACCAAGGCTGATATTGCTAGTTAGGAATTTCTGTCCCAGGATTGGTAGCAGTGCTAGGGCGCCCAGTGCGATGGCTCCGAACAGGGTTAGCCTGTTAACTAATTTTCCTAGATACTTCTCGGTCTGGGTTCCGGCTCGGACGCCGTCTATGAATCCTCCTTGCTTCTGTAGGTTCTCGGCGATTTCCTTAGAGTTAAAAGTTATGTTGGTGTAGAAGAAGGTAAACATGAAGACTAGTAGGAAGTAGACTATTGGATATATGTATGGACCGAAACCAGGCTGCTGGAATGATTGAGCTGTAGGGTTCTGGAACCACTGAGTTAGATTTGTGCCAAGCTCCTGAAGCCTTGCACTTCCCGACCCGGTCATTAGCTGTCCGGCAAAGGCAGGAACGGCCAAGAATGCGCTGGCGAAGATAATTGGAACTACACCAGCTGTAATTAGTTTGACAGGTAGCATGGTAGTCACGCCGCCATATGTTCGATTACCCTGAACTCTTTTTGCATAGTTTACGGTTATTTTGCGAGATGCTTCGTTGAGCTTAACAATAAGGATAGTGATCACTACTACAACCGCCACAATAATGAGTGTATAGATTAAACCTTTTGTATCAATTGGAAGTTGTTTGCCGAAGACATTCCACTTTTGATCTTGGCTGACAACACTGTTAATTAGGTTACCGATTGTAGCTGGCAAGCTGCTAACTATACCGACGGTAATAATTAAGGAGATACCGTTACCAATACTCTGTTCGGTTATAAGTTCTCCTAGCCACATTAGGATCATAGATCCACCAGTAAGGGCTGCAATCATCAGAACCCACTGAGCCATAGATGTATTTGCTGTAATATCACCTAGACCACCAATGCTGGATGCCGACTGTCTAACAAGATATATTGCCCCAATAGATTGAACTATGGCTAGCGGAAAGGCTAAAAGACGAGTGTATTGGTTAATTTTCTTACGACCAAATTCGCCTTCTTTATTTAGGTTTTCGAGGCTTGGAATAGCCTTGGTAAGCAGCTGCATGATAATTGAGGCGTTAATATATGGCCCCATTCCAACTAACATGATAGATAGATTTGCCAGTGCGCCACCAGACAAGACGTTAATAAAGCTGAATATCTGAGGTGAATCTTTAGATGCAAAAACGTTTTCTAGAATTTGTTTTAGAGTTTGGGGATCACTTAGAGGAACTGGGATATGGGCAAAGATTCTAAATACTAATAGCATTCCCAATACTGCAAAGATACGCTTTCGCATGTCTGCACTTTTTAAAGATCCCCAGATAGTTTTCCAGCTCATATTTAGAATAGTATAACAGATATAGCCGAGTATTAATGCAATATCTGGTGTAATCCGCACTACATTAGTGAAGAAAGAATAAGCGTGCTAGTACTCGCCTTTTCATCATAATACCCAAAGGAGGTTCATTAGATTCATGAACGGTTGCCCTAGTGCATCGAATGATTTGGTAGTCTTCCGCAGTTGCAGTCATGACAGGTTGGAAGCCCCTTGCTAAACGAATACTTTCTATAAAGCGTACGGTCTTGAATTCGAGATGCCCTGTCCCGCTATGCGCGAGGATTGAATGACGATTAGCAATTAGGTAAAAGATGTCATCTGCCTGTAAAGAGCTCACGACACCAGTATCTATGTGTTTGGAAAGTCTTTGATCGTCGACCATGAATTCGCCGACAGACATAGTAAAGTCGCCAATACTACCGCCAAGTGTTCGTAGATCATCATTGATTTGCTCCATAGTCTCAGTAAGCTCGGTTGGTAAATTGTTCCAATCAAATCCGCTGAAGAGATGATGACCGGAAGGATTGTCAAAGTATTTTCTCTCGCTTTCAGGTACGGCACCGACCACCTCGGGAAGATGTGCCTCAAACGGAACTAATGCATGAGGATCTTGTTCGAATACAGAAAGTGCGTCCAAAATAATATCACGGTCCCTCTCGACGAGAAACCGTGATACGTTTGGATTATATGCGACTTGTAGCTCGCGCATGAGAACTATTTTTCTTCGGACTTGATCTTGGTTGTAGGTCGTTTGACTTGGTCTACAACTTTGAAAGATCCACCAGCTTTTTCGATAGCGGCAGCAGCAGTTTTGCTAGCACCCTGTAATGAAACGGTATGCTTTTTAGCTACTTCGCCCTTAACGACAATTTTTACTCGGACGTAAGCGCTAGTTACTAGCTTAGCATCGGCTAATGCTTGGTTATCTACGTTAGTACCTAGAGTATCTAGATCGCCAGTGTAAACAACTTCTGGAGCTACTCGGTGAGAAGTAAATCCACGAAGCTTAGGGAAACGTTGCATAAGTGGGTTCTGACCACCTTCGAATCCTGGACGTTGACTAAAGCCAGCACGAGCTTTTTGACCTTTTGTACCACGACCGGCGGTTTTACCCTGACCAGCTGAGATACCACGACCAACTCGTTTTTGGTTTTTCTTTGAGGCTACTTGTAGTTGATTAAAACTCATTACTTAGTCTCCTTTGGTGCTTCGTCTTTAACATCTGCAACCGCTTTTTTAGCAGTTTTCTTGGCAGCTGATTTGGCTACTGCACTACTGGTAACCCAGTTCTTGGCAGGTTCAATACTTTGCATGGCTGCAAGAGTTGCATAGGCAGTGTTAGTTTTGTTTGTAGAGCCTAGAGACTTGCTTAGTGCGTTCTTTACACCAGCAACTTCTAGAACAGTTCGAACAACACCACCGGCGATAAGACCTGTACCTGGACTTGCTGGTTTGATTAGGATGTTAGCACCACCAACTTTGGCAGTGGCTTCGTGAGGAAGTGTACCTTTGTATAGGTGTACAGTAACCATGTTCTTTTTAGCTACTTCCATAGCTTTAGCTACGGCTGTAGTAACGTCAGCACCCTTAGCAGAACCGATTCCAACTTTAGTTTTACGGTCACCAACAACAGCTAGTGCTCGGAAACGGAATCGTCGTCCACCCTTAACAACACGTGCAACACGGTCGATGTTAACGATCCGCTCGTCAAATTGTTTTTCTTCTTGTGGCTGGTCTCGTCGGTTACGATTGTCTCGGCCGCCTTGTTGTCCGCCACGCTTGTTTTGATCATTGTTCATATTAGAATTCCAATCCATTCTTACGTGCGCTGTCGGCTAGTGCTTTTACTCGTCCGTGGTAAATACGTCCACCTCGGTCGAATACTACTTTGCTAACTTTAGCTTTTTTGGCTTTGGTAGCAATCTCGGCGCCAATAGCATCGGCACGTTCGGTCATAGTACCGGTTAGCTTGGTGCCAACAGTTGTGGCGTGAGCTAATGTCTTGCCAGTAGAGTCATCGATAACCTGGGCTACGATGTGAAGATTACTGATATGAACGGAAAGACGTGGTCGTTCGCTTGTACCGATAACGGTTGATCGAACGCGACCTTTTCGCTGTGCAATGTTCTGAATTTTTTTAGTTAGACGATTCATTATTTATCCTTACCACTCTTACCAGACTTACGGATAATGCGCTCGTCTTCGTACTTAATTCCCTTGCCCTTATAAGGTTCTGGCTTCTTAAGAGCTCGGATTTCGGCTGCAACCTGACCAACTTGCTGACGGCTAATGCCGCTAACAGTAATGTTAGTACCTTCGATTGTAGTTGTGATTCCAGTAGGAACCTTATAAATAACATCATGGCTAAAGCCAAGGTTAAGTTTAAGATCTGTTCCTTGTTGTGCAACACGGAAACCAACACCGTTGATTTCTAGTTTTTTGCTAAAGCCTTCTGTAACACCAACAACCATATTGTTGATTAGGGCTCGCATTAGACCGTGCTTGGCACGGATTTTTGGTTCATCGTTTGCTCGTTCAACGATGATTTGTTCTCCTTCTTGACGAACGGTTATGTCCTCGATGGTGAACTGGCTTAAAGTTCCTTTAGAGCCGGAAACAGTGATTGCATCTGGTGCAATCGTTACTGAAACTCCCGAAGGAACTGTGATTGGTGATCTACCTACGCGACTCATGATTAATATATCCTACAGATTAATTCGCCACCGATACCGGCAGCTTTTGCTTGTGTACCTGTCATCATACCTTTAGAGGTACTGACGATGACAATTCCACGACCGCTTTTAACAGTCGGGATTTCTTTTGAACTAACGTAATAACGTCGACCTGGAGTACTAAGACGCTTGATCTCGGTAATCCGGGCGTTGCTATTTTCGGAGTTGATAGTAACGTGCAGTGTCTTACCAATGCTGGCGTCGCTAACAGTGACTCGATCCAGGAAGTTATTTTCCTGTAACAAGCTGGCAACAGCTTCTTTTACTTTGCTATGTGGCAGAAGTACTTCTGTCTTTCGTACAGCGATTGCGTTACGAATTCGAGAAAGCATATCTGCAATTGGGTCGGTTGAAGTAGTACTCATTACCAGCTCGCTTTCGTTATACCAGGGATTTCCCCTTTACTTGCATGTTCACGGAAAGATATACGAGACAAACCAAATGTACGCATGTAAGCGTGTGGTCGGCCTGTTTCGATGCAGCGGTTCTTCCAGCGTGTTGGAGAAGAGTTGCGTGGAAGAAGGTGTAGACCTTCTGTATCACCCATCTTCTTTAGCTCTTCGCGCTTAGCCGCATACTTGGTGATCATCTTCTGGCGCTTAAGATCACGCGCAATGTTTGATTTACGTGCCATTAGTTGGTCTCCCCTTCTTTCTTATCTTTTTGGAACGGCATTCCTAGTTTAGTTAGCATAGCCTTAGATTGCTCTGGGCTTTCGGCTCGGACTACGAACACGACTTGAAGGCCATGTGGCGTAGTGGTTTCTTCGAAGGTTAGTTCTGGGAATACAGATTGGTCAACGAAGCCAAGGCTGTAGTTACCAGACTTATCAAATGCACCAGCTTTAACTCCGTGGAAGTCACGAAGTCGAGGCAATACGATGTTGATTAGTCGGTCAGCAAATTCGTACATTTGGTTACCACGTAGGGTAACTTTGATACCGATCTTGTTACCTTCACGAAGTTTGAAGCCAGCAATTGAATTCTTAGCTACGGTTTCGATAGGTTCCTGAGCGGTTATTTTACGAATAGTGTTTTTGGCGGTCTCGATGATCTTCTTGTCGTCCTTAGCTCGTCCTAGACCAACGTTTACAACAATCTTTTCTAGACGTGGTAATTGGTTGAAGTTCTTAAGACCTAGCTCTGTCTGAAGTTCTTTTGCATACTGAGTATTATAGAGATCTTTCAATCGTGCTACGTAAGCAGTGTTAGTTTTAGTAGCCATTACTTGATCTCCTTTCTAGTCTTAGCAAAGACACGAGTCTTTTTGCCATCCTTGTCTACGTTGTAGGCAATGCGAGCAGCTTTTTTGGTTGCAGGATCAACAATTCCAACCTTTGATACATCAATAGGCTTAGTCATATCGATAATCCCACCTTGAGGATACTGTTTGTTAGGCTTCATGTGCTTTTTGACAATGTTGATGCCTTCGACGGTAACCATGTTTAGGCTTGGATGAGTAGCAACGACTTTACCGGTCTTGCCCATATATTTTCCAGCCCGCACCATAACAACGTCGTCTTTCTTTAGACGAATTTTGAACACAGTCTTAGTTGTAGATTTAGTCTTCATTATAGGACCTCCGGTGCGAGGGAAATTATTTTAGCGTATCCCATGTCACGAAGTTCGCGGGGAACTGGACCAAAGATACGTGTTGCTTTAGGTAATTTATCGTCACCGATAATTACTGCAGCGTTATCATCAAACTTGATAGTAGAACCATCTTTTCGCTTGATTGAATTCTTTGTTCGAACGATGACAGCACGAACAACTGATTTTCGCTTAACGCCACCTTGAGGGTTAGCTTGCTTTACAGTGGCAACGATTACGTCACCAACGTGAGCATAGCGCCTACGAGTTCCGCCAAGAACGCGAATGCAAAGGATTTCTTTGGCGCCGCTGTTGTCGCAGACACCAAGTCGTGTTTCTTGTTGAATCATTAGGCTTTCTCCTCGCTTGAATCTTCTGATTCAGTAGCAACGTCTTTTTTGACGTTAGGTAGCTTTACTTTAGCTTCAACTACTGGCTCGGCAGTAACTGCTTCGACAGATTGGTCTTGGCTAATTGCGGCACGTTCGACAATTTTGTCTAGCGTGTGACGCTTACGAGCGCTTAGTGGACGAGTTTCGCTAATAATGACGGTATCGCCATAGTTAGCTTCGTTCTTTTCGTCATGTGCCATGAATTTTTTGCTTGTCACGTATGACTTGCGGTAAAGTGGGTGGTTTTTGTGAGTCACAACATTCACGACAATTGTCTTGTCGGTCTTGTTGGAAACTACCACGCCGGTTAATGTTTTAGCCATTATGCGCTCTCCTTCAAAAGTTTTTCACCTAGAATCGTGAGTACGCGGGCTAGGTCTTTTCGCTTAGCACGGATTGCACGAACGTTACTGAGTTCGCCCATGTGCACACGGCGGCGCAATTCGGCAATCTCATCGCGTAACTTGGTAGCATCGCTAGCCAAGTCGGCGGTTGTTTGTTTACGGATATCTATCATTTTCATAATCTTATGCCTCGTCCTTTACCAAGAACTTAGTCTTGATAGGTAACTTATGACTAGCAAGACGCATGGCCTCACGAGCAATCTCTTCGCTCACACCTTGCATTTCGAACAAGATGGTACCAGGACGAACCTTGGCTACGAAGAACTCTGGGTTACCTTTTCCGCTACCCATCTTTACGTCCTGTGGCTTTCGGGTCACAGGTGTGTGTGGGAAGATTCGGATCCAAATCTTACCACCACGTTTGATGTAACGAGTCATCGCTTGACGACTGGCTTCGATCTGACGACTAGTGATTCGCTCACTACCAAGACTTTGCAAGGCATAGTCGCCGAAGGCAATATAGTTGCCGCTGGTAGCAACACCGGTAATTCGGCCTTTGCGTACCTTTCGGAATTTAGTTCGTTTAGGGAGTAACATTACTGGGCCTCTCCTTTATAAATCCATACTTTAACACCGATAATACCGGCACCTGGCTGCATTGCAGGAACATGTGCGTAGTCGATATCAGCACGAAGGGTGTGAAGTGGAACACTTCCCTGGACTTCTTTTTCGCGTCGGGCCATATCGCCACCGTTTAGACGACCAGATACTTCGATACGAATACCTTGTGCACCGGCACGCATAGTAGCGGCAGCAGTTGATTTGATTGCTCGACGGAATGACATACGTCGTTCGATCTGGTGAGCAATGTTTTCGGCAACTAGCTTGGCGTGTAGCTCTGGCTTCTTGACTTCTTCGATATTTACACGGGTTTGAGCCTGGTAGATCTTTTCGATAGCTGCTTTAAGCTCCTGAGCACCAACACCGCCTCGGCCAATTACTACACCAGCTTTTGCTGTGTAGATAGTCACGGTAACTAGGTTTGGTGATCGTTCGATATCGATTTTGTTGATAGCAGCACGACTTCCAAGCTTGTCATGAACCATCTTACGAACTTTTAGATCCATTTCTAGGTAGCTAGCGTATTCGCGCTTGTTAGCGAACCACTTGCTGCGCCAGTCTTTGTTGACCTGGAGGCGCATAGAAATTGGGTTTACTTTTTGGCCCATTACTTTGTCTCCTTCTTTGAAGTGGCTTTGACAGCTGGCTTAATCTCGGTTTTCTCAGCTACAGCCTTTTTCTCAGCCTTGGATACGCGAGCTTCACCGTCAACAACAACTCGGATGTGGCTTGTGCGTCGCATGAACGGCAGGGCACGACCTTGAGCTGCAGGACGGAATCGCTTTAGTCGAACTCCAGGACTAACGCTGATCTCGGTAATAACTAGAGTATCGGGCTTGAGTTTGTGGTTGTGATCAGCGTTAGCGCGGGCGCTTTCGATGACCTTACGAACAGGAATTGCGGAGTTACGAGGAACGTGAGACAAAATGGTCAAAGCATCTTCGACGGTTCGTCCACGAACAAGTGCGGCAACAACTTCCACTTTACGTGGGCTGATGCTAACTCCTTTGGCTACGGCTAGAACTGGCATTAGTTTTTACCTTTCGCTAGCTTACCGCCGTGTGAGCGGAATTTACGAGTTGGGCTAAATTCGCCAAGCTTGTGGCCAACCATGTTCTCGGTAACGAATACTGGTACATGAACTTTGCCGTTGTGTACGGCAATAGTTTTACCAACAAAGTCAGGAGAGATAGTTGAAGCTCGAGCCCAAGTTTTGATAATTGTTCGGTCCTCATTTCCTAAAGCAGCTACTTTTTTAGCAAGCTTAGGGTCGATGAATGGTCCTTTTTTTAGTGATCTACTCATAATTTATTCCCTAATTACTTCCTTTTAGCCGCATGACGGCTCCTTACGATCATATTGTTGGTACTCTTGCGACGCCTAGTCTTGAATCCAAGAGTCTTTTGACCCCAAGGAGTACGAGGCGCTTTAGCCATACCGTGTCGTCCACCATCACCACCACCGTGTGGGTGATCAACGGCGTTCATAACAACACCACGAACGGTTGGGCGAATACCTTTATGACGGTTACGTCCAGCTTTACCGATCTTGATGTTTTGGTGTTGTTCGTTTCCGATGCGGCCGATGCTAGCCATGCAAGTAAGAAGTACTTTTCGTACTTCACCAGATGGCATACGTACTTGAGCGTGATCGCCTTCCTTAGCCATTAGCTGAGCACTTGTTCCGGCACTGCGTACCATCTGAGCACCACGGCCTGGTTGGATTTCGATACCGTAGATAAGACTACCTACAGGAATGTTCTTGATAGCTAATCGGTTGCCGGTTTCGATTGGAGCTTCTTCGCCACTGCTGATCTGCTGGCCAGGCTTCATGCCTTTAGCAGCAATAACGTAGTGGTAAGTTCCGTTTGATTCTTTGATACGAGCGATACGAGCACTTCGGTTTGGATCGTATTCGATGGCTTCGATTGTAGCGGTGCTACCTTCGGCAAGCTTAAAGTTTACGATACGGTAGAACTGCTTAGCTCCACCACCGCGGTGACGAGTAGTAATACGTCCTTGGTTGTTACGACCAGAAACACGCTTCTTAATGACAAGAAGTGATTTGATAGGTCGCTTAGCGGTAATCTCACTCATATCCTGAGTGGTCATGCCACGAAGACCAGGAGTTGTTGGGTTGAATTGCTTAATAGCCATTACTTGGTCTCCTTTTTGTCAGCTGACTTCTTGGCGACTTTAGCTTCTTTGGCATCAGCTTTCTTGGCCTTAGCGTCGGCTTTGACTTCTTCTGGGGCATCAAAGATAGGAATATGGTCACCAGCTTTTACGGTTACATAAGCTTTCTTGATGTCTTTACGGAAGACGGTTATGCCACGAGTTCGCTTGCTTCGGCTAGTTATAGACTTACCACTTTGAGTGACGGTTCTTACATTTGTAACTGTTACGTCAAACTGAGCGGCAACTGCACGAGCAATGGTCTGCTTGTTGGTATCGGTAGATACAACGAAGACATAGACGTTATCGGTCTGACTTTGGGCGTAAGCCTTTTCGCTCATGCGAGGCTTTAGTACAATGTTCTTCATTACTTAGTCTCCTTAGCTGGTTTCTCAGCTTTAGCGACTGTTTCACCAAGCCATTCGCTTATTACAGGCAATGCCTTAGAAGCAATAACAATGTGATAAGCGTTTACTACGTCGTAGACGTTGATGTACTTAGCAGAAACAAGCTTTACGTCGCCGAGGTTACTAGTAGCACGTACTAGGTCGGAGTCTTTTGAGTCAACGACAAGTAGAGTTTTACGAACAGCACCAAGCTTGCTTAAAATGGATTGAATTTCTTTAGTTTTACCATCTTTAGCAACAATAGCTTCGATAACACTTACTTTGTTTTCGGCGTTAGCCATGCTTAGAGCCTGACGAATAGCTTGTCGCTTAGCTTTAACGTGCATTTTCTTGGTGTAGTTTTCGATACCAGTTGGACCGAAAGTAATACCACCACCACGCCAAATTGGAACTCGAGAAGAACCAAAACGTGCACGTCCAGTTCCCTTTTGCTTCCAAGGCTTCTTACCACCACCACTAACTTCGCCACGCTTTAGTGTGACGGCTAGGTTCTCACGGCCATTTGCAAGATAAGCTACGTAGGCTTGCTTAACAAGTTCGTGGTTTTCGACGGTTAGATCAAAAACAGATTTGTCTAATTTAGCAGGAGTAGTAGCTTTGCTACCGCTCTTGGTATAAGTTGCAGTACTCATTATTTAGCTCCCTTTAACTCTGCGCCTTGCACAAAAACGATCCCCTTACGAGGACCAGGAACAGCACCTTTAACACCAATAACGTTTAGGTCGGTATCGACAAGCATTACGGTTAGGTTTTTAACAGAGACTTGTTCGTGACCCATTTGACCAGCCATACGTGTACCTTTAAAGATGTGCTGAGGATACATAGAACCAATAGAACCTGGTTTACGGGTGTTTCCCTTACCACCATGAGTCTTGCGCTGTCGGTGGAAGTTGTGTCGCTTAATTGTTCCGGCGAAACCCTTACCTTTAGATGTTCCGGTTACTTTGACTACATCACCAACTGAAAAGACCTCGGCGGTGAGCTCTGCTCCTACGCTAAGGTCTTCGGGTGCTTCTTCGAAGTCAAGACGGAATTCGTGAATAACTTTTGGACTTAGATCTTTGTTTTGATTTCGCGCTGCCTTTAGATGTCCTGCCATGGTCTTACCAATCTTCTTGGCGTTTTCGGCTCCGATCTGAATAGCTGAATAGCCATCAGTTCCTTGAGTCTTAACCTGGGTAACAGTATTTGGGGTAGCGGAAAGCAAGGTAACAGCGGTAACTGTACCATCGTCAGCAACTATGCTGGTCATACCGATTTTGCGGGTAATGAATGCTTTCATATTTCCTCGTTGTTAGCTGTCTTTACGTTTAGAGGTCTTGATGCAAGACATAAAAATGCTTGGTTACTGGTGGTTTTCACCTCTGTTGAATCATTGATTCGAGGAGCTGAACCTTCCTAATTACCAAGAACAGGATTTGATATACCAATACAGATTAGCAGATAACCGGCACCCCTGTCAATAAGTAGACAATTCTACAACGAGATTAATCTTCTTGGTCGGTAAGCCCAAGGCCTAAGGGTAATGTGGGAAATTCGCAAACTACACCAATGCGGCATGTGGAGGTGCCCAGTTCCCCCCCCGCTTTAAGCCGTAGCGACAATTCTCACGTATTTCATCCATCACCTCACCAAAGCCCTCTTTTACCTGGTCAACGGTTACCTCCCCGTTAAGTACCGAAAGTACCGGCCAGGAAAGTAATGTTTCGGTAGTGCTGCAGCCCTGACATTCATCGGGTACAAGAGGCATAAGCTCAGCTTTAATTGATTCGTATGTTAACCATGCCTCGCTCATAGGGGACAGTATATCATCAATGATTTATGTTGATGCCCATCGGCAACCAGAAGCCTACAAACATCGCTAATAACATGATCGCGTACTCGATCTTACGGTCAATTTTAAAGTGCTCATGTACAGCAAATGCAACCCCGATGATTGCCCCGATGGGTACTGGTATCTGAGAAGTACTTGTGCTATCTATGATGTACAGCCATTGTGAGCCAAGTATCAGAAATAGAACTAACTTGAAGATAAAAAGACTGTCCATTTCTAACGTCGAAGGTTTACTAGCTGCTTTTGATCTTTTTGTTTTTGATTTAACCATTAGCAGTATTATACCAGATCAATCTTTGGTGTATTCAGATATAACAATGTCATTGAAGCTCTTGCCCACCCCTAAAGCCAAGCACCATGGCGTGGCAGCAGCACTGTGTTTGATGGATAACCTATCGGATTCCACGACTTCTAAAAATAACCTGTATCCTGAAATGTCTTTCCATTCGTCAATCAACTTCTTTGTAGCCCCTTTTGGTAAACCGCACCCCCGTAAGTATATTCTGGCTAGTAAATCAATGTATGCACTCCATATGGGGAGCATAGCGACAGACAGAATAAATCCAATTACAACTAGTATTGCATTGTCCACTCCTGAGTAGCCATTACCAATGCCAAAATTGCTTTCGGCAATCATATTGTTTAACGGGATAAACACAAATCCGACGCTGAGTAACAGGCCAATAAGATTTCTAAGCCATTTACGAATAATCCCAGCTTGGTTTGATGCTTCAGTGATATATCCACTTAACCGGAGCTGTTTCCTGACCTGATTTTCTAAGCTTTTCTGAAAGTGGCTATACAGCCCAAGTTCTGCTTCAAGTTCATCCCAAGATGTATGTTTTTTTGAACGTATATAACCTAGTAGTTCTAGCTCTACGAAGCTAAGACCGTGAGTTTCGATGTTGCTGACTACAGAGATATTTATCTGTTGTTTTACAGACAGCTTAACTAGGTTTTTGGAAACAAGTATCGCCAGTACAGATGATAATTCATTGATACTGAATCTTCGGTCGAAGAGATACCCAATTTCCGGAGGTGATAAATCTTTAGGAGCACGGTATTCATTAATTATTGCTTTATGCTGCTTCAAACGACTTTGTTGTCGAGCAAAGGTGAATGAAGTTACTAGTTTAGTGACAAGAAACAATATTGTCATTAAGGCTAGGCAAAGAATTAACCAAGCTAGAATAGGAATGAATTTACTGCTACCACTCATTTATTAACATAAGTATAACAATAATTAGCGGTAATTACTTAGGCCAAAGGAAGTCGTGCTTGTTGAGGATTAAGTTGATCGGCTACTTCTTGGATGGTGCTAATAACCAGTGAACCCATGCTGGCGGGCTGGTTGCTTCTGGCGGGCGTTATCTCGATATCGCTTGCGAGTTTTTTAGCTGGTCCAGATATAGGCGCGACTACGAATATGGGTGACTCGTCTTCTGCCGGCGTATCCCACATAAATATACAGTCATCATGTACTGTTAAGTGCTGCCTGCTGACGGTATCGGTTTTATTAAAAATCCATTTAGACATTGAGCCCTTACCGTCAGTTATGCCTAGCATTACTGTCTCGATTGTTCCAACCTGAACATTTAATGTCCAGACCATGTTATCGCCCGCGTACTGGACGTCATGTAGCTTAGCTTGGTCTTGTTCTGATACTACAAAACCATCTGGTTTATCTGACCTAATTAAAATATCTCGTAAAGCCTGTGCTCTATCTATTACACCGCCCTCAACTCGATCGACAAGTGTTTCACTGAGTCTTTTACCTTCTGCGGCTTCAAAAACTCTTGCTAGGTTGTTATCTGACGTATGCATACAGATTACATTTTTATTTCAGCGTCGCAGCCGGCAGGAAGGCTAATATTCATAAGACTATCAATAGTCTTTGGTGTTGGGTCCATGACATCGATAAGACGCTTGTGAACGCGCATTTCGAACTGTTCACGGCCTTTTTTGTAGACGTGAGGACTCTTTACTACTGTGTAAGTTGTTCGCTTGGTAGGAAGTGGAATTGGTCCTGCGATAACGGCACCTGTTCGAAGTGCGGTATCTACAATTTGCTTGGCGGCTTGGTCGATAACTTTGTGGTCATAGGCCTTTAGACGAATACGAATTCGTGGTTTACTATCTGGGGTTTTTTTGGCGTCAGCCATGTGTGCTCCTTGTGATGTAACATCTCTGCAACGCTATAAGAACTTTGCAGTGACTTTTAGTCATCACCATTAATTTACCCTGTTATTCTACGACAAAATTGATATATATACAAATACGATTTGCAGAAAAACAAAAATGTATCAGAATAATACTATGACTGATCCAAACTTTAGACCATCTGCCAGCGGGCTGTTGTTACCAGTATCAGAACAAGAAATAGTAAAATTCGAACGAATTCCTGATTATAGTTGCGGAGACCTCGAAGATGTACTTTGCGGATTACAAGATGCGGTCAAGGACGAACAGAATCCCAGTATTGTTGATGGGATCAGTCGAATGCATAATGACATGATCGCCGGATGCGCAGCTCATTGTAAAAGGTTGAATGATGGATGTGGATTTTCTGAAGTAAACGTAGCTATATCTAAACATCCTGGAGATTTAGAGGTTGTACGTGATAGACCAACTGAAGTATTTATGGAATTGATAGCATTAGCAATAGTTTCTTTAGACGACATAAATGACGGCATAATGCGATTCACCAAGATGGGTCGTTTTGGCAAAGACATGATTGAACTAGCCCTTCGAATTGGTATAGAAAGCGGTGTTTATAAAGAAGAAGATATACCCGAAGTAACTAATGGAGCATATGAAGAACTCATCAGGAGAAGTCGTGCAGACGAGGAATGTGGTCCTAACTTTAACGTAGCTAAGAGAGTCTTTGGTAGCTTGCTTGATGCCAGTATCGACCAAAGGCATAATCCTGCTGATCCTGAATTAGCGAGCCGCCATTTAGTAGTACCTTCCGAAGCTGGATTAATAAGAAAAGTTGATGTAACAGCACTATATGATCACCCTGACCCTCAATGGAAGTACTGGCTTAATATTGCCAACGAACCTAAAGGTAGTTTCTTAAGACAACAATAAGATTATTGCTCTGATCTATTATCGACATATGCTCCGTATGCCCCTACCAGGGCCATACCTGCAATAACGGCAATTGCCATGTTGTTTTCAGAACTATCAACTACATTGCTTCCATAGGTGATCTCATAACTTGAATTAACAGGCTCTGGGGGTGGAGGTGGGGGTGATTCGCCTGCGGGTATAAAATAAGAGCCTACAACTAGGGCGACATGTCTAAGCTTCATCTTTATGGAACATCTCCTTAACAGTAGAATAGACTCTCATGGCCTCTATAGCGTGTGCTGACTCTGGCTCGATACTCAATGAATCAAGGTCTACGTATGAATCAAACTTTGGTGTAAATCCCTTTTGATCTGGATGTGTTTTGGAATAATCTTCAAATTGTTTTTCGGCTCTATCTATGAAGGCATCGCCATCATCTGGCAGAGCAGTTACTACAACAGATGTAATTTGGTCTTTTATGCCGAGTACTGCTCCGAAGAAAACACCGCCAGCTAGTGCTGACAGGGCTAAACTTCTGGATGTGCTATGTAGCCCCGAATCGGTAGCCCAATAGTATTTGACAGTATTTGGACTATTATCGATCTCGTGTATGGTTTTGAGTCTGTTCATAAAATGTACTATAGCATCAAAAAAGACCCTCCGGAGAGGGTCTTTTAAGAAGTTAATGAAAACTATTTGTTGATCTTGGTAACAACACCAGCACCAACGGTTCGGCCACCTTCGCGGATAGCAAAGTTAAGACCTTGCTCCATAGCAATAGGAGCTAATAGTTTTACCTTGAAAGTGATTGTATCACCAGGCATAACCATTTCTTTGTCGGCTGGAAGTTCAACCTCACCAGTTACATCAGTTGTACGGAAGTAGAACTGAGGCTTGTAACCCTTGAAGAATGGAGTGTGACGTCCACCTTCTTCTTTGGTAAGAATATAAACTTCGGCATCAAACTCAGTATGAGGAGTGATGCTTCCTGGCTTACAAAGAACTTGACCGCGTTCGATATCGTCGCGCTCAACTCCTCGAAGTAGGATACCAACGTTATCACCAGCTTGACCTTGGTCAAGGTTTTTCTTGAACATTTCGACACCAGTTACAACGCTCTTACGAGTATCGCGGATACCAACGATTTCAACTTCGTCGTTAACGTTTACGATTCCTTGTTCGATACGACCTGTAGCAACAGTTCCACGACCCTTAATGCTGAAGACGTCTTCGATAGGCATTAGGAATGGTTTGTCTAGTTCGCGAGTTGGTTCTGGAATGAAGTCGTCAAGAGCTTTAACAAGTTCCATAACAGCATCTTCGTCAGCAGCTGAGCCTTCAAGAGCCTTAGTTGCAGAACCCTTGATGATAGGTGCATCTTCGTCGTAACCATTCTTGGCTAACAATTCGCGGATGTCCATTTCTACTAGTTCTACTAGTTCTGGATCTGCAAGGTCCATCTTGTTCATGAATACAACGATCTTTGGAACACCAACCTGCTTTGCAAGTAGTACGTGCTCGCGAGTTTGTGGAAGTGGACCATCGTTAGCACCAACCACTAGGATTGCGCCGTCGATCTGTGCAGCACCGGTGATCATGTTCTTAACATAGTCAGCGTGTCCTGGCATATCTACGTGAGCGTAGTGACGCTTTTCGCTTTCGTATTCCTGGTGAGAAGTAGCAATGGTAATACCACGAGCTTTTTCTTCTGGAGCGTTGTCAATCTGATCATAAGCGATAGGTTGGTTAACGGCGCTAGGAAGTTTCTTAGCAAGTACAGCTGTAATAGCTGCTGTTAGTGTTGTTTTACCATGGTCAACGTGTCCCATAGTACCGACGTTAACGTGCGGTTTTGTTCGGTCAAAGTTATCAGCCATTTGGTTGATTCTCCTTGTTTAATTGATAAGAGCTATTTGGTGTCTACGCGATCCATATTTTGGTTCATGTCTAGGCGTCGGCCAGACATAAATCAAAAAGCCCTCTCGCGAGTTACCAACTAATTATAGATGAGCCACCGATGTTTGTAAACCCTCTATTGTAGTGCTACTAGTCTATGGCAGTGACAGCTTAACTACAGCTGGTTGCAATAATCTAGCGCCGCATCTAACCGTAGTGCTAAGCAATGCCTTTCGAGGGCCACGACACTCAACAGGTATATCAATGATATATTCATTGCCGGAATATCCCATCGATACGTCTTTCATGCACAGATTAGCTGCAATTCTTACACCGGTATCGGCCAATATATTGTCTATTGATCCTGGGCAGTATTGATGGCAGGCGGCCGAAAACTGACTATCTTCCGATAATCCATAGACTGTATTTGAAGGACCAGATTCGGGTTTATTGTTTTGTTCTGGCGAGGGCATTGGACTCTACTTAGCGTTTTTGGCGATGATGGCCTCTGCAACGTGTCCAGGAACATCGGCGTAGTGGTCTAGCTCCATGCTTGAGCTGGCTCGACCCTGGGTTGAGCTACGAAGGTTTGTAGTGTAGCCAAACATTTCACCTAGTGGTACAAATGCAGTAATTTCTTTGGTTCCAGCGGCTAGGTCTTCCATAGACTCAATTCGTCCACGCTTACTGTTAAGATCACCAATTACGTCACCCATGAATTCTTCTGGTGTAACAACTACTACTTTCATGACAGGCTCCATGAGGACTGGGTTGGCGGCTTTAACACCGGCTTGTAGGGCCATTGATCCAGCGATCTTAAAGGCCATTTCGTTGGAGTCAACATCGTGGTAGCTTCCGTCGTAAAGTTCGGCCTTGATGTCTACGACTGGGTAGCCAGCAAGAACACCGTTGTTCATAGCCTCTTCGATACCTTGAGCTACAGGTTTGATGTATTCGCTAGGAACGGCA
Organism: Candidatus Saccharimonadota bacterium; assembly: GCA_052034955.1. Lineage (GTDB taxonomy): Bacteria > Patescibacteriota > Saccharimonadia > Saccharimonadales > AWTP1-31 > CAZIBG01. Next base: position 808 of record JBPOHZ010000005.1, on the reverse strand, counting down.
CCACCCTTGATGGAGTTGATGAATTCAAAGCCCTTACCAGCTTCGTTCTGAGAAAGTCGTAGCCAAACGTGACCGTATTGTCCACGTCCACCAGATTGTTTAACAAACTTACCTTCGATTTCGACAGCATCCTTACGGATAGTTTCGCGGTAAGCTACCTGAGGTTGACCGATGTTAGCCTCAACCTGGAATTCGCGCTTCATACGATCGACAAGGATTTCTAGGTGAAGCTCACCCATTCCACGCAGGATAGTCTGACCAGTTTCGTCGTCAACTTTAACGATGAAGGTTGGATCTTCTTCTGCTAGGCGCTGAAGAGCGATACCCATCTTTTCTTGGTCGGCTTTGGTCTTTGGCTCGACAGCAATGCTAACTGGAGGATCTGGGAAGTCGATGCTTTCCAAAACAATTGGATGAGCTGGATCACAAAGAGTCTGACCAGTAGTAGTTCCCTTTAGTCCGACGATAGCGGCGATGTCACCAGCTTCGACTTCTTCGACGTCTTCACGCTTGTCGGCTTGCATACGTACAACACGTCCAACACGTTCTTTTTCGCCAGTTGAGCTGTTAAATATGTAGCTTCCAGACTTTAGCGTACCGGAGTAAACACGGAAGTAAGCTAGCTTACCAACAAATGGGTCAGTAGCGATCTTAAAGGCTAGGCCAGACATTGGCTCGGACGCATCAGGCTTGCGCTCGATTTCGTCGCCAGTCTTAGGGTTGGTACCCCAAGTAGAACCACGCTCGATTGGGCTTGGTAGCAGGTCAACAACTAGGTCTAGTACTTTTTCTACGATCACACCACGAC
>JBPOHZ010000017.1:0-19655 GCA_052034955.1 Candidatus Saccharimonadota bacterium | reverse complement strand
AAGAGTTTATGGTATAAATTCAGATAGAATAACGAAAGGTAATAACGAAAATGATTAAAAAATTAAAACAAATGATTATCTCAGCAATGGCTTTTGGCCTGTTTGCTGCGCCAGTCTTAGCCCCAGTCGCAGTATATGCTGCTGACGGAGACCTAAATGGTTCCCTTTGTGGCGGAACAAGATTAAAACTAACAGATAGTACAGACGACTGTAGTACAGGAGATGACGGAACTACCAAAGTTAACGAAGCTGTTTCTTTGGGTCTAAACCTTTTCTCGGCTATTGTCGGTATCATAGCAGTTGTTATGATTATCGTAGGTGGTATCCAGTACATCACCTCCAGTGGTGATTCTGGCAACATCCAAAAAGCCAAGAACACTATCATGTACGCCGTCATTGGTCTTGTAGTAGTGGCTCTTGCCCAGATCATCGTCAAGTTCGTACTTGAACGATTCGTCGGCGGAACAAGCTAACCCAAGCTTTATTCAAAAAAGAACCCCATACGGGGTTCTTTTTATTTGGCCTGCATCCGTCATGTACAGGCCAATAAAAAACCACCCCCAAAGGAGTGGTTTAGAGTAGATTATCCGGATAGGTTTACAAGACCTGGATCTTCTTGACTGTATCTTGCTTTAGTTTGGTGAAGCTAATAGTTAGGACACCATCCTTAAGTACAGCTTCGATTTCTTCTTCCTTAACTGGTACAGGAAGAGTGATGCTACGAGAGAATTCTCCCCAATAGCATTCTTGAACAAAGTAGTTCTCTACCCCGTCTTCGTTTCCGGCAGAAAGTGTACCACGGATACTTAGTGTGTTGTCAGCGATGCTGACATCAAGTTCGCTCTTGTTTACACCGGCAGTACGAGCTTTAACAACTAGCTTTTCTTTTGTTTCGTAAACATCTACGGCTAATTGGCCAGGTACGGCCTCTTCTTCGTCCCATTCGTCGGCGGCGGCCACGGGCGCAGCCGTAGCTACTACGGTTTCTTCTATTTCAGTTACTGGTCCATCATCTTCGCCTAAGAAAGCAGCGGTTAGCTCGTCTTCCATAAGCAGATCTTCATCTCGGCTTCGTCGAGCCATACTCTGTTACCCTCCAGGTCAAATGTCATATTTATAAAGCTAGCGTTTTTGTGTTAATGGTAGTATAACTTAGTAAAATTTGTGCTTCAACCATAATAGGTATATTTACAACACAATATCAACAACATTAGACGAAATATGTGTTCAATGACTAGGTTATGAGTACTTGATATCTCTTCTGAGTATCTGGATGTGTTTATAGTAGAGCCTGGCTATATAATCCGCAGTATGTCACCTGCTGAAACAATAATCTCTTGGTTTGCACCACATCTTTGTATCGGCTGTAGTAAAGAAGGATCGTTGGTCTGCGAGGTTTGCTGGAATAGCATGCCCCGAACGCACACAGAAATACGAATTAAAGGTGTTCGAAGGGTTGCGGTGCATTCAAGCTACACTGGTTTGGCTAAAGAACTAGTAAGGCTAACCAAATTCGACAGGGCTCAGGCTGGTTGCAGCTTGCTTGCCAGGGCCATAAGCCGGTCTACTGTGCTACCCAAAGGGTATATTTTGGTCCCTGTTACTACTGCCTCATATCGGCGTCGGCAACGCGGTTATGACCAAGCGGTTTTGATTGCTAAGTATCTATCCCGGATGTCTGGAAATGCATCGCTAAATGTACTCGTCAGGGTCAAGAACGTTAGACAGCTAGGCTCGTCGCGCACAAAAAGGATCCAACAACTAGACCAAGCCTACCGGCTAACTAGCCCAGAACTTATCAAGGGCCAAAGAATAATATTAATAGATGACGTAGTTACTACTGGCGCAACCCTAGCATCGGCAGCTTCTACTCTACTGGAGGCCGGCGCCTTATCAGTTGATGCTGCGGTCTTCGCCCAAGCTTAGTACTTGGGATAACCAGATTTTGATGATATAATCACCCCTGTTAGAAATAACAGTCACATATGGAGAGGTGTCCGAGTGGTCGAAGGAAACGGTCTTGAAAACCGTCAGGCCCGCAAGGGTCTCGTGGGTTCGAATCCCACCCTCTCCGCCAAAGAAATAGCCCCGATTACCGGGGCTATTTCTTTTACGCTATTAAAATTATTTGCATTATAAAATAAAAAACCCGAGCTAAGCTCAGGAATCTTATTTGGCGGAGGAGGAGGGATTCGAACCCTCGCTGGAACTTGCGCCCCACTAACGATTTAGCAAACCGTCCCCTTAAGCCACTTGGGTACCCCTCCGCAATATGTGGCTAACAGAGGTAGATTATACAGTAAATGTTCGATCAATGGTAGTCCTCGTAAGAAGTAGCTATATCCTGGTACAATAAGCGTATGCAAGATGACCAAAACCCGGTAGCCCCTCCGGCCGCCCCTGACTCAGCAGACCCTGATAGCCAGTGGCAGTTTACCGGTGATCCTGAAGTTACGGTGGCCAATCAGTATAGTGACCCACAATATGACGTACCAGACGAGGTCGTAAATTGGACGGCCTCTGAATTTATAGCTCACGACAAAACCAGCGGTTGGTACCTAATGTTAACCCTTGCCTCTATTGTGGCTGCAGGCATTACTTTCTTTATGACTCGTCAAGACAAGTTAACGACCGCAATCGTTCTAATCACTGGCGGGTTGTTCGGGGTTATTGCCGCTCGCAAGCCACGAGAGCTACCATACAAGATAGACTCTAGCGGCCTCCAAATTGGAGATAAGCACTTTCCGTATGCCAATTTTAAATCCTATTCGCTCGTACAAGAAGAAGGAGTGGAGTCTATTTGGCTATTGCCTTTGCAGAGATTTGTTCCGGGACTTAGTATTTATTTCTCGGCCGAAGATAAAGAACAGATCTTAGATGTTTTGGATAATCATTTACCTGTCGAACAGCGCGAACTGGACTTTGTGGATCGTTTAATGCACAAAATACGATTCTAAATGAGTGGAATTCTACCAGAACGTAATGGCAAGATCTTTGATCTTTGGAGCATTATTCATTTCAGCACCGGTGTGATGTTGGGGTGGTTGGTTGATCCGTTCGTAGCACTAGTAATTATGGTCCTATGGGAGCCATTAGAAATCTTTGTTATTTCCCCGTTCTTGCGCCGATATGGAATTATTTTTGGCTACGAAACACTACGGAACTCGCTCTCCGATATATTATTCGATACATTAGGAGTAATTGCCGGATTAGTAATACTCACCCCACTGATAGCCCCTCCCTTTCATTTGTTCTAGGGACTGGAAATAACAGATAAAAAATGCTACAATAACCCCTGTTCTTTCTAGTACCCGTAGCTCAGCTGGATAGAGCGTTGGCTTGCGGAGCCAAAGGTCGTAGGTTCGAATCCTGTCGGGTACACCAATACAAGAGCCCCTCGAAAGAGGGGCCTTTGTATTGGTTGATTCGCCTAGCGAATCCGAACCGTAAGGTTCGTTCATGAGCCAAGCGCGCAAAAAGCTTGCTTTGAGCACTTGGTGAAATGGCGTAGCTTCCTGCCCAGGTACACCATGAACATTCTGACCTCCTGAAAAGGAGGTCTTTTATTTTGCCCTACCCTAAGCCATACTGTTAAGTAATAAACAAAAGGATGGGCATGAAGAAACATTCCAAAAAAAGTAGTAAGCTGCGCGGCTTGCCATTTAGCTTTAAGAAAAGATGGCTTGCAGTTATGATTGTGTTTTTGGCAGTAATAGGCTGGGTTAGTATAAAAGTATTAGCGCAGAAATACGTGACTACCACTGATTCTACGGGCCACTTTAGCTATAAATATCCAGAAGACTGGACTCTGGAACCATATAAATGGGTAGACTGCTGTGAAGGTCCATCAAAAACAGAGCCGGATTGGACAAAAGAGTCTAAGCCAATAATTCTGTACCCCAATGCGGATAAGGAAGCTAAAGTAACAATTGAATTCAATGATTACAGCGGCGACTATGTGTGGACCTCATATGATGGTCTAAAGAAAAATGTTAAAGACGATTACTTCGCAAAAATACTTTTTGATGGAACCAGAGATGACGGCCATAAGGCACTATTCTCTAGAGTAGATTATTTAGGGCCTCCAGACGCAAAAGTTGAATCATTCACCGACCATAGATACTATTTTGATGATAATGATAAAAGAGTTCTTCGTGTAGAGTTTAGAGAGAAATATCATCACGATTGGCCTGATGACGAAATGCCACCAGATACTGATAACTCACGTTTCCTAGCCGACTATGAATATATAGCCAAATCTATTAAATTCACCAAATAAAAAGGGATGGGTATGAGATTAAAGAATAACCAATCAGGAATCGCGCATTTAGCGGCGATTCTATCTTTAATTGTTGTTGTAGCTATTGGAGTTGTTGGATGGAGAGTTTGGCTAAATAGCGATAAAGACAATCGACCACAGGATGCAAAGGTAGTGTCTCGCCAGCCAGAGGTAACTAGTTACTACCAGTGCTTTAATGAGAACGGCAAAATGACTCCTAGCAAAGAGAAGGATCGCCCATACGACTGTACTATTGATGGCAAGAAATTCTCTGCTCCGACAGAATTTACATTAGAAGCTATCAATGACCTGGACAAGGTATCTAGCCAGGGAGGTAAGGAATACATAGTTACTCTTTCTAAGAAGAATTTTGCCGCGTGTAAAACAGATTATGTTATGACCTCGATTGATGCGTACGAACAAGATAGGCTTATATCTTATGGCGCTGGTTGTGATAGCCCTTACCATGGGATAGCCTTCAATGATAAAGGCGAATGGACTGAAGTTGTGCATACCCAAGAAAGACTAAGCTGCAGTGTGATAGATAAGTATAAGATGCCTACGGATTTCCTAAAGGCATCCGGCACCACAGATTGTTATGGTGAAAACGATAAGATAGTAGAGATTAAGTAAATAAACTATCGGTCAGGCTAGTCTGTTTTAAAAATATTTTCGAGGATTGTCTTCTTGCGTCCGGGCGTCGGTTGGCCGCCCATTCCTCTTAGTTTAGCCAAGTTACTCAGTCCTGCTATCTCTGTTAATAAGGTCAAACTAAAGATTAATCTCGATATTTTGAATGCTTCTTCTGTAAGATTTGCTGAATTTCTTAGTGCCATGTCGACGTTGCCCTCTACGATATCTGGTATATCGATATCATGCGGGTAGTCCCTCATCATGCCACTTAGGAATCCGGCGACCGAACCTGGCGCCTGTTCTTCCATGGCGTCGAGAGCAGCCTTGAACTTATTAAACAACGGCCCTCTTTCGAAGGTTGGTACAACCTCTGAACCCAGAGGTATAGATAGCATCTCGGCGGTATCTTCGTCTGCATTTGCCGAAGAATAGGTACTAGCGTAGATGGTTTGTCCTTGCTCGTTCTTTAGGCTGGACTTTTTGTAGGTATCCATGTCGGCATAATCTACACCGTCATCAACACTTGCTACGGCACTCGATAGATCATCGCCAGTTGATTGGTCGATAACGTGAGTCAGCTCGTGCCCGACAGTCGAGGTATCAGTATTGATGTCCAACATGATTCCTCGTGGCAACGAAGCCCAGCCCACAACGCTACTACCATCTACTTTTATATTGCGGCCAAAGTAAACATTAAGTGGTTCGTCTACTAGCCGGTTGTCGATTCTGGTCAGCATTCCGAGAAGCTCATAAGTTAGAACTTCGGCATTACGAGCGTCGAGATCGTTTATCGGATCGAACTCGAAGTTTTCGCTCTCTTTCGCTCTGGGGAGATTGGAGTGAACCACGATTACATTACCAAAGCGACTGTTTACAGATTGCTTTAAGTCTTCCAAGGAAGTGACTCGGGACGGGAAACGAAATTGGTCGACTCCTTCTAGGTACTGCAGGGGCTCAAAGTCTAATGAGGCCGACAGGTCTATAAGTGGTTCAAAACCTCCCTCTTTGGCTTGTCTATCGAGAGATTCTTGATCTCCCTCAAAGTATGCCTTTAGGGCTTCGTTTGTGTTCTTCTCGGATACGTCTTCGCCGCCCTTAAAATCATCTATGGATATTGAGGTCGGTGGTATTTTTGGTGGATCCTGAAGATAAGATAGGCCACCAGTTAAGAATAATAGTCCACTACTGGCAGCACGTATTTTTGCCCTTCTTGTTGTTTTGCGTTCGGCTTGGGCTACTTTTTCTGGAGTAATTTTATCATCTGTTTTAGATGCCGGCTTAATGATCACAACTCTGCCGTCAAAGTCGGTATTGTCAGCCACAGATAGTCTTATAGTCCGACGCCCAACTTTGCCGGTTTCTCTTTCGGTGATTTCACTACGTACGATTCCCCTTGCGCCCGAATCGCTTGTTAAGAGCACTCCAACTGCATCAAGAGTCGAGTTGAGGTTATTTATTCCAGTCCAAGCTAGCCTCCTCTGACCATCTTTATCTGGTGCATATGACAATGCGTACCGACCAGGCACGGCAACACTCCTGCCCTGCTTATCCATAAAGGGATAAACGGCGTCTGTATAACACATTACGGCAGCGACTTGTTCGTGACGATCTCTTAGGACTGCCAAAAAGCTAGCTCTTTCCTGTCTGTCGTAGCTTTGCCCCTCAGGAAGTGGCGGGAGCCCAAAGTCGTTTAGATCAAGGGTTGTCACCTGCCCCTCGGCTGAAGTTGCAAAGTGTAGCGTTTCGGGCTGCCCCTTCATAACTATGCTCGCCTCTGTACCATTAACTCCATATCCAAAGTTGTCCGGATCGGGCAACTGGGCTTCTAGGCCTATCCGGGCTTCTTGTTGTATGTGACCGTAATCACGTACTAACTGGGGCGAGGATACTCCGCCATAGACTGCTTCTGACACCAATTTGGTGACGATGTGCTCGTCTACTGGGGTGGCGTTTGTTTCTTGGTATTTCATAGCTTGCTTGGGAATCCGTTAGAATCAATCACAGTTGGTATATTCGATGGTTTTGAGACCTCTATATTGCCTGCCGGATATGTCTTAGTTACCTTTAACGATATCATCTGACCCTTTAGGGCATCCCCGCTCATCCCATCAAAGATGAAGTTACCCATCGAGTAGACGATATATTTGCCCTTATACTCTTCGGTGGGCTGTACGACATGGGGATGACCGCCAATCACCACATCTGCCCCGCTATCTATAAAGAACTTGCCCCATTCTCTTTGTCTGGCAGAGGGGATGCTAGTATATTCCACACCCCAATGCGGGAAGACGATTACTATATCGGCTTTGTCTGAACTCTTAGCCTGCTTGACTGACTTGGCAATTAGTTTCTTGTCGAAATAGGCAGACCCAGCTCTGCTAGTAGAGACTTTGGTGTAGGTGTTTTCGATATCGTTAACCCCAATTACGGCTAGTCGAACAGTCTTATTGGGTTGTCCAGCTGATTTTGCTTGCACCTCGACAATAGTGGGCGCAAAGGCTTGCTCTACTGTTTTTCCGGCACCAACGGTTGCAAGCTTGGCATTATTAAACTGATCTAGCATATCGGTTGTTGCCGTTGGGCCATAGTCGCTGGTATGGTTATTGGCCAGCACCGACAGATCAATATTTGCTTTCTTGAGTGATTTTAAGCTCTCGAGCGGAGCATTGAACGTATATAGTTTGCCACTTGCTTGAACGGCTTTTGATGGATCGGCAATTGTTGTTTCGATATTAATTATTCTGGCGTCATGATCGGCTAAAACACCGCTAACATTGATAAAAGGGTCGCTTCCCTGTTTTATCTTTTGACCTACGCCTCTTGCCAGCATGGAATCGCCCATGAATAGAATCTCACTTGTGTAGGTCGCTTTTTTAGGAACTACTGGCACAAATATATCTGGATTAACTGCTGCAGGATTAGAAGTTGCTTCCTTTATAGATAAATCAGTTGATTGATTAGGGTTCCCAAAAATAAAAAATGCACCACCGAAAGTAATAAGTCCACAGGCTAAAGAAAGAATAACTCGGCCACGTTTTGATAAATTCATTACGCTTATTGTAACTGAAAAATGGCGGAGAGGGAGGGATTCGAACCCTCGATACCGTTTCCGGCATACTGCTTTTCGAGAGCAGCTCCTTCAACCACTCGGACACCTCTCCACGGAATGGACTAGCTTATTTTAACAGATCAGAAGAGCTATTGTATTAGGTTGGAAGGTCGGCTGGGTCTAGGCCTTGTCTGGGCTTTAACGGTTGGCGCCGTGGTAGCGGGTTTATTGAGTGGCTTATCACTAGGAACTGGCCCTGATTTCTTGGGAGGTGTTGGACGATGGTGGCTGCTAACTTCTGGCATATCTTCGTCTAACTCGGCAACATATTCTTCCTCCTGCTCTTCTAGCAGCTGGCCTCCTCCTAGTTCTCCTTTGTTGCTCTCTAGCTTTTCTATATTTGTTTTATTCTTTCGAACTCTTGTTAATCGAATAACAATAAGCCCCAGTACTAGTGATGCTGCAGCAAGTGAGATGCCGACTATAGCTGTGTCTATTCGGATGGCGTCCATGGCGGCAGCCACAATATTCTTGTATATGCCGACAGTTGTGCCGTCTTTTTGACCTAAGGCTAGATCTTTGGCCGCAGCAATTGCAAAGTAGCTAAGGGTAGTTACGACTATACCCAGTATGCCCGCAACAATCGTTCGCCATCCTAGTTTACGGAGGCCTTTCTTTTTGGACTCGGCTAAAAAGATTACCGCCAACCCAGATAATATAGCCAAAGCTCCAAATACTAACGGTGTTTTTTGGATGGCCACATATATATAAGGTATTTCATCGTGTCTTTCAAAGAAGTTCTTGCCATTTAATTGACCGACGCTGTCCGATGTTATGGCCGACTTATCAAAAAGTGTCTGATCGGCCAATAATGAGTTCTTTTGCTCGGTTATAGCCAGCTCGGTGTCGTAGTCGGTAATCTTGCAATCTATAGTTAATAGGTCTAATGACTTTGGCTGCGCATTGTTGGCACAGAGAGGTAGGGATTGATATCGCTCGCCGGCCAGTTCCCCTAGCCTGTTAATAAAACCAGTTTTAGCCTCAGTAAGGTCGATATCGAATGTTGGATTAGGACTCTGGCGCCTTAACCATGCAAAACTACCCTCAATAAATGTATCGGTCGACGAAGCGTAGAATTGCTCGGAGAGCACGTCTTTGGCAGCTTTTTGCACTAACTCATTGCTATAGGGTATCTGGCCGGCGCCAGCACCTTTATCAGTCTGTGATGCGGCAGCTCGCTTGATAGTTATATCAGCTAAGGAACTAAACGCCCCGCTCTTTTCGGCCCACTTTTTTATATAGTTTGGAGTCAGTAAATAAGAGGCCGAACCGATAGTTACCAAACAAATGGCACTAACCAAGAATAGATTTGTGGTTAGCCACAAACAGAACTTTTTAAACATAACAATATTGTACCCTAGTCTACAGGTGTAGAATAGATAAAAAGGAGATGTTATGGGATTACTTTGGGAATTATTTCAAGAGAGCCAGATTAGTGCTCGAAAAACTAGTCATTTAAGCCTCAAGGAGGCAGTTCAAGAACAAGATAAAGTGATCGCCGAGCTTTGCGACATGATCGGAGAGATGGCCAAGCGGATTGACCAGCTAGAAGCTCAGATCTATGAACCCTCAGGGGCAGAAGGATGATCGAGTCAATCTTCGTCAAGATTATTAAGGGCGAAATTCCCTGCCACAAAGTATACGAAGACGAACGAACAATTGCCTTCATGGACATAAATCCCATCCAGCCCGGGCATGTTCTAGTTGTCCCCAAGATCCAAGTCGAGACATTCCTGGACATGAAAGACATAGACGCCGAGGCCTTCTGGACTACTGTCCGCAAGGTTGGTGAGCGTCTTCGAGTAGTTTTTCCTAACAAGAAGCGAATAAGTCTGTCGATCGTTGGTCTAGATATCGACCATGCGCACGCTCATTTAATACCTATCGATAGTGACGCCGAGTTCACCAACAGACCCGACCCAACTGCTGATCCAGACCACACAGCATTAGCCGAGATGGCCAAAAAACTAGCCTTTTAAACGACATACAGGATATACTTATATCAATGAGTGGTTTTATGGTTTCACTAATATTTGGAGTCGGTGCCGGGGCCTGGATTTATAATCAGTCCCAAAGACGCAACGGCGGACAGTCTTCGCAATCCTTGATGGTGGCTGGCATAGCTGGCTTGATTGCCTTTATCGTGTTCTTTACGCTAACCATGAACATTCTTTAGTTAGCCGCATAATGCTAATTAAGTGTTAAAAAAGCGCATATTCTGGTACTATATGGCTAATATGGGTGAGAGATAACGGTGGCATTAGCTATTGACGAGAAAACATTGGGCAAGCAGCTGCAGCGGGCCCGTCAAAAGGTTGGCTTAACTCAACAGGCCATGTGTCAAAAGGCTGGGTTAAGCTACTCTACTCTGGCCAAGATTGAGCGGGGGGCAATAAAGGCGCCGTCAATCTTTACAATCAAGCAGATTGCCGACGTTCTAGATATGACCCTCGACCAGCTGGTTGGCGGGGCACTTGGGGGTAAGACCGGTAAAAAGACCACCAAGAGTGGCGTGAAATTTATTTATTTCGATATAAATGGTTGTTTGGTTCGTTTTTACCACCGTGCTTTCACGGCTATTGCCGAGGATACTCAGCTCTCGCCTGATTCCATCGAGACCGCTTTTTGGCAGTATAACGACGCTATTTGCACCGGCAAGATGAGCATACCGGAGTTCAACATTGCCTTCGCTAAAGACCTAGGGCTACCGAGTATCGACTGGCAAAGTTATTATTTAGACGCCGTAGAGCCAATCGCCGAAATGCACGAGCTTATTATCTGGGCGGCAGAAAACTACCGAGTCGGACTAATGAGTAACATTGGTAGCGGCTTCATTCAGGACATGTTAGATAAGAGCCTTATACCTAATATTGAATACGATGCCATTGTCGACTCGTCACGGGTTGGCTATATTAAGCCCGACCCCAAGATATACGAGATCGCCGAGGCTATGGCTGGTGTTGAAGGCAAAGAGATACTGCTGATTGATGACACTCGAGCTAACTTAATGCCCGCCGGTAAAGCCGGTTGGCATGTCATGTGGTTTAACGACTATGACTCTGCCGAATCAACCGCCAGGGTGCGTAGTGCTCTAGACGTGGCTTAGTTTCTAGCGATTATCGCGGATATATTCCATGACCGCCTCGACGTCATTGGGTAGTTTCACGAATCCGTCCCTTCCCAAACGTTCGATGTCTTCGAATCTTTTACTACGAGCTGGTATCCCAATTGCCCCAATTGCTCTGGCTACAATGCCCTCGAACTTTACGGGGTTGGCGGTAGACAAGACTAGCGTTGGAATATCCATCGAAGCTGTATTACGGGCAACGTAAACGGCATCTGCGGTATGGGGATCAATTACTTCTCTGCCTCTAGTGTCGGAGTAGACTCGTGCAATGGTCGACACACGAGCGTCGTGGCTAGAGGTACCACTTCTAAACCCGGCGTCTTTCATAGCTGTTCGGCTCAGGCCGTATTCCACAAAACTGACACGTTTTTCTGTTTCGAACTGACGCATAAATCTTCCTGTCATTGCTCCATTTTGCCCTAAGAATTCCCAGAACAAACGTTCTAGATTGGAGGACTTCCCAATATCCATAGACGGGCTGGTGGTTATCTGACTACCCCTGTTTTCATACTGGCCGGTTTGGACAAGTCTATTAAGAACATCGTTTTCGTTAGTTGCGAGGATGATGTTTCGAATAGGAATTCCCATTTCCCTGGCATAGTGTCCGGCCAACGCATTACCAAAGTTACCGCTTGGTATGACAACATCCATGGGGTCGCCAAGCTCTCCGTTAGTTTGCTTCATGAGCTCCAGATATCCAGCCACGTAATATGGGATCTGAGAAGTAATACGACCAATATTGATAGAATTTACGGCACCCAGATCTGAAAATTCGGGATTGGCGGTAATTCGTTTAACCATGTCCTGGCAGTCGTCGAATGCACCATCTACACTCAGATTGTGGACATTGCCCCCAGTAAGGGCCCCCATTTGGCCGGCCTGGAATTCTGACATTCCTTCTTGAGGACTTAGCATAAATATTTTTAATCGCTCTCGGTCTTTAACAGCATGTTCAGCTGCCGAGCCTGTATCACCAGATGTTGCACCAAGTAGGACTAATTTTTGATCTCGCTGCTCTAGTACTTTGTCCATCTCCCTGCCCACAGCCTGTAGAGCCAAATCCTTGAAAGCCGCTGTTGGACCTCCGGAAAGATCTAGAAGGAACAGTCCTCGACCAATTCGTCTTACAGGAGTTACAACTCCGCCTACTGCATCCGGAAAGTTATCAGGACCATAGGCCTCAAGGGCATTTGCCATCTGCACATCAATTGGTAGGGATTTGCCTACGAATTGCCCGTGGACAATAGAGAAGATGCCTGTGTAGGGCAAATTTTGATATAGTTCCAGCTCATCAAATGATATTTCGGGGAGGTCTGTCGGGGTATACAGTCCTCCGTCGGGCGCCATGCCCGATATTAATGCTTCGTCGTAACCAACTTCAATTCTTTCTGGATCTCGTGTGCTTGTATACATGGGTTAATACTAAACAGCTGTTTAGTATGTGGCAAGCACTACTGGTTTGACTATTTCGATCTAATTTAAGTTGCTAAGTTCGGTTGCAAGTTGTGTGGCCTTAGACTTGGCTTCGGCCAGCTGATCACGAGTTTGTTGGACTATCTTCTCTGGCGCACTAGCAACATAACCTTTATTGTTGAGCCTTTGTTGAAGTCTTTCGGCTGTTACTTGGGCATCCACTAGTTGGGCGTGTAGGTCGTCTTTGAAGCGGGCAAGTTCGTCTTCACTAACCTCTAGCCAGGCTTTTTGCTTGGTGGCGGTAAGTTGGAAGCCATTAGACTGTTTGTCGCGTTCTACGGCACCTAGATGGGCCATACGAGCAATGATTTCGGCATTAGCCTCAATAGTATCTGAATCATGGGTTAAAGAGGGTTTGCTTAACCCCATGGCCTTGACCATAGAACGACATTCGGTGATTACTGAAACAATATCCTCAAACTCCTTAGCCTGCTTGTGATCAGCTTCTGGTAGATATGGCCAGGCACTATTTATGAGGAGCTTCTTGTGATGACCAAGCTCTTGCCAGATGGCCTCTGTTACGAACGGTGCAAACGGATGGCAAAGCGTCAGAATACTGTCTAGCGCATATTGTAATACGCCAAGGTTTGGGTTGCCTTTGGAGACTTCGATATACCAGTCAGCAAAATCGTCCCAAACAAAGTGGTATAGCAGTTCGTAGGCCTCTGCAAAACGATAGTTGTCCAGGTGGGAGGAAGTATTCTTGATTATTTGTTGTAATTTAGTCAACAACCAGTGATCTGCTGTGTTGTTTGGATGTGCTTCGCTAACTTCTTTACCGTCAGACATCTCTTGAATAAAGCGTGCTATATTCCAGAGCTTGTTACAGAAATTACGGGCCTCTTCTACACGGCGCGAGTCATAACCACGGTTAACGGCTGGTGCGCGCCCGCTGATAATTCCCATTCGAAGTGCATCAGAACCAAACTCTTCGATTACTGGGAGAGGATCAACAACATTGCCGATTGACTTGCTCATCTTACTTCCGTCTTCGGCCATGACGTATCCATGGATGTAGACTTCTTTGAATGGTATATCTCCGGTCACGTAGAGTCCAAGCATGATCATTCGGCTAACCCACGGGTACAGTATCTCTCCTCCGGTCTCCATGACGCTTAGGGGGTAGAACTGACTTAGGTCTTTGTTGTCTGGATAGCCTAAAGTGGCATATGGCCAACTAGAGCTAGAGAACCATGTATCAAAAACATCTGGATCACGACGATATGTCTTGCCTTCTACAATAATCTCTTCTTTATCAACCCGCTCGTCAAAGATCCAGTCATCGGGATTATCGGCGTTCTGGAATGCCGGAATAGATATTCCCCAGGCAATCTGGCGGCTAATGTTCCAGTCGTGTAGGCCTTCCAGATATTGGATTAACTGATCCTTTTTGCTGGCTGGATGGAAGACAATCTTGTCCTCTTTAAGCGCCTGAATCGCCTTTTGCGCTAAGGGATCCATGTTTACAAACCACTGTTCTTTGAGTAGCGGTTGAATAATCGTTCCGCACTTGTAACAGTGGCCAACTTGATGGATATGCTCTTTTGTCTCAATTAGTAAGCCCAGCCCATCTAGATCGGATAGAACAGCTTTTCGGGCTGCCATAACTTCTAAGCCCCTGTAAACTTCGGGGATATCGTGGCCCATCTTGCCCTCAAAGTCGATAACAGTCATTTTTGGCAGATCATGGCGCTCGGCCACCAAGTAGTCGTTGGGGTCGTGAGCTGGCGTGATCTTTACTGCACTGGTTCCGAACTCTATATCTACCATATCATCGGCAATAACCGGGATATCGCGATTTGTAAGAGGTAATCGAACGGTTTTACCAACAAACTTCTTATATCGTTCATCATCAGGATGGACGGCCACGGCCGTGTCGCCAAGCATGGTTTCTGGTCGAGTTGTTGCTACGATAAGTTCCCCACTACCATCGGACAGCGGGTATCTTATACTCCAGATACTTCCCTTTTCTTCTTTGTGTTCTACCTCAATGTCGGCAAAACCGGTGCCATGAAAAGTACAGTAGTTTACTAGTCGTTCACCCCTGTAAACCAGACCTTCATCCCACATCTTTTTAAAGGTTGTGTAGGCACGATTGACGATCTTGTCGTCTAGAGTGTAGGTAAAATTGTCCCAGTCGCAACTGATTCCCATTTTGCGCAACTGCGTACCAAAGTTATCACGGTTTAGGGCCACAAAGTCATAGACTTGCTTGTAGAGTTCTTCTCGGGTGAAGTCAAATCGGCTCTTCCCTTCCTTGGCGAGATGTTTTTCGTAGACTGATTGGGTCTCGAACCCAGCATGGTCGGCGCCAGGGAGTAGCAGAGTGGCCTTGCCCTGTAGTCGGTTGTAGCGTGCCATGATATCTTCTAGGCTTGCAACCAGTTCGTACCCTATATGTAGATTGGCATTGGCATTGGGTGGAGGCATTACGACACTAAAGTGCCCTTTGCCGGAATCAACAGGCTTAAAGGCGCCCTGCTCTTCCCATAGTTTGTATATCTTATCTTCGTATTTGTTTGGCTCGTAGGCCTTGGCTAGTTTCATGTGAATTTCCTGATTAATTGGTTGAATAGAAGGTAGTTCAGGCTGCCACAGAGCGAATGCCACCGGCTGGCACATTCATGTTCTTGGAATTGTCTCTCCAGATATTCATAATCTAACTATACCACCTCTGTTAATTATCAACAACTGCCTATAAAAAGTCCTGCCGCAGCAGGTCTTCACGTGAAACTTTTATAAATGCAAACAAGGCTTTCCTCACCCAGGAATCCCTAAAAACAGCGCCCACCCGTTTCTAGAATTGTGTGTGTAATCCCGCCAAGACAGTGTCAAAGCAGGATCACACTTTGCACGTGTTTGTTTTCGAGTTAACAATACCCCCATTAAGCATAACCGTCAATATTGACAGAGTGGGCGTATTATGCTAATGTTAATAGTATTATAACAAAAACAAACATGTCAGATCCAGAAAAATTACTACCTTCAACAGATCAACAATTGCCGCCAGAGCTCTTGGTAGGGCAGCTGCCTCCCGATTTGCAATCAAAAATCGAGGCAATGCTTGGGCCTGATGTGCAGTATGCGATCGGAGTTAATCAGTCAGGCGGGGCAGTAACCACCGAGGACGCTAGCACATATCTGGAAGAGCAGGGCGGCATAGCCATGGATTACTTTGATTTTAGTAGCCGATTTCAGATTTATGATGAGTCCAATGCTGATGTCTACGCCGAAACATCTTTAGATGGCTTTTATGGTCCGGAGGCAGGTAGATTTGTAACAGTTTTTCCTACTAGGCCTGTAGAGGGCATGACACCCGGTCAGATCGCCAGGGACTATACGGCTAGAGAATATTTGCCTGAAGACTTTATTGCCAGCAGTGACGATTCGGAAGTTGTTTCTGCCAAATATATCGCCGGGTTTACTGATGCCCAGACTGGGACTTTTATCCCAAATAAGTCATTCCTAAGTGATGAAAAAGCTGATTTTAGCAAAGTAGATACAGTGGCCGACGAAGATTTGCTACCAGCTCCTATCAAACGATCTCCGCAGGAAATGAGACAAAGGGAATTAGAAGGACACGCTAGATCCATACAGGAAAGTATGGCAATTGGCGCTGAACAGGGAATATACCCTCAGGAACTTGGATCGTTTGTCCTTAATAAGCTCATTGATTTTGATGGGGAAGACTTCAATCAGCCTGGAGAGGAGCTAACAGGCTTACAGAAGGCCTTAGTAGAGCGTTCGGACCCAGGTTCATATGAACGTATGGGCGATGATGCGATAAAAGACCGGGCAAGGGACGCGTCCGGAGCAAAGAAAACAGTTCGTGACTTGATAAACAATGCTCGCACAAGGTCTAAACCTACGCAGACTAAAAGTGTAGGTAATAACGGTCCTTTGCCGCCCTTACCACCTGTCGAGCACATAGACCTGACGACTACATCGACAAATTAGGCTGTATGTCCAAGCTATATGGGTCGGCCGTAGGCAGGTTATGTTTCATCTTGAAGCACCCAAGAGTAGCCACCATTGCGCCGTTATCAGTACAGAGTTTCATGTCGGTGTACTGGATGGGGATCGAAATTCTTTCCGATAGTTGTCGGCGTAATTCGGGGCTGGCTGCTACGCCTCCACCAATCACAACTGAGGCAGGCGAGAATTCTTGGAAGGCTAGAACTGTTTTATCAACTACCGTTTCGACGGCAATACGTTGGAAGCTGGCTGCAACATCGGCCTTCTGAGCTTCACTCATTAGCTCTGCAAGCTTAAAGCTAGGGAAGTCGTGTTCTTTACCACAAAGCTTTTGAACGGCCCTTAAAACGGCTGTTTTGGGCCCGGAGAATGAGTAATCATATTTGTTAGACAACTTGGCTTTGGGGAACTTATAGGCAAACGGGTCTCCGCTAACGGCTAGTTTTGCAATGCTGGGACCACCAGGGTAGGGAAGACCAAGTACTTTGGCTACCTTGTCGAACGCCTCACCAATGGCATCATCACCAGTTTGTCCTAGGAGTTTGTAGTCAAAGTGATCTTGCCATAATACCAACTGGCTATGACCACCACTAACAATTAGGCCAAGCATCGGGAACGTAGGTTGCTTACCCGGCAATACGTAATTAGACAGGGAAGACTCAGTAATAAAATTGGCGTATATGTGTGCCTCAACGTGGTTAATAGCGTACAAAGGCTTGTTTTTGGTTATGGCTAGCGTCCGGGCGGTCATTACGCCAACCAGCAGGCAGCCACCGAGTCCTGCACCGTAGGTTACGGCAATGGCATCGATGTCCTCCCAGGTGCATTTGGCCTGTTCTAGGGCTTGTTTGACAATTGGCATCATCGATTCAATATGGCTGCGAGCGGCTATTTCGGGTACAACTCCCCCGTACTTCACGTGAATATCCATGCTGCTTGCCACAGCGTTGGACAGAAGTCTATAACCGTCTTCAACTACGGCTACTGCTGTCTCGTCACAACTTGTCTCGATTCCTAAAACTTTCATTATTAAACAAGTATACTAGGAACTATGAATATAAGAAGCGTAGTTAAGAAGTTAATACCCAGTAATACCTTTAGAGCCATCGAACCATATGGTCACCTCGGCGAAGCTGTTTTGGCTCAGGCTAAGGCAGGCTTTCCTACCAAGAACATGCAGATCATTGGTGTTACAGGTACCGACGGCAAAACAACAACCTGTACTTTAATTGCTCAGATGCTCCGTAATAGCGGACTCAAGGTGGCAGTAATTACAACCATTTCGGTTGACTATGGTGATGGTAAGGGCGAGCAACCAAACCCAACCCGTATGACAACTATGGGCGCTGCTAGCTTGATCAGACTGCTTAAAAAGATCCACGATAACGGAGTGGATTGGCTAGTGCTAGAAACTACTAGCCATGCCCTGGCTCAACATCGCGTTTGGGGTATCCCATATAGTGTGGCGGTTATGACTAACGTAGGCCACGAACACCTTGATTACCACAAGACATTCGAACGGTACCGTGACGCCAAAAAGATGCTCTTTAGCCAAACTAGTCACAATAAGCAGGGGCTTCAAATCGGAATCGCCAACGCCGACGACCCTAGCGGTCATCTATTCGCAGAAGCCATCAGGAACCCTATTTTATACGGCGTCCATAATGGTGACTTGCGGGCTACTAAAATAAACACCACTCCGTCGGGTAGTAAGTACTTGGCTATTATCAACGGTGAAGGCTACAGCATAGATTGCCATCTACCCGGTAGCTTTAACGTCTATAACTCCTTGGCGGCTGTTGCGGTCGGCCGAGCAATTGGTCTTACCAAAACGCAGATCGAGGAAGGTATTGCCAGTTTGCAATCTGTCGAAGGGCGTATGACTAGGGTCGACGAAGGTCAAAACTTTGAGGTGATTGTCGATTACGCTCATACCCCGGAGAGCTTCGAGAAGTTATTCAAAGAGATCAAACCGGTCACCAAAGGTCGGCTGATAGGTTTATTCGGAAGTGCTGGCCGTCGTGACGAAGCCAAACGAGCAGAGCAGGGGAGAATCGCTGGTAAATACTGTGACATTGTCATCGCCACAGAAGAGGACGACCGAGACATAGATGGCTTGGAGATTCTAGAACACATCGCCAGTGGAGCTGTAAAAAGCGGCAAGAAAAAGGGTAAGGACCTATTCCTGGTACATGACAGGGAAGAGGCTGTAGCCAAAGCTATTGCCATGGCCAAGAAAGACGATGTGATTTTATTGCTCGGCAAAGGTCATGAAAAATCAATTCTTGCTAACGGTCCAAAAGCGGCCGAAATGCGCAACGAATTACAGGACGACTCTGACCCGCGACGAGTCATCAAGAGGGAATACGACGAAGTAAAAGTTGCCCGTCAAGCGCTCAACAAACAAAAAGTTTAATAATCTGAACCAAGCTTATTGTGGGTCGGCATCTCTAAAGCGCTGACCGAGTTCATCTATTCGTTCACCTCTATCTTTAGTGGGGTCTACGGCGTCAGTTTGCTCTAATACTTCTCTGACAGCGTCGGAGGCACGAGGTAAATCATCAGTATCTACTGTCGGTATTTCTATTTGGTCAGCATCGCCAATACGGTCTTCAGTTGCTAGACTTGCCTCGACGTCACCAAGCCTTAGTTTAGCTGTATCAACAGCTGTCTTCAGCTCATCAGATCTTAGGTCAATTACTTTCTCGCCATCACTTTCGATGGCTGGCATCTGGATGCCTCTGCTTTGGTTGGCTTCTGCGTCATCTTGTTTCGCAAATTCTCCACGCTTAGCTGCATAATCAGGACCCGGATTTGGAACACCATACTGCTCAACAAAATTCCCCACTATTTTATCTTTCATTACATCGTGAAAGGACCGGGGCTCGTCGCCTCCAGCAGATGGTGTTTGTTCTTGTGTCATAGAAATACTTTAGCATAAATAGTTAATATCATTGACGAGCCATGTAGTTGGTATACCAGCTATAGTTGGTGCCCAGAAGTTTGGCAGTAATTTCTATGCCCAGTTCGGCAGTAATACTTTCGCTATCCTTGAGCGG
>JBPOHZ010000007.1:0-4009 GCA_052034955.1 Candidatus Saccharimonadota bacterium | reverse complement strand
TCATCGGAGATGTTATGGCCAAGCGAATTTATTACCGACACTCCAGTTCCCGTACCACTCAGCGCCGCTGTGGCATCAAGCAAACCACAGTTTCTAGATTCACCGTCGGTCAAATTATCAGCAAATAGGCTGTTTTTTACATTGATCGTCGAGGTACCAGTAAAGCCGCTATTAAACCCACCCGAAATAGCATAAAACGCTGCCGAGTCTAACGTTTGACTGCCGATGACTTGACTTGAACCGCGTGTGCCAGTGATAGTGGCAAAAGAGACGTTCGCCGTCACCGAAGAATTCAAGTTTGTGCCAAATGCAAGAGCATAAAATGGCGCAACAAAGTCGGCTCCACTTAGGTTATCTATAGTGACGTTCGTAACATTAACATTCAGAGTACCTCCACCGCTTGAGCCTCCACTGACACCTGAATACATCCCGAATCCGTACGCTCCCCCGCCGCCTCCTGTTGAGGTGACGTTCGCCACTGTGGTATTCGTGATCACGGCATTAGTGGTACCAGCTCCATCCCGTGAAATGGAGAATCCTAAGGAATCACCGTTTTTACTAAGGTCGTGAACGTAAACATTATTGCTCGAAAAAGTACTGATACCCGCGCCGTCAGACTTCAGAAAGACCCCACCACCATCCGCGTCCTGTCCATCAACATCAAGATTACTTAGCATGCCGGCACCAGTGGTTGTTTGAATAGAGACTGCATTGTCAAAGAAAGCAGTCAATTTCATATCCGATATAGTCATCTGGCCACCGGTAGTGTTAGCATCAAACATCCTGTACTGACCGCTATCGCCGTCAATAATGGTTTGGTCAATGCCGGCGCCTTGGATAGTTATAGGCAACAAGATTGGAGTGATATTAGCGGTCAAGGTAATCGTTCCAGCCGGGATGTTGATCGTGTCGCTCGTGCCGTATGAGCCAATTGGGCTACAACCAGGTTCGCTCGTTGTAGTATTAATGGAAGTAATCGCTTCGTTTAGTGTACAGCCCCCAGACACGGTTAGGGTCGCTGCGTGAGCCCGACCACTGCCAAACGCTAGCACCGCCAAGAATGCAAAGGTTGCCAGGATTAGTTTGTTTGTTTTAGTTAGATTCAGAATACTGAGCATTTGATAATTCCTACTTTACGCTAGTGTTTAACCGGTAGTCTACCTCCCCCGTAAGTTATTTGCAAGAACACCTGCTTGAACCACTCGTATGTATTACCCTTACGGTTGACGATAGTGGCACATTTGAGGTAAAATGTAACTACAATTGATTCGCTTTCCGAACTGTCACCGTATGGTGCGCGTGCCTGGGACAACCAGGATAGGAAGCGAATTTTTTATTTGAAATACCAAATATCCTCGATGCGCTTGTTAATAACTTTTAGGTAGATATCGCTGTCAGTTTTACGCTTTTGAGTTGTTCGTAAAAGGCTACCCGCAACCATATCTGCCAGCTGAATCAAGTTATCATTCTTGGAGTTAACAAACTTCATATCTTTTATTATGCTACCGTCTGGATTAGCCTGCTGGCGAAAGTACGTTATTGCCGCTTTCTTGTAAGACCGGTCTTCGTGGCCATCAAGACGAATCCGTCCATCGGTAATCTTGCCAGCACTTTTGGAAAGCACCTCTTTGATCATGTAGTTATAGAATTTATTCTTGTTTCTCCTAAGTTCAACGCTTCTGATGATAGACTTATCGGCGACTATTGCCCGAACCCGGAACTTACAACTTTTTATCTCGTTTAAAAAAGCGAGACGTATATCTTTACTGGCTTTGTTGAACTTAAACTCATGATCGTCTCGCCACCCAAGTGAACGACGCAATCGCTTAATCCTAAGCGCAGTTTCTTCGGCATCAAGGTTGTCATCAAAGACAATGCAGGCAATAACAAAGTGTGTACTCGAACCCTTATCAAATTTAAAGCCCGGATCTCCTGAATCATCTATGAATACCAGCATACGTGTATTATATGGTCATATTTAGATCAAAGCCACCGGGTAGGACTATACTAGGCTCGCTTGTGAGTACAGACATAACCGAGAGTTAATAGCCCGGCAAAAGAAGCGAACAACGAACCAACGAGAGAGACAGGGTTAGCGCCGGTGTTTGGTGCCCCTGCATTACCGCTACCAGACGTAGAAGGAGTAGAGGCGCCACAGACAGCTCCCTCAAACTGGAAGGCTCCAACAGATGGGCAATCCCCAGGCCGAGCAACTCCACGAGCGTCAGTAGTAACACCTAGGACAGAGCCACCAGAGGCAATAGCAGGAGATCCATTAAGCAATGCGATAGTCTCTACTGGACCGCCGTTGTTCTGGAGTGGACCAAGGGTGGAAAGTATGTTCGAAACAACAGTATAGCCGGTACAGTGTGGGTCATCGGTTATGTTATTACCAAGATTTACTGGCGCGAGATCAATGGCACCCGACAGTCCAAAAGCCGCCTTATCTCCTTGAATACAGCTACCAGTTACGCCATTACGTGTGTTTCCGGCAATGAGGCTGTTTTGAGCACTTGCTCCGTTGGTGATGTCAGGTACAAAAGGCGCGACTTTATCAACAAAGAATGTTGCGTTAACTCCGGCCGAAACGAATGCCTGGTAAAACGCACCGGGGTCACTTTGGGTCACTTCGTTCCCAACAATTGTTGCATTGGTAAAAGTTAAATCAGCACTATCTGCAGTTAAGCTAGCTACAAATCCCGCACCCGTCAGCTGATCGTCTAACTCATTCACAATTATGTTGTTTGCCGACGTAAGGTTAGTGATATTCTGGTTGTTTGCAAGAGCTCCATTAAAAATCATCCCCGAAACATATGGATGAGATTGGAATGGATCTGCCAGTGGCACTGCTGTTGCAACCTCAACGGCATTTCCTGATACGGTCACAGCGTCCATTGTAAATACAGTTCCAACTTCAGAAACAGTACCGCCTTCTTCGTAAATCATAACGCCACCCCACTTTTCGGCTATGTTATCGGCTATTGTCGTGCGTTCAACATTTACTTCGATACTATCTACATTATCACCACTCACTTGGTAATAGGTACTTATATACAAGCCTGCTGACTCAGATGAGTTGCCGCTTATTACGCTATCCTGAATGTCTGCAGATGGGATATCAGATAACTGCACTGGCGTAGGTATAATTGAAAGGCCAGCAAAATCGGTACCGAAGTCTCCAGTGATAAGCCCGCCGAAGATATTATTATTAATGTTATCTGTAATTTTCGAGTCTTTAACAATTGTATGAATAGCGCGCACGTACACACCCATTACCGAATTGGACACCTCTACGCCATCGATTGTTACAGTGCCAGAAAACTGAGCACCGATGGCCATTGGAATTGCGTCAAAAATAGTAAAGTCCTTGAACACATGGTCACGCGCTCCCGATGGTCCTGGGTCAGGGTCTGTATTAAAGCCACCATGACCGTTGGCATCTATATTCGTAACACCCTTGCCAGCGCCAATAATGCTAACCGATTTGTTGGTTATAGCCGGTAAATCTGCAGACAGGGTAATGGTTCCTGCGGGAATAGTGATCGTGTCATTTGTGCCATATGAATCAGGAGATATCACTGCCGTACACCCAGACTGGTTAGCACCCGCATTAACCGAATTAATAGCGATAGGTAGGGTACAGCCTCCGGTCACGTTAAGGGTGGCCGCATGAGCACGACCAGAACCAAATGCAAAAACAGCCAGAAAGGCAAAGGTTGCAAGAATTAATTTTGTTGTATTTGTTAGATTCAGAATGCTGAGCATGTGTTAGTTCCTATATTAACGCTTGTGTTTAATAGGTAGTCTACCCCCCCCTGAGTTACAATGCAAGCCTTGAGTTCAACCCAACGATGCAACACAAGCGGAATAAGCGAGGTGTACTGTGGAAGATTTGGGTACTGCTCATAGAGGGCGCAGCCGGCAGGCTGCGCGTAAACGGAGAGACCGGTATTTCCAGCTAGTAGTTGGGGGTATGTCCTCCACTGAGGCTTGCCGGGTGGTTGGCGTC
>JBPOHZ010000008.1:0-98543 GCA_052034955.1 Candidatus Saccharimonadota bacterium | reverse complement strand
TCCTCTGTTTCAGATTCGACAATCTGCACTTCATTGTTATAATAAACAAAGCCTATCTTGACTAGATTCTTGTAAAAATCGAGAATGCTGTCATAAATGGGGTTCCACGATAGGTCGATGTGGTGCACCAAGATAAGTTTGAAACATATCAACAATGATTAAAGAATTAGACCTGAGTGGTGAAAATGACGAGGTTATTACATTAGACTTGATACTACAAACGTTGAAGAAATTGTGGCGTTTCGTAATCAAGCAATCGAAGCAGTCATTGATCCGGAAGGTACACTCCCTAAAGTAACTTTTGTTGATAGGTACGAACGTTCCCCTCGTCAAACGCCCGACAGTGGCATTGATAATCATAATTTTGCAGTGTTTACAGAAGGTGGGGTGGAGATTGCGAGAGCCGCGATGGCCACTCCGTATGGCCGCAGAGCTGAGAAAGAGGGTGATTCAAAAATTGATATTGTAGAAATTGCTGCCAACAAACAAGAAGATTACAAAGGTAAGGGCTATGGTAAAGCAATTTACATGGAACTGCTAAAGAGGCTTCCGGCTGGAATAGAACTAGCATGCGATGGCAGGGGCGTTTCCCCTGATGCTTACAAGAAGTGGCAGTGGCTCGAATCGCTAGGTATCGCTGCTAGACCTGCTGAACTTGGTGAACCCGTTCTTGACACGGATGGCAGCTACAAAAATCTGGGCTATAAAACGCGACTCAGTGAACTTGCGGAATTTGCATCTTCACATAGTTCTTAACTTTTCATAAATTCTTAAGATGCAGTCAGGGATGGGGTTCCACCTAAAGTCGATGTCGTGCACCACGAACAGATCAGTCAGATCATAGATATAAAGGTTCCATAAAAAATGGGACTTTTCTTTTTGGCACTGATTTACTTCTGTCATATTGTGTTCGAGTCCTTACTGGTGCAGTTTGCTATACTATAATTACTAAATAGGAGTCAACAATGGCCGAAAAAACAACGAGCGGAGACCAAGCAGGTGGTGATAAATATGACAAATGGAGACAACTTGGTAGTATGCAGCCCAGCGAAACTCCTCCAACCGTAACGCCAGCTGGCGCACCTTCGGGAGATGTAAAGATAGTACCAGCTCCAACTGAAGAAAAGGCCGGCAGAGAGTGGTTTGATGCTGTTGGTCTTAGTCAACCATTACATGGTCCGAACGATGCACCGCAATCCAATCCTCAGAGCGCTACTGACTCACAGCCGCTGCCTCCTGAATTGCCAGGAGATCCAAGTATCGGTGACGCTTAATTCAGATCTAGGCCAACCAAACGCTTGTAAAGCGACCTAATACTGCCATAAATCGGGTTCCATCTAAAGTCAATGTGGTGCACCATGTTTATTATAGTAATATCAAAATCTGTTATGCTTATCATATGATGCAGAGAGTAATTATATGTGGATAGTTGGAGTAGTACTTTTGCTACTAACAATAGCTCTTGGTCCAGTACTTCTTATTCGGGGAATTATTAAAATACGCAATCACCGCCGCTTGTACGGCGATCAAGGGCTTAGCAAAGCTGGCAATATTTATATGGTGCTGGGGTTGGTGCTTTGTCTCGTCTTGATATGGGCGATAATTTACAAACCTCTTGACCTGAGTTTCGGCTAAAGTTCTATAATCGTCCTTTATGCTGCACCAAATATTTTATACGGTAATTGGGTCGTATTTTGATTTGGCATAACTACGTTTGAAAATTTAGATTAAGGTTTGAAGGCGACCAAGTCCTTTCGTTAACAAAACGTCGAGTTTACTTAAACTTCAAGCAACTACTTCAAAGTAGTTATCGGCCTAGATTGCACAATGTAAAATTTGCCGTTATACAAGGCCCATTCTACGTCTTGCGGCATACCATAATGATTAGCAATGTTAATTCCGATTTGCGCTAGTTCTTTGATTTGTTCTTCTCTTAAGACGGCTCTATCAGCAATATCATCAGGAACATTCTTAATAATATTTTTACCATTCTCAAAGATCATCATTTGTTCTTTTATTTTAATGTTAAATTGCTGCACCGAGTGCTCTTTTTTACTAAAAATATAATTATCAGGCGTAACAATCCCTTGGACGACGGTTTCGCCCAAGCCGTATGCTGCTTCGATCATAACTTCATTACTATCACCTGTGACAGGATTTGATGTGAACATTACGCCAGCCGCCTCACTATCAACCATCTGTTGTAAGGCAACGCCGACAAGAAGGCTATCTTTATCTAACTTCTTATCCTTGGCATAGTCTTTAACGCTATCTGTCTTTATCGAATTCCAACAGTCTCTGACCGCTTGTTCAAGCTGTTCATCATTAATGTTCAACTTTGATTCGAGCTGACCCGCCCAAGAAGCATCCAAGGAATCTTCGGCAACAGCAGAAGATCTGACAGCCACTCTTTCACAATTCATAGACCGAAATGCCAAATGTAGTTCACTTTTAAATTCATCAGACAATGCTATGCCATCAAATTCTCTATGAGCCTCAATACTAATTCCGTATCCCTCCGGAACAGGCAAACCTGCCTGGATCATTTCTCCTAAAGATGCTACTTTGCCTCCGAAAACTTTTGAATCTTTACTCAAAATCTCTTTAAACGCTCGTAAATATTTCATGATATTTTCCTAACTATCCCATTATCGGCATCAAGTTCAACCATATCTCCATCTTTAAACGTCTTTGTGGCATAAACTGTCCCTATCAAGCTCGGGATGCCCAACTCTCTAGATACAATTGCCGCATGGGACGTAACTCCGCCTTCATCAGTAATAATCCCTTTGGCCTGCCTAATTAGGGGCATCATTGAAGGCCTGGTCTGGCCTGCAATCAGTATTGGATATTTTTTAATAATTTTAATTTTTGTAGTTATGTCGTCGCCCCAATTATATACACAAGCACGGCCACGAACCTTTCCTAATACTGCCGTCATACCTTTAAGTTCCTTGGTATCATTATGATTAATTTCCGGGACAAGTTGATTAAATATTTTACGTGCTTCAGTACCTAGAATAAGTTTATATTTTCCATTGTCGTGCCATATAAGGAATTCAGATCTCTTCCCTATTCTATCGAGAAGAAGAGATGCGGGTAATATTTTCCATTCTGCTGCCATATCTTCAAGTTCTTGTTCGTGCATGAAGTTTAACAGAAGTCCTTTATAGCCTAGGCGTTTGGAAAGCTCAATATCTAATTTAATTATTGTTCTTACGTGCGGGACCCATCCATCAACTCGCATCATAAGCCGGCTATGGCCAACTTCTGCCAGAAAATCAATTAGCTCAACTGTGTGTGGCTCTAGGTAAAGTTCTTTGATCAAGCGACTTTTTGTTTCTTCGGCAATTTTTGACTGTGATCTAACTTGGTCATACTTAGTAATTAGCTGGGCGAGTGATTTACTGCTGTCTGACTTAAGATTGTTATAAAAGTAACTAATATCATAGTCCCAGGTTCCATCACCTAACGTAAGAATTTTGAATTTTTCAAAGTGATCATTGATATCAGAATAAAGTAATGGATGAGCGTCCTCTAAATTCTTCAGGTCTATCTTATCATTTAACTTTTTATGACGAATCATCAGATCAAGCCATTGAATTTCTTCTTCAGATACTTTTGTTCTCTTCGTAGAAGTTGCCAGTAATGTCATGTAATTATCTATCCTGCTGGATGCAACCCTTTTAGCTAATTCGCTACGAATTTCTTCTTCAAAAAGCTTAATTCTGTATGGCTGACTTACGACGAAATACGAGAATATATGGCCGTGCAGCTGATTAGCTGTCAAGTAATATCTAGCCATTTCTTTATCACTCAATTTTTCGAGATCTAACTTTTCTACAGCCTCGCGCCAGCTCCTCACTTTGTCTAGGCAATCTTCAATACCAGAGAAGAACTTGGCCCTGTTCGATACTGACTGAAAATGATCATATACCGACTTAGCCGATAACTTCATTTCATTTGATTCGTAATAACCAGCACCGTGTCCATCAATACTGTAGAAAAGATAATTCTTATCTCCCCTAAGCCCCAATCTTGGTAAGCCTTTTTGATTTGAATATATTTCTTCGAAGTAATGTGGCAATGGTGATATGCCGTTTATCTCAAAAGCTTTAATGAAAGATAGTTTCATTACTGTTATGACTTCTTTGTATTAGCTAAAATTGGTAATTCGATTTCTCGTCCTGCTACTTCAGTATGGCCAACTCCAGCACCATCTACCATTATGGTAAGGCCATCATTATATTGTGGCTCAAACTCGCCTGGAAGCGTGCCTATAGTACGCAATGCATAGGGCTCAATTGCTTCATGATGAGATACCATAAAAATAACTGTCTTCCTATCAGGATGTCTTTGGTGTCTCTGATTCGCCCAATTCGCATACGTGTTGATTGTTCTGCCTACTCTGTCAGCGGTCTCCGGCGATCCCTCTACGTCTCTGGAAGTTCTTTCATTATGGTCATCGTCCGCATTATATGAGTCCCAAAAGGCTCTTCCTTGCCCATCGTACTTCTCTCGTAGATAACCCGTGAATACTTTATCTCTAAACATCTTGCTTTCGACTAAATTTGGACTAGTTTTTACTTTATTTTCTGGCGCCCTTGGGTCAAGACTGAGTAATTGCTCGTCAGATAGGCCTGCCTCTTTTAGTTGCTTTGCAATCTCGTTAGCAATTATTTCTCCCGTTTCAACGGCTCTTTGTCCAAATTCTGGAATATCGACCCAGAATGTTGGGCTAGCTACGACCGCAAAGTCCACCTTATCGCCGAGGTCCTCAATATAGCCTCTGATTCTTTGCGATGCTATATTACTAGACTCATCTATGCCTTCAGGTGTGAGTCTACCAAGAGATCCTTTCTCTTCATCTGTCTGAACAACCCAACTCTCAGGAAACCTATTGTCATAACGGCCATGTCTCTGAAGAATAATTGCAGTTTCCCAATCGGGCGGACCTACTTCTATCTCAGGTTTTGATAAAAGTTCATCGCCAGCAATTCGAGTATTAGCTCCTGTAGGCATGGATTCTGAGTTACTCATCTTAATCTCCTAAATGGTTAGTATTATAAGTATGCATGGATTTAACTATATGTTCAATGGAGGTGAACTAGTAAACACTTCTTTGGTATCTGTTAGGGAGTTCGATTAACACTACTAGAACTCTATTGCACGGCGATGATACATCTAAGATAATTGCAACATCTGCAGTTTGCCTTGAGTGTCCAAGCTCCGCACCGATACAAACGGGTGGAAACGTAAAATTTCTAGTTTGTTATACATAATCAGGATACTTCTATAAATGGAGTTTCCCAATAGGTCGATGTGGTGTGTGTATTCAACTTGCTACGTGATTTTAACTTTTAGGCTGTCGCAATGGAAGCACATCTATTGCTGATAAAACACCATCCGGAGAGCCGCCAACCACGATTGTTGAATCTTTAACACGAACCATTAGGCCTTCTCTAATAAACCCTCCTTGATCCTCGAGTTCGGCAATTGCTGGAACTTTTTCGCAGCCATCAATAGCATCTATGGCAGCTTGCCTCCCTGCTTGTCCACCAAGTTGATTGACAGGATCTACCATAGATACACTGTCCACGCAGATATCAAGAAACACCACATCAATATCGGGCCCAAGAATATTAAAATACTTCTGTGTAGTGACTTTGTCTGTGACAATTCCAAACGCAACATCACTATCAGCGTTTAGCGCAATTGTTGGGACTTGAGCTTCACTGTCTGAGTCGCCACATCCTGCTAACCCAATCGGACCAGCTACAATTAATGAAGTAAGAAATAAACGTCTTAATAAAGAGCTCCTGTGCGATAAAGAGCCTATGCTATGTGAGCTTTCCGATGTTTGCTGAGTATGTTCTTTCATAATTGAGTATAAGGAACATTATTATAACACCTAAGAACACACTAGTCAATATTATATGGACATGCATAGTTTGATGTTTGTAGATTTATGATTTTTCACGAAAGATATGGCGGTTGTGTATATTCTTCTGCGTTACACTATAGTTAGCATACATAGAGGAGCATTATCTTGAGCATCGAACTGAATCCAGATATAGAGAGCATTTACCTTACGGATTATGAAACTGAACTTAATGTCCTTATCTTGAGCCAAATTGGTGGCCTGTTGTTGCTTGGCTTTGACGTTAGTATCGCATATAACCTAGCTCTAAGATATGAACATTCTGACGATAGAATGGTACTTAGTTCTGGCCATGAAGTTGCCTCACGAACACGCTATCTTGGTGATGTAGTCTCCACGCTGGACGATATGGCTGCGGTGCGTATAAATAGAGAATTTACACCAGGTATGACTCCTAGTGGCATACAAAAGACCACAATACGTCCAGTAGCAGATCGGGAGCCAACACTCATAACGGCTCGTGATCTAGCAAAAGTAACGTACTGCTGGTTTGGATCAGGTGGGGCTAGCTGGCTATTTTGATTGACGGGAGGATAGTATTGTCATCAATAGGGTAATGCGATAGCTCTAGATTACCGGTTTGATTACGAAACTTCCTTGGCCGTCCACCTCGCCACGCGCTTTCGGTAGACGAATTTTTACGGAAGTACCTACACCTTCACGGCTGTCTACAGTAATTGTTCCGCCAGATTGCTCGATGACATGTTTGGCGGTAAATAGACTCAAACCCAGACCTTGGTGATCGAAGGTCTCGGTGTCGGTTCCTCTTTGAAGAGGTTCGAATAGCTGACTTAATGACTCTGCGCTAATACCTGGGCCGTTATCGGTAACACTAATGGAAACCATTTTGCCTTGGCCTTGTGCCCGCACCACAACTTCGCTGCCTGCTGGGCTGTACTCTAGAGAATTCCCGATAACAGCGTTCATTAGGTAGTCAAGCTGATCGGATCGCAGCGATACCAGCATATTGCCCGCAACATATGACTTTAAGGTATTCCCCTTTGCCTGTGCAACTCTCTTAATTTCCGGCTCAATTGACTGCTGGTAATACATACTAACATCAACTGTGCTCGCCTGTTCAACTTGAGTCAATCGCTGATAGCTAGTGAGTTCTTGTGTTAACTGCTGCAGCATAGCCAAGCCGTTTACTAATGTCTGTGCATCGGCAAGCTGTGACATACCTTCGGTACCCTGTTTCAATTTGTCGGTATGGTATTGCAGCGATGGTGCAACCGTCTGCAAAAGATCGGCCTTTTGTTTGGCAAGTGTGGTCATATTCGATACCTCCTGGTTGATGCCGTTATGCAGAACCTTGGAACGTTTAAGATAAAAGCTCAATGCACCGATCAGCAACCCAGAAAATAGGGTTAAGATTATAGCATTGACCAGCCGACCACCCCGCTTTTCGTAGACACCCATAAATAGTAGTGTTAAATCAATAGCCGCAATAGCCAGTGCAATACCGAGCAAGCTAATCCAGAGTTTTCCTGCTTTTGTTAGTAGCTTTTGGTCATCATCGGTAAAACCAGTCCGGCCGTCCTGCCCAAGGGCGCTCTGCACCGAGACTTCGAATCCTTGCACCATTGTATTGAGGGCAGCGAGTTTATGGCCGAACCCTATAAGGAATGAGCTATCTAATGCATGCTTGCTGGTCATTAACTCATGAGCGCCCTGCAATATAGCAAGCGGCGTGTTAAGATAATGACTAATTATCTCGAGGAACTGTTGGGTTCTTTTGGCACTCTGCTTAGCAGCTGCAATAGCTTGCTTAGAATCTCTTACAAAACGATATTCGCGCCACGCCTGCAGAGCATAAGCTAAGGCCAGGAGTAATAACAGTGACATAAATGTACTAGAATACAGATCGACCCCGCCTGGCCGAGTACTTGCAAGAGTTGATATATTTGACAGTTTATCTACATCACCACCAGCCCTTAATAATGATTCAAATTTTTCGGGTGTAGGTACATTATCTGACGATTTTGTTTTTGTAGGTACAGAAGTAGTAGCTGCTGCAGGTGTCCGGTCTACAGTAATAGTCAGCTTACAAACTGCAGTTGCCGGGGTTATGCCTTTGTCTGTTTTTATTCGTACTTGCGCAGTGAAGACACCAGCCTTTCTGTAGGTATGGTTTATGGATGCACCAGTTGAATCTTTCGATACACCATCTCCAAAATCGTATAAATAGGATTTGATAGATGTGTTTAGAACCTGACCTTTAGCTTTAAATTTGACTGTTAATGGCACTGTTCTGTTGCCGGTTTGCTTATCGATTGAAGCAGTCAAGTCACTGCATTTATAGCTGGTTGTTGGGGGCTCAACATCTGTAATAGTGTACGTCTTGCGACTGACATTGTTACTGGACAACAGGGTAAAATCCTGTCGGTTTGTATAGGCCTCAAAATATTGATCCAAAACCACAGTTTCAAGATCGCTGTCTATATAAATGCCACCGAATATACTGCCATCCGGAATATCAATAGTTGCGCTAAGGGCTA
The DNA here is from genome assembly GCA_052034955.1 of Candidatus Saccharimonadota bacterium. Taxonomy (GTDB): domain Bacteria; phylum Patescibacteriota; class Saccharimonadia; order Saccharimonadales; family AWTP1-31; genus CAZIBG01. The sequence goes on along the minus strand of JBPOHZ010000008.1, from coordinate 90,104 downwards.
TATCGAACTCAACACTTTGCCCAATGGGTAATGGTGTTGATTCGTCATTTGAATTGCAAAGAATAAGACCATTGTCCGAATATACTTCTGCAAAATATGGTTCGCCCGATTCTGCTCCACTTCCAATAAAGGCACAACTAACCTTGTCGGTGTTAGTGTTAGAGCTATATGTTAACCCAGGCGGTAATACATAAAACATGCCGCCACCATAAAAGGAGTCGTTAGGCCCCTGATTGGTTATGGTAACGTGCGACGATACTGTTGATCCGCTCAAGATCGGCTTTGGTGTGGGCAGTGAAATATCTAGCTTAAAGTCAGTTTGCAGCACTGTATCTATGCGAATACTATGATTTGTCCCAAGGTTTAACCCACCACCTACTGGCCATCTTCGATCGTCTAATGATAAATCTTGTACGTCTTGGTACTTTAGGGTACCTCCGTTTAAAGATATGAAGGGGCTATCTGGGCCAAAGTATAGCCAGTCTAATTGATTGGCATTGTCACCCTGGGACACGGTGTAGGCAAATGTAAGTACCGTGGTTCCAGAACCGCTCACATACTGTGCGCTTGGACCATGGGCAAGGTTTAGCTGAGGCGTACCAGTAACATATACCGGCGTCACAAACGTTATCTGAAGCGGAATAACGGTCCCTGCTCCGTATGTTCCATCGGCGGTTGTTGTGCTAATCGTTGGCACCTCACATCCTTCACCACCATCTGTAATGCTCCAATTGTAATCATTTACCAGGGTAAGTCGTGCCGTTATTGCCCGACAATACATCAAGTTATAGGCGCCTAGCTGTACGTTGGACCGTACGCCATGCGATAGCCACCCAATTAGAGACAGATCATAGTTTAGATCAGACAAACCGGTGGTGCTCTCGAGCATTCTATACATAGTTGTAACATTGCCGACGTCCCAGCTACCGAGTGACCGGTCAAAGACATCAGCATTAATAAACATATAGTCCATAGCCGTAACCTGACTAACATCCCAGTCGTCCACGGGCTGGTTAAATGCCGATGCATTGGCAAACATTGATGACATTGTTACTGGATTATCCCACGCCCAACCTGCAACCGATGAATTAAAATTGGTCGCCCGACTAAACATATAATCCATGTCCTTAACGCTGCTAACATCCCAGTTGTTTAGCGGTTGGTTAAAAAGTGGTGCGATAAAGAACATTTCGGACATGTTAGTAACGCTAGATGTATCCCAATTGTTTAGCGGTTGATTAAAAGATTCCGCCTGCTGGAACATACTATCCATGCCGTAGTACTGATAATAAACGCCACTCTCGCCCGTAACGCTAGATGTATCCCAGCTATTTAGGGGCTGATTAAACGCCGGTGTGTAACTGAACATTCCGGCCATGTTAGTAACGCTAGATGTATCCCAGCTATCTATAGGCTGGTTAAATACCACCGCACCAGAAAACATACTTTCCATTGTTTGTACCGCACCAGTATTCCATTGATCAAGCGGCGAGTTAAATAAGCTAGTGGATCCAAACATTCCGGCCATGTTAGTAACATTACTTACATCCCAATCGTTTATTGATTGATCAAAGACCTGGCTATAACTGAACATCGAGTTCATATCTGTTACGCTGCTAACATCCCAACCATTAAGTGGTTGGTTAAAGGCGTCGGTAGAACTAAACATCCTGGACATATCTTGCACGCTGCTAACATCCCAACCATTAAGTGGTTGGTTAAAGTTGTGTGTACTCGCAAACATTTGGCGCATATCTGTCACACCACTGACATTCCAGCTAGCGAGTGGCTGGTCAAAGACTCTAGCAGAATCAAACATGGCAGACATATCTTGCACGCTGCTAACGTCCCAGTTAGCTAGCGGCTGGTCAAATGATGTTGCACCACGAAACATACCAGACATGTTAGTTACGCTACTTACGTTCCATCCGTCAAGAGGTTGGTTGAAGCTCGCAGCAGATTCAAACATCCTACCTAGAATAGTGGCGTTACTAACATCCCAGCTATCCAGTGGCTGGTTGAAGCTGACGGCACTGGAGAACATAGATTCAAAGTTGCCATATACTACCGAACTAACATCCCAGCCATTAAGGGGTTGGTCGAAAGTAACAGCATTCTTAAACATACTATGCATATTCGTGACGTTACTAACATCCCAGTTATCCAGTGGTTGATTAAAATTGTAAGCCCCAAGAAACAACTGACTCATATTCGTGACATTGCTAACGTCCCAGCTGTTCAATGGTTGATTGAGCTGACTTGCCCCCAAGAACATATTGGCCATCGATGTAACGTTAGACAGATCAGGTGCATCAGATGCGGTTATAGTTAATCTGTTGGCATCTTGAAAAGCAGACTCCATTGTTGCCCAAGGATTATTGCCCCATTGATCCACAGTAATCAGTTCACCGGCATTAGACGAGTCTAGAACCATACGCGGAAATGTACCGCTAATTTTAACGGTATAAACTCCTTTTGATGCATAGGTATGGTAAGCGGCGGCTGTCACACCCGTATCTACGTTGCCATCACCCCAGTCTATATTGTAATTATAGCCACCAAGGCTGTATGACGGTATGGTGAGCGTTTTTGTCGGTTGCTGGATATCCCAAGTAGTTACAAATTCATTCGGAGCATAGGCATAGGTTCGACTAAGCTGCACGGCAACTGCCGCTACCAGCAATACCGACAAAACAGCCGTGTAGCCAGACCACAGTAATGTCCGTTTTTTGTAATACGAAGCCCTAGGTATAAAAACTGCCTTAGCATGATGGAGTAAGCTGTATTTGACACCAGGATCTTCAAGCGCTAACGGCTTTTTGTGTCGCCTGTAATCTACGAAGCAGTAGATTATTGTCAGGGCCAAGGCAAGGAGCCCAATAGCCGCCAGCACTCCGCCCATAGCTAAAAAGTCTGGCTTATTGCCGGTAAATAATAGTCTCCAGGCGCTCTGCTCAAATGACGACCTAGCCCTAAGCAGCAATATAGCCAAAATCGTAAACAACAGCGAACCAGCTATAGCAGAAAAAATTTTGTTACCTCTAATTCTGCGGCTATAGAATTTAGGCAGATTGTTCTTCCTAAACAACCTTCTTAGGATCGATTTATCTCGAGCCATACGGAACCCTATTAGCTCCTAGGTAAGTGATGACCAAGGTGACTCATAGAGTATTCGTGCCTAAGAAGAGGCTTCACATCATCTACCGTGACATCAATCTTGACACCTGGGTTCATGGTTCCGTGTGGGTCAAAAATAGCCTTAAGTTTTTGAAAGACACCATACATTTCTTGGCCATATAGTTTTGGTAAATAGGCAGCTCGCAAACGTCCATCACTGTGCTCGCCACTAGTACTACCCCCAAGATCTATAACCATGTTGTAATACTCATCGATAATCTTAAAGACTTTTTGTCTATCGCCTACCTGGCTGAGGTCTAGGAATGGCTGCATGTGAAGGTTGGCGTTACCGGCGTGTCCCCAGATAGCAGCTTGCAACTTGTACTTATCGAATAACTCGTAAACACCTTTGATGTATTGCTGGAACTTCTCGGTAGGTACTATTCCGTCTTCGATAATTGGCAGAGCTTTTACGTTTCCTTCGGAGTGCGATATAACCGCCGCCGCACTATGGCGGATTTGCCAAAGCTTTTCTTTCTCGTGTTCATCAGTCTCTATTTGGTATTTAACCTGAGATTTGTTAAGAATTTTTAGTGCCCGCTTGGCCATCTTCTTCTGAATTCGGACATTACTATTGTCGAATTCGATCAAAACGATCAGCTTATGAAAAGGTTTTTCGACGATTCCCTTTAGCTGATTAGGGTTATGCTGGTCTAAATATGTTAATAGGTGCTCATCGACAAGCTCCATAGCACTAGGTATTTCTGGCAATGCACGAATTTCGGATATTACCTGCTCGGCAACTTGAAGATCATCAAAGAAGGCAGCAATTAGAGTAGTTTCGGGGTTATAAACCGCCGTACTAATGGTCGACTCGGTGACTATACCCAGCGTTCCTTGAGAACCTACGAATAACGGAGTTAGATCAAAAGATCCATCTTTACGTTTTACGTCACGCAGTGCATAGCCTGCTGAGTTCTTGGATACATTTAGTAGGCTATCTTCGATTACTTTTTTGTTCTCGTCGATAAGCGCGTCTACAGCTCGGTAAATTTCGCCCTCGAAATTGGTTAGGCCCATCTTCTTGCTAAGCTCGCGTTTGCTGAGCCGCTTGGTCTCGATGGCCTCACCATTGGCAAGAACTACTCGCAAACTCTTTACAAAGTCCCTGGTAGCACCATATTTAATTGTCTTTTCGCCGGCAGCATTGTTGGCTACTGCGCCACCGATAGTACTGTACTCGATTGAAGATGGGTATGGAGGCAAGAACCTGCCATGGGTATGCAATGTTTGTTGTAACTTGCCGTATAAAAGGCCTGGCTCTACAACAACATCACCAGACTTACCATCTAGCTCTAAAATTCGATTCATGTGCGCCGGGAAAACCATCATTATTCCGGAGCCAACAGCAGCACCGCCTTGGTCGGTACCCATACCCCTTGCGGTAATCGGAACTATTCGTCCCCGTTCAGCTAATTGCCAAGTAAATCTAGCCGTTTTTCGGACATCGCCTTCGTTACGTGGATAAACTATTAATGATGGTGTGACCGTAAAGACTCCACCGTCTGTCGAAAAATAACGACGCATGTCTGCGGCAGCTGTTACTTCGCCACTTACATGCTCTTGTAAATAATGTGCAACCTTACTCATGGACCCTCTTGTATTAAATAAAGCGTAATCTTCTTGAGATATAATAGCACATTTGGATCCCTGGGTGGACGCCAAAAAACACTATTTTGTAATTTCTAATCTGTCAGGCTGAATGTTTGGACCCTGAATAGTCATGGTGACTTTTTCAGCGTTATCGGCTGTATAACAAACCTTGCCTTCTTTATTAATATAAAGATCAGTTACTGAAGTTTTATCAGACGTAACTCTACCCTTTGTTGGAATAGCCTTTCGGGGAACAAGACAGTATCTCAATCCTGGGACAGTACTTATTCTCACGCTAGCTTGTGCGGCATCATGGCGAACGTCTAAATTCTCGGCATAGATTGTGCCAGGTTTGGTAGTATCGGCAGGCGTAGCAGCAAAACTAAGCACAACGTAAGAAGTACCAACTAATGCTATTAACGAAGCACTAAGCATTAGCTTATCTTTTTTAAATCTGTTATTACTTAAAGAACTCATGTTTTTTGGCCTACTCTTCGGTTTTTATTCGAAACACCCATTAGGTCGTATGCAAATAATGCCGCTGCTGAGCTAAAGCATATCATTGCTAAACCGCCAATTGACTTGCCAATATTATTTATCATAAGCAACCTGTCATATGCTAACGGTGCGTCTGCCATTCTAAAGCTGACAATACCATAGATCATTACAAGCTCAACGACTATCCATAGTAAATTTGAAACGATCAAAGGCTTAATCTTATTGGTAACCGCATAGAAAAGCTGAACAAAAGCAAATACTACATACATAATCCAAGTTTCTAATGACAGGCCTTCGGTTACTCTCTTACTAAACAATGTATAAATTTGAGGAAAGTTGGACAGGGGCGCAGCAAAAGCAACTACAAACATAATGTACGTCAATAACTGGTGTGATGACTTTGATTTTTTGTGACTCATTATTGCTATAATATTAGCATAAAGATTATGCATAAAAATTATCGTCAGTCTGCCAACAAGTTATTCTGGGTTGGTACGGGGTGTCTAATTATCTCGATATTAATCCAAATTATATTTATAAGACCAACCAACTTCAAGAAACAACATCAGCAAAGACAATATCAACAATGTCTGATTAATAATAGTGAGTCGGACTGCTCTGCTACTTTCCCGTTAGCCGATATCTAACCATTTCTATTTTTGGTGCCGCGAAGAGGACTTGAACCTCCACGGGGTTACCCCCACTAACTCCTGAAGCTAGCGCGTCTACCAATTCCGCCATCGCGGCAACAAAAACATACCTGGTTAACTACCAGATTATTTTAATCTATATCCGATCGGAGCGCTAGCTTGGCTTATGGCCGAGCCTGATATGTCTTACGTATCTGAAGGTTGTTAACGTCGTTGAACCTGTCAGCTCCGCTATTCATGATCTTTGGATTAAGCCCAAAAAGTGGCTCTCTTACAAGATAGAGATACCTGGGTTGATATAAAGCAATGGCCGGAGCATCGTCACGCCATGCAGTTAAAAATGGCTGGTATTTGATACTGCGAACAATGTCTTCGCTTCTGGTTCGTCCGGCTTCCAGTGAACGATCGGCAATCTTGGAGTTATATTCCGAAAAATTCAGACGGTTGTCGGAACGAGGATCGGCCTGCGAGCTATGCCAGAAAGCAAAGACATCCGGATCAGCCCCCAGAGAGATTCCATACAACAAGGCTTCGTAGTTATGATTGGCCAGAGACTCCTGAAGCTGATCATCTTCTAACAGAACTATATCGACACTAACCCCAAAAGCTTGCCACTGCTTCTTTAGTACATGAGCCACATAGTCATAGGCGCTGTTTTTCTGGGTAGTTATAGTAAATTGCAATTTTTGACCCGACTTATTAACTCTTGTTCCGTTATTAAGAGACCAGCCGGCTTCGGTGAGTAGCTTATCGGCAAGCTCTGGATTGGAGGTGTTTTGTTTTATCTTGTCACTAAAGCCAACCTGACTCCGTAGCAACGGTCCAGATGCTGGCAAGACGGGCCTGCCAATGCCCGATAATAGCTCGGGGGTATTAATGGCGTAGGCCAAACCTTTCCTAGTTTGTAAATCAAATACCGGTAAACTGTTTTTGAAGAACAATAGAACTTCACTTGTTAACGGTATATTTAGGGCTCGGGCCGACAGGTCGTCCTTGATGTCTTCAGGAACGACATTTAATCCGGCGACTGCGTTTATCTCTTGATTCTTGAAAGCATTGATTATTTTTTCTTCGCTTTGAAATGTACGAATTATTATCTTCTCTATTTTGGGCTTTCCGCCAACATAAGTTTGGTTAGGAACAAGAGCGATTCGTTGTTCTCGGTCGTCAGGATTCGTCCCTACTACCTCTACTGCCTCCCATTTATAGGGGCCGGAGCCAACTGGATAACTGGTATTAAAGGCCAATGACCTAAGTTGAGCGATTGGGATGCCATCCAGAATATGTTTAGGGACGATGCCATTAGTCATGGATTGCGGGAAAGCACTCAGGATACTAGGTAACACAAACCTTATCTCTGTTTGGGAAATCTTCTCTACCTTGATACCCTGCCAGCTACCGGCCAAGGGCGACTTGGCGTCTGGGTCCTGAATTAGGTCGTAAGTAAATAATATGTCATCGGCCGTGAGTGGTGCTCCATCATGCCAGGTAAGTCCACTTTTTAGCTTTACAGTATAGATCTTTCCAGTTGGATCAGCCTTCCAGCTTTTGGCTAAATCACCAACCAGCTTGTTGTCTTGGTTGTGTTTGAATAAACCAGAAAAAACTAAACGCTCGACACTGCTATCGACGCTTCCGGTAGCATAGATAGGATTAGCGTTGGTAAACGTCCCGAGTATTCCTTCGCTATAGATTCCACCATCGGCCGGTTCGGCAAATAAGTAATTACGGCCTAGGCCTCTTGTTTGATAAAGCGTACCGCCTATCAAAAGAATGAATAATACCACCCAAGAAGCTATGAAGCGACGGACACGGGTTAGTCTGCTGAGGCGCTTAAAGAAGTGTTGCTCCAGGCTGTCTTCGGCTTGCATGCCCAAGTCTTCGACCTGACGCTTGCTTCGTCTTAGCCGTCGTCGCCATCTGAGTTTGGTGGTACGATCAATCATTTTATGCCCACACTTGTTTAATGCTTAATTTAATATGCCGAGGATAAGTGATACACCAAAAATAATCACTAATAGAATTGTTATCTGGTGTAGAGTCTTGTCGGAACCCCGTCGAACACTGTTTACTTCTCCGCCGCCGCCAAGCCCGGCACCCAGCGATGCTCCACGAGTTTGGATAAGAATTAAAATAGTAACCAGGACCATCGAACCAATAGTAATGTAATTGAATATATTCATATTTGAACCTATTGTACTATTTATTTGTCTTCTAGAATAGTGGTCACCAGATAGTTTACTAATCCGATAACCATTCCGCCAATCATGGCAGCCGCAAAGTTAGTGACGTGCAACGGAGAATAAAGTTTGCTGACCAACATGACCATTAATCCATTGATAACAATCATAAACAATCCTAAGCTAAATAAAATAGCTGGCAGAGACAGCAAAATAACCAAAGGTTTAATGATGGCGTTAACCAAAGCTAAGATTAATCCGGAAATAATTATCACTCCGGAGCTTTCTCCGTAGTTTATCTTGTCACCAAGTAATGCTGCAGCAATCCAAAGACCCAAGCTGCAAACAAACCAGCGAATTAAAAATCGGCCTAGTGGCTTTTTCATAGTTAAACCAATTGTAGCATAAGCGCTCTAATGAATTCAAAGTTAAGAGACAATAATACCCAACTCGTTGGCAAACATTGGAGCTAGCTGGTAAAGTTGTTGGTCGCTAATAATTAAGCCTTTGGCCGTTGGTAGTCCGTTTACTCCTACCACTTCGGACTCGGAGATATCTACTTTATTAAGTTTGGAGTTGGAAATATCAATTTTGGCTATTTGGCATTTTTCGAACTTTACCTTGGATAGTTCCGAGCCTAACATATCTACCTCGTCTATGATGCAATCCACAAATGTGATTGCCTGGCATTTGGTCATCCGTAGATTTAGCGAATCTATCTTACAATCCCTGAATATCAGATCTTTTAGGTGGCTAGTGGATAGATCTAGATTTGAGATCCGGCAACTAATAAATACGCAAAGTCGAACGCCACCATCCGACATGTCAGTTGTAATAAAATCACAGTGCTCGAACTTGCAGTTGCTCAGTGTAATTCGGCGCAGACTACTGCCTGTGAAATCGACTTTTTTGAACTCCGATTTGGTAATCTCGACGGCCATGATATCCAGATCGGCCATGCTCTGTTGGGCTATCAGCCTGGTAACTATTTTTTCGTTTTGCTCCAAGTAGCTACTAGCGTTGTCCAACGTTACTAACGATAAATCATCGTTTGTCATTTACGTTTTGATTTTAGTCGTACGCCGATTCGATAAATTAGGGTCGCCCAAGTAACAACTTTTAGATGGTGGAAGTAGCCGTATTTTACGTTTGGGTCTACGGCCTTAAGCGGCGCCCTGTGTTTAATATAGCCCGAATAACTAACTACAAAAAGTGTAAAGAGTATTGCCAATAGAACTAAGGACAAGTATTTAAAGTAATCCGTTCTGCTCATTTATTTAAGTATACCTGGCTAGAGTTCGTGGGGCAATTTTGCAGACATAACTACATTGCCATCGTCGGTAATTAGAACATCGTCTTCTATGCGGATACCGATAGATTCTTCCTCTATATAAATTCCTGGTTCGACAGTCAGCACCACCCCTGGTTCAAGGGCACGCTCATAGTCACCTCCATCATGAACGTCTAAGCCTAGAAAGTGAGATGTTGCGTGCGGGTAGTACTTACGTATTTCATCATGTTCGACATTACGTATTAGCCCCAGTGAGCGAAGCTTCTCTCCCATGAATTGCTCTACAAGCTTTTCGTTCTCCCGAATAGTGATACCCGGCTTAAGATGATCCAAGGCGAACTGCCTGACTTCCATCACTGCACTATGGATTTGTTTTTGCCTCTTGGACGGTTCGCCACTGACGCTATAAGTTCGAGAGATGTCGGCTGCATAACGATTAACTTGTGAGCCAGCATCTATTAGGACTAATTCACCGTGGTTTAGACGACTATTGTTTTGACAGTAATGAAGAGTGCAAGAGTTTAGTCCGCCGGCCACAATTGGATCGTAAGCGTGTCCATCGGAACCACGTTTACGAAAACCATAGCTCAAGGCCGCTTCGACCTGATACTCATACTCTTGCTTGGCCAGCCTGGTGCGCACCTCTTTAAAGGTTTGAACAGTAACATCAACTGCCTGTTGGATTGCCTCGATCTCTGGAGCCTGCTTTACCATCCTCATAACTCCAAGATGCTGGCGCAGATCAAGAGCTTCTAAGGCTGGGTTGATCTGTTTAATTTTAGCGATTAAATTGGCCCGGGCTGGATTGGCATAAAAGTCGTGGCTATCTACGTAGGCCGGAAGAGGTGCCAAAGTCGCAAAGTGTTTTGCTTTTCTGAATCTTGCAGTCAGTTTTTTCCAGCCAGTTTTATTATCTAGCACCTCATTTATACCTGATAGCTCGGCAAACTTTGCCGGATTAAATGCTCCGTCAAATATATCAGAGTAGTCGCTACGATCGGGCAAGATCAGGTATTCTTTTTCTTTATCTATAACCAAAACTATGTTTGGCTGATCAATACCCGTCAGGTATAAAAAGCTTCCATCCTGATGGAACTTGTAGGCATAATCGCCGCCTTGTTGAACTTGGCCATGGGCCGTAATTACAATAGGCGCCTTGCCCTGAAACAATTTTCTAAGGCGGGCACGGTTGTTGGAATAAAACTCTGCGTTAAGGCTCTCTACCATAGCAAGACCTTAGTATATCAAACTTTATAACTCTTCTTTTTTGGCAGCTCTTAAATACTGCCTGAGCACGGTGGCTTTCTTCTCGCCAAGGATCTTTTCGAGCTCTATTTGTCGAGCTTGCTGGACTCCTCGTAAACTTCCAAATGTACGGATCAGTTTCTTCCGTGTTAGTGGCCCAATACCTGGAACGTCATCCAAAATGCTGGCTGTCTGTCTTTTAACTTTTAAAACTGAGTGGTAGCTGACTGCAAAACGGTGAGACTCGTCACGAATTCGTTGAAGTAGTTTTACGACATTACTATTGTTGGGTAGGTCTACAAGCGTAAAATCATCGCTTACTCGACTAAAGCCTCTTTGCTTTAAGACAACGGTTGGTTGAAGTTTAGTAAATGGCCAGTCATTTCGGACTACAATCTCTTCATGCTTTTTGGCGATTCCGATCGCTGGAATTTGAATATTTTTTTCGCGGAGCACTCCTAACGCCGCTTCGAGCTGCCCCTTGCCACCGTCGATTAATAATAAATCGGGCTTTCCCCAAGCTTTAATATTCTTCTCGCTAAAGCGTCGAGTCATGGTTTCGCGCATGTGTTCGAAGTCGTCATTGTTCTGCATGCGAGATTTGAACTTACGATAATTTGATTTGTCGGCAGCTCCGTTACTAAAGACCACCATACTGGCGACTACATCTGTTCCAGACATATGACTAATGTCATATCCTTCTATGCGGCGTGGTACTTTTAAAAGCCCAAGCAAATCCGTTAGATCTACCAAAGCATGATCTTTGGACAGGTCCATAAATTCTTTGTCACTAAACAGTACTCGCTTATCTAGGTCGTTAAGGTCGGTAATTTGGTCACGGATTTTGGCAGCTTGCTCAAAATCGGCAGCCTTAGATGCTACTTTCATATCTTTTTCGAGCTCTTTTACGATTGAACCTTTGTGGCCCTCGATAACTCGTACCAATTTGCGAAGGCTAGACTTGTACCCTTTTTCGTCTAACTCGCCGGTTTCTGGGCCGGGGCATAAATGCAGGTGCACCAGCAAACAGGCTCGTGACGGCAAGGTAGTATGGGTTGAATATGGGAAAATTTTTCGCAAATATTTTAAGGCTCGACGCACGGCAATCGTGCTCAGGAACGGGCCATAATAAGTTGCTCCATCGTCCAACGGTCGACGAGTGGTAGTAACTGACGGATATTGCTGCTTAAAGTCGATCCGCACAAAAGTCTGACTTTTGTCGTCGCGAAGTAAAATATTATACCTTGGCATGTAGCGACGGATCATCTCGGCTTCCAGGAATAGGGCCTCAAATTCGCTGTCTACTACTTGCCAATCGGTATCGTGTATTTCTGCGACTAAAAGATCGGTTTTGGGATCTCGTGTCCTAGATTTCTGAAAATACTGTCTTACCCGATTTCGAAGTATGGCCGCTTTGCCAACATAAATAATCTCGCCTGTTTTACTTTTATGAAAGTAGACGCCCGGTTCTTTGGGTAGTGACTTTAGTTTTTCTGATAGCTGTTGATTCACAAAGCTATTATATAGTGTTTACTCTTGAATATGCTCTGGTAACTCTAACTTTTTAATGTGATATGTTGCCAGGCCAACGGCGCTTTGGTTATCGGTTGACATTGTCTTGGGGTCAAAACCCATGTCATCAAGGGTTTCAAGGCAACTTTCCATATTTAGCATACTTCCCTTTTCTGTGGGATTTGGAATCTGGAAGCTAATTGTAGGAAGTCCTTCTTCTGGTGCCGCAACTGGCTCACGAGCTGGAGTGAATTTTACAATATTTACAGGTGTACTAAGCGAAAATGCTTCGGCTTTACCAGCAGCTCCAGCAAGCGCCACGCAAGATACAGCTCTATGGAAAGTTCCGCTCTGCTCGGGATCGTTCGCCCAGTCCGTAAGCTTTGTCCTGGCATTGTCATAGGCGATATCATCTTCAGTACTTGCACCACCCAAACTACCAATCCATTGCATAGTAGCAATTTCGCTGGCATCGTCATTATATTTAGGATCCTTTTCGGTAACAATTCTCTTGCCTTGAGACTCTGGCAGAGTTACTACTAAGTCACCATTTGGCTGAAGTTCTGGTTTCCAAACTCCAGATACAACCCACTGAGCAGTATACTCACCCTCGTCATAGATACGTGTCTCGTGTGGATTAGATTTTTTGTCGCCTTTTTCTGGTTTGTCGATCATAACTTGAGTTACTCTGTCGACCTTAACCGTAGCTTCTCCCAGAGCATCTGTGCTACTGGCTCTAAACTTAACTATATCAATATCTTCTAAAACCGTCTTGCCCGGGATTTGTCCGGGATTAGCGCTAAAATCAGGAAACCCGGGCAGATCAATAAGACCAAGGTAATCAGCAGCAGCCCCAACTGATAGTACGGCAGCTAATGTCATAGCAGCTAATCTCTTGGGTTTTCGTATTATACGATGCTGATTATGTCTTGTATTTTTTTGTCGTTTGGGGATTCTTAGTTCGGCACTGTTTTCTGGATCGCTCATTGTATTTCCTTTCATTATCCTTGTTTTTTAAATTCCTGGATTTTCCGTCGCTACTTGTAGGACGAATTCCATGATTGTCTGCTTATTTCGTGCGATGTATGTTTTAGTTTCTTTGAACGGTGGGACACCCTTGTACTTCAAGACATTACCCATCCCGGCGTTGTATGCTGCGTAGGTCAACTCAATAGGATCGCCGCTTATCTTGCCTTCTGATAAATACTTCTGAACAAGATCGTACATATCGTCCATATAAAGTCGCTGTCGAATAATTGACTCGACGGGATCATTACGACTGGCATTTGGGTTGGTGAGCTCAGGATATCTTCTGCCCATTTCATCCCAAGCTCCATTCGTAAACTGTCCAAGGCCAACAGCCCCAGCACCGCTTCGGGCATTTGGATTAAAGTTACTCTCGTTCTTTATCTGAGCGGCAAGCTGGATGGCCGAAAAGTGCTCGCTAGCCTTAATGAGCGGGAGGTACTCGGCAGGTATGCCTGCCGTAACCGGTAGAATATTTCTTTGTAATGCGTCGAGTTTTGCATAATCTACTTCTTCCGTTACGGGGGCTTGGGTCTCTACTGGAGGCTGCTCCGGAGCTGGTACTTCTGCGGCTGGTGGAGCTACTGGCGGTACTGGCGGAGCCGGTGGAGGCGTAGGAGAATTTCCGCGGAGCGTTAAGACCCAATTAAAGTGCTGATACTCACCCACATCTGACCATGGCCAAAGATGATTGTCGCCAGGCTGTCCGGGTTGATTTGGTGATGCTGGGTTTTTACTGTTGAGTGCACTAAATTCATACCATTCTGTTCCGGAGCGGTCGGTAATATTCGGATCACTACTCGATACCCAACGACCATTTACTTTGTGAAGTAGGACCGAGGCGCCAGCAGGATCGTCGACGACGATACCCATCATATTCATTTCTTTAACATGAACTATATGACCCGAGATGCTCATGATTACCTTCTCACCGTTTAGTAGTCGATTATTTAGATCCACCCAGAATAGGAAGTTATTCTGCACCTCACGTACTTCGCCGTTTGCACCAAATTGCTCAGCAAGTTTTTGTAAGGTAAATGGATCGGTTATATCACGACCTTTTTTGGCGAGATCACTCAAGTATTTCAAAACCACCAGCTGTTCAGGCTGCGCACCATCTGCCACACCCTGGAGCAAGCCTAGCCCCTGAAGCGCCATGGTTAACGAAGTTATGTTACAGGTATTTGTAGAGTTGATCGGCTTACCATTCGGTCTTTCGCCCATACTCGGGTTATCCCGCTGTGATGCAAAGACATCGGGAGCACCGGTTGGTACTGGAGGCTGAACTGGCGGTTCGGCGGGTGGAGTCTCGACTACCGGCGGCGCTTCAACTACCGCTGGTTCGGCGGGAGGAGTCTCGACAACCGGCGGTGTTTCGACTACCGGCGGTTCGGCGGGCGGTGTTTCGATAACTGGCGGTTCGGCAGTAGGTAAGGTAGTTGACGTGTTGTCTAGTTGCGTAGACTCGGGATCGGAGACCGGTGGAACGGTAGTCTCTACCGGTTCGGCGGGAGGAGTCTCGACAACCGGCGGCGCTTCAACTACCGCTGGTTCAGCAGGTGGAGTCTCGACAATCGGTGGTTCGGCGGGAGGGTTGTCAACAGGAACCGTTGCATCGGGAACAACTATTGCCGGAGTATCTATAACTTCGCTTTCTGACTGAGCAATGGCGACCAGCTGATTAACGGCATCTGGATGATCGCCAATCTCGGTATTGACCGGCAAAACCAGAATACCGGCAGGAGTGTGATTATTGGCATAATGGAGATCACGGGCCTGATCGGGGCCAAGTCCATATTCTTTTGCCACTGCTCCAATATTAGGCCTCATTCCGTCATCTAACTTGACTAGCGTTCGGGGAATATTTATTCGTCCCTGAAGAAGTCCATCTTGGTTAGGTTCATTAACGCTTAGTACAGCATCGTCAGTCAAACCAAATGCCCTTGCAACAGAGCCAACGGGCATTGACTCATCTATAGTCAGCGATGAGGTTTTAACTTCGGCATTTATAACTGTTCCAGCAGGAATTTCTGCTTTTGGATCAAGATGAGGGTTAGCTGCCTTAATTTGCTTTGTTGGAACACCCAATGCAATAGCGACTGCGCGCAAATGTGTCGGTTTTTTTGGCACGTAACTTGCGGAAACCAGGCTAATCGGAAGTACACGTTCTACTGGATCAGTGGATTCCTTTGATTTCATATCCTTCGGAGATTCGCCTGCTCGCTTCGCTGGCTGAGCCGACACAGCTGCAGGTCTTGATGGCGCACTAATCTGGGGTGTACCGGTCATCAACACACCAGCTATGACACTTGCAGCAACTACTGAACGCACTTCGTCTTTACGTTCTTGTAGGGCATCAGCCCCAAATACCACCGCTTCCCGCATATATTCGTCTAGAGTTTTTACAGAACCCGGCGGAAGAGGATTGGGACGATCACGAGGATCTACTTCTTTTTGAACCGATGGGTTAACTAATGCTTCGCTAGCCGCACGTCCAAACATCCCCGTAAGAGCGGCTTGAGTTCGCACGATATTCGCTGGACTCATGGGGTCAACCCTAAAGTCTACTCGGAACTGTCCATCTTTATCCCTAACTACGGTGGCATTACTAGGCAAACGACGCGCCCCCACATCCCTTGCTGATAAAGTCCTAGTTGATTCATAATCAAATCGTTGGTCAGCTCTTAGTCGAGGCATTCGTGGAATCGTCACCTCGTCAATGCCCAGCTCTTGCATAATTTCGTCGGGGCCAGGAATGGAATTTGGATCACAGAAAAGCGGTTCATCGTCACGCCTAACGTAAGTCAAAATAGCCTCTAACTCCGCAGAGTCGGCAGACGGCATACCATCATTAAAATGTTTCATTTTCAAAGCCTTCCAGTTTTTAGGCAGCAGAAAACACCCCTCACCAAGGTTTCTAGCTTGTTTATAAAAATCAAAAGCGGCTTGGCGTATGGGCCAAACCGCTCTTATATGAGATTAGTTTTTCGTTGCCCGGTTACGCTACTGACTCCGCAATACTCAAGCGTCCAAATACGAGTATTGTTTCATTGTCTACAACCAAATTGCTTTGATTGATTTAAGCGTACTACGTAAGTTTGATATTTGTCAACAAAGTTATCTAAAATATATACTTATTAGATAGAAAGTGTTGTGTTATTTCTCGACAATCTTGCTAAAACCTTCCCAATCAGTTGCATCAACTGCTATAGCTCGATCACTATATCCGTCTTCTCTAGTCGAAACAAATTCTTCAAGCACAAGTTCTTCTGGGGCTACTCCGAGTATCTGTGAAAATGCAGCCCGAACATATAGTTCATCAAATTCACGGCTAGCTATATTTTGTTCGATAGTTCCCCATTCTCCGACACCAACGCCGCTTACAATCGAGTATAAACGTTCTCGTTGATGGTCGAATCTGACTCCAACGGTATACTCCCCAACTGGTACATCAATGTATGGCAAATCTAACTCACCATCCGAATCAATTGCTCTGGATGCTGGATAGATAGGTTCCATATCATCAATCTCCGGCTTATCATATCCAAGGTATTGTCGAAGTGCCCTTTCGCTAGCCCAACGACGCCAAAGTTTTTCAGTCTCACGAAGTGTATCTATTTTTCTATCATCTCCATTTTGCATAGCAGCGCCTAGTAACTGTCGACTGAGTTTTGGATCGATGCCATTAACAATAGATAGTACCTTTCTAAAATTCTTATCTGCAGTACTATCTAAGTTTTCGGAATTATCAAGCAATACCAGCTGGGTATGCTCTTCAAAGTAGTCCCATGCTTCATCGAATCCGGCACCCATTCGAAGCATATCAAGAGCAACATCTCGAACATCCTTGTGTGGAAGAACTCGATCGACATAACGAGAGGCGTCACCACCAAATGTCATAAACTCTGTGTCTAGTTCCATAAGTCGTTTATACTCATCGCAATCAGCTAGACCCGCTTCTTTTAAAATTCCTTGCCACATTGCTTTTGGTCCGAAATACATTTCGCCGTATTTATCGCTTGGCAATGTCATATTGAGTCTTAGTATTCCATCATCACCAAATAATGATGAAACAACTTCGTCATTTTCATCTCTTAACTCTGTTCGAAAGGCAATTCCCTGTATAAATCCTCTTTCTATAAACGATAAAGGCAGGCCTTCTAGATCCCTGGCGAGATCAGCTACTACGTTTTTAATGTTTTCTCGATACATATGACTTGGAGTATCACTTATCTCAGAAGACTTTAAAGGAAATGGAAGACGATAATCTAAATCGGAAATCAATTCTTCAGCCGTTACATAATCTTCGACTTCTTCACTGGGTTTTTTGACTAATGCACCTGGGTCGGGATGGGCATATGCCCTATCTATTAAAAATGGTATTGGATAGCCATGCAGTCCAGCCGATTCATTTATAGTGCAAGCTATACTACCTACTTGTTGAGTGACATCTTCGGTTTTAGCTATAACTTGAAATTCACTTGTATCTTGTGGCGCAAGTGTAGACGCCAGCATTCCTACGGCAAGCAAGCTGCCGACTAATCTTTCGTGATTCATATTGCTCCTTATTTATAAGAGCTCGAGATACTCAATAGAGTAGCTTGTTGCCCGGTTACGCTAGTGACTCCACAATACTCAAGCGTCCAAATACGAGTACTGCTTCTTAGTCGACAACCAAATTGCTTTGATTAGTCATATTTTACGACTTTGTTTATTATTTGTCAATTACCTGGTTCTATACAAAACAAAAACCCCGGACATCTCTGCCCGGGGAACACCACTTCGTCTACTTGAAGGTCCGGTTACGCTATTGGCTCAACCTTTCACAAGCGTCCAGATTAGTGCGAGGTATCGATGCCTACACAACAAATAGACTTAGTAGTAATAGTATTTTATATCCTATTGACTAGCGTTGTCAATACCGCTTGCTACGCTAGATATGCTTAATATCGGCAGTTTGGTGCAATTTACAGTGCGTTTTCTTGTCACATTTATCACAAACCAGTACTAGCTTGTTGCATGACACATCTGCACAGTTTATGTATCGGCTAGTTTTTCCACCACAATGGACACACTCGCCAATGTCCTTAGATTTATCACTAAAACGATGAGTCATGCGGTCGTCAAAAATATGAAGTGCGCCCTCCCACAAGCCATCGTCTTTGTATTTTTCGCCGTACTTCACAATGCCGCCGTCGATTTGGTAGACCTCTTTGAAGCCACGATTTTTCATCAGCACACTAAGTGCTTCGCAGCGAATTCCACCGGTACAATATGTAACTACCGGCTTATCTTTGATATCGGCGTACTTATCGCCCTCTAGTTCATCTAGGAAATCTCTGGTTGTTTGAGTATCAGGGACAATTGCGTCCTTGAACTTACCCACTGCCGCCTCATAGGCATTACGTCCGTCAAAGAATATTACATCGTCACGCTCTTCTACCAACTTATGCACAGCTTCGGGTTTGAGGTGTTTGCCGCCACCAATTACGCCTTTTTCGTCAACTTTGACTTCTTCCGGGGCGCCAAAAGCTACAAGCTCATCACGGACCTTAACGCTTAAGCGCGGAAAGTCTGGCTTCTGACCTTCCTTATGGCCATCACTCCATTTATACATGATCCCTTTAAAGGTAATTGAGCGATTCATCTCGCGCTTATACTCACGCAAGTTTTCAATTTCGCCACCAAGCGTACCATTGATACCGTGTTTGCTAATAATTACCCGTCCTTTTAGGCCAAGACGATTGCAAAGCTCTTTTTGCCAATGCATAGTCATGGCCGGGTCAGGAACTGGAACAAATTTATAATAGAGAATGACTTTATTCATCGGCTACATTCTACAATATTTTTAACTTCTTGTCATCAGAGGTGCGCTTATGTTACAGTATCTGCATCATTATTAACGGAAAGGACGGCCACAAATGCACAGCATTTATACATCAAAATCTCAATTGGTCGTCCCTTGCGTGGCACGCTAGATCGACCACGCTCGAAAAAACTCTAAAACAAAATTCACAATTAAATCCATAGTAACTGCAGTAGGAGGCTGTCAGTATGAAAGAAGTAAACACTAAAAAAGTACTAAAGTTTATGTACCTCGAGAGCTTCAAGAATAAGAAACTCTGGATCAGCATATCCATGATTCCCCTGAGCTCTTTGTTCATTGGGTCGGTATTGCCTTACATAGTTAGCCATTTGCTCGCCGAGCTATCCCGTAATGGCGCCGAGGCAAATTGGCAAACATCAATGTTTATGTTTGGGGTGTTTGCAATTGCCGGAACCATAACTAACCGAATTGGTTTTTTAAATCTACTGACTAGCCAAGCTACAACTCTGGATCGTATTCAAAAAGACATGATGAAACGACTACTAGAAAAAAGCAGCGACTTCTATGCCAATCGGATGACCGGAAAGATAGTTGCCGATGGTATATCGCTTGCTTCGGCATTTATAAGATTTCAGGACCTGATCGCTATAAACACCCTGCCTTTCTTAACTAACATACTGGCCGGAATTGTAATTGTAGCCATCAACTCACCGGCCCTTGCTGGTGGTCTACTAGTGATGACAATTGTTGTTATTCTTGGCGCCTTTAGATCTAGCAGAAAAAGAAAACCACTCAGAGAAGCCAGGCATGAAACCCAAAGAAATCTACATGGCTACTTCGCTGATGTTATCGGGAACAACCTTAACGTAAAAACCTTTGCACAAGAAACTGAGGAGTTAAAACAAAACGCCAATCTGAGCGAAATACTAACTCAAAAAAGATTAAGCGATTGGAAGGCAACCAGCTATAACGGGAACAACAGAATATCGGCGATTTTAATCATGCAAGCCTTGTTTATGATACTTGTGGTACTAATGGTCAAGCAAGATCCTAGTGTACTAGCTGCAGGTATATTCTCTTTCATATTTAGCATTAACTTAACTAACAAAATGTTCGAAATCAGTGGCATCATCATGAACTTAGAAAGCTCAGTTATTGACGCCAGTCCAATGGTCGAGATCATGGAAGACAAACCAACGATTTTAGACAAAGTGGAAGCTCGTGATTTGATCACAAAAGACGGTGCCATCGACTTTAATAACGTTGTCTTCAGATACCCAGAGAACCAAGGACGCAAAGCACTTTTCAATGATTTGTCACTGTCTATTAAACCAGGCGAAAAAATTGGATTGGTGGGTCATAGCGGTGGCGGCAAAACGACAATCACTAAATTGATTCTTAGGATGTCTGACCTGCAAGGTGGGGAGATACTGATTGATAAGCAAAACATTGCCGAAGTTACTCAACAAAGTTTACGTAAGTCCATTGCCTATGTGTCTCAGGAACCTTTATTGTTTCACCGAACAATCGCCGAAAACATAAGCTACGGTCGTCCGGAAGCCACTCGTAAAGAAATAATTCAGGCCGCCAAACTTGCTCACGCCGATGACTTCATAAAAGATCTAAAATATGGCTACGATACGCTTGTTGGAGAACGTGGCGTAAAACTTTCTGGTGGACAGCGACAGAGGGTAGCTATTGCCAGGGCTATGATTAAAGATGCTCCCATACTGGTCCTTGACGAAGCAACCAGTGCCCTAGATTCAGAAAGTGAAGTTCTAATCCAAAGAGCACTCTGGAAGCTCATGGAAGGACGGACAGCCATCGTTATCGCTCACCGACTTAGTACAATCCAGAAAATGGATCGGATAATTGTCTTGGACAACGGCAAGATTACTGAGCAAGGAAGTCACCATGAACTCTTAAAGCTCAAAGGTACTTACGCAGAGCTCTGGGCCCATCAGTCCGGTGGATTCATCGAGGAATAATATGAGTAACAAAAACGACAGAAGCCTTACTTTTAAACAATCCCTCAGGCTTAGCCTAAGAGTGCTGAAACTTGGATTTAAGCTTCGGCCATATATTGTTATGTTCTTTTTCGTTGGTGCAATCATGGAAATCGGTGGAACAATAGGATCAATATATGCATCATCAAAATTGGTTGGATATTTAGCTAATTTTGTTTCCACCGGAAAGACCGACTATATTTGGCAGTGGGTTTGGATAGATGTTATCGCAGGGATTATCATCTCATTAGGTTTCTTTGCAATGAACTATTGCAAAAGATTAATGTATTTCCGTTTTGTACATTGGTCTACTAGCACCTATTTAGATGCTGTCACCAGACTAGATATTGCTGCTTTTTATAATGAAGATGTAAGGAATCGTATAAACAAAGTACAAGGCGCGTACACTTGGCAAATCTCTAATCTATCCGAGTCTAATCTCGATTTAATCTACAGCCTACTGAGATTCTTAGCCATAACAGTGGTTGTAGCTCAAATTTCTTGGTGGATCATACCCTTAATAGCCATCTTCTTGCTTCCTAGCCTAATGGCTGAAAGAAAAATTGCTAAGCTTGTATGGTTTGTATGGGATCAAAAAGGAGACCAACGGCATATATTTTGGGGCCTAGAATCACTTACACGACAAGTAAAAGGCCAAATGGAACTCAGAAGTAGCCAGGCGGCAAGTTTTGTCTTAGAACGAATAAATAAGATGAATAGCGAATTCTATAACGAGCAGGAAAGGAAGTTCAAGGAAACTGATACGACACTTGTAGGAACTAAAATACTTGAAGCTGTAGGGACAACAGTCGGTGTAGTTTACCTACTAAAAAAACTCCTTCGAGGTGCAATTGAGCTAGACAGGTACTTCTTCTTAACAGGAGCTTTGTTTAGAGTCGGAGGGGCTCTTAACACCATCTTTGGTACGTTAACCCGGATGCAAGAACCATTATTCTTTGCTGATGATTATTTCTGTCTAGTTGATATGAAACCAGAAATTGTCGATAGCAAAAACCCAATAGTACTTAAATCTAATAGATCTCCGGAAATTATTATTGAGAATCTATCGTTTTCGTACCCTGGTCAAGAACATGTTGTATTCAATGATTTAAACATGAAGATCAAATCTGGCGAGCATATCGCTATTGTTGGCGAAAATGGCGTCGGTAAAAGTACATTAATTAAGCTATTGATGCGCTTCTACAAACCAGACTCTGGCCGAATCCTAATAAACGGTATAGATCTAAAAGATATTGCTATCGAGAGCTGGTACAACCAAATGGCTACACTATTTCAAGATTTCAATCAGTATCCATTATCAATTAGCGAGAATATAACTGTTGGCCGTTCCGATACTAAAGTCGATACAAAACTCCGAGATAAAGCTGGAGATTTTGCCAGCATTTCAAATATGATCAAAAAATATAAGCATGGTTGGGATACGGTACTTGATAGTAGTTTTAAGAAAGGTGTGGAGCCAAGTGGCGGACAATGGCAAAGAGTAGCAATGGCCAGGGCATTCTATAGGAATGCTAAGCTACTAATCTTGGATGAGCCTACCTCAGCAATTGACGCAAACGCTGAGTATGAGATCTTTAATAATATTTTTAGTCACTACAAAGATAGGACAGCCATAATTATTAGTCACCGTTTTAGTACAGTCAGAAGAGCTGATCGAATTATTGTCTTCGAGCAAGGAAAGATTATCGAACAAGGTAGCCACACTCAACTTATGAAGAAAGAGGGCCTGTACAAGACCCTCTTTACCAACCAAGCGGAAGGCTACAAAGATTAATTATTCTTTGGTTTCTTCGGCGGCTTCACCACCGTTGTCGGATGGGACTTCGCTTGCTTCATTTTCGGCGGCAGCTTCTTCTTCGGCTTCTTCAGACATTTGAGCCTTAGTCTCTTCGATGACGGCGATAGGGTGTTCCAGCTCAGTAAGCATTTCGACACCGGCTGGCAACTTAATGTCGGCAACAGTAACTTTGTCTCCGATTTCAGCCAACTGGCTAGCGTCTACTGTTAGCTCGTCGATAAGGTCTTTCGGAAGTGCTTCGATTTCGACAACGTCAAGTTGGCGAATAACCATTAAACCAGCTTTTTCGGCGGGGATTTCACCAGTAAGATGAACAGGAACTTCTGTTTGCTGCTTTTCGTCGGCCTTAATAGCGTTAAAGACAATGTGGCGAACAGTGTGCTTACGTGGTTCGTAGTCGATGTCCTTAATTAGGGCCATGTACTTTTGTGAACCGATAGTTAAGTTAACTGGATGATGCTTACCAGCAACGTTAAATACTTTAAGTGCCTCACCCGCCTTGGCCATAACATGGACAGATTCTTTTCCGTGATCATGTATAACTGCTGGAGTGAATCCATCTGCACGTAATTGGTTTAATCCTTTACGGATTACTTCTCTTTTTTCTAAAGCTAAACTAATATCTTGTCCGCTCAT
Organism: Candidatus Saccharimonadota bacterium; assembly: GCA_052034955.1. Classification (GTDB taxonomy): domain Bacteria; phylum Patescibacteriota; class Saccharimonadia; order Saccharimonadales; family AWTP1-31; genus CAZIBG01. The sequence goes on along the minus strand of JBPOHZ010000008.1, from coordinate 66,644 downwards.
CTGTATAATCTCCTGATGTTCAACAATTAATACTCTTACTATAACAGATTACGGTTAGGTACGACAGTTAGTGTAGAATGTATTAGTGATAGATATCGAACAAATCATTTCTGCCGGTGGAATTTTACTAATCGCTGCCATTATATTTGCCGAATCTGGCTTACTTATTGGCTTCTTTTTACCTGGAGATACATTGTTGTTTGGTGCTGGCCTGGCGGCCTCTCAGGGTAAATTCTCTTTGTTATGGTTAATTGTGTCTGTGGTTCTGGCGGCCATTATTGGCGACAACGTTGGGTACAGTATTGGACGCCGGGCCGGTCCAAGAATCTTTAAGCGTAAAGATGGGATACTCTTCCGGCAAGAATATCTACAAAAATCCGAGAAATTCTACGAAGATCACGGCGGAAAAACAATTATCCTAGCCCGCTTTACCCCCATTGTTAGGACCTTTGCGCCTGTAGTTGCCGGTGCCGGCAAAATGCCCCGCGAAAAGTTTTTGATTTATAACATCGTCGGAGGAGTACTCTGGGGTGGTGGTATGTCGCTACTTGGATATGCTATTGGCGGACGTATCCCACATCTAGACAAGTACATAGAGTTGGTTATTGTCGGCGTAATGGTCCTAAGTATCGCTTTAGCTAGTGCTCACCTGCTTAAAGACCCAAAAACTCGCAGCATGATCTTCCATGCCGTTAAATCGAACATCAGTAAACTCTTCCTCAATAAAAAAGTCGACTAAGCGGCGATAGGTAATCTTACCAAATCTACAGGATTGTAACGAGCCCTGGTGAATACTTCGGGAGCAACTTCGGCGTATACTGCGGGTGTTTGAAGAACTGAAGTATCTATACCAACATCACCAAGTCTTACGATTACTTCAAAGCTAGCGGCCGCAACTACCGCCAGGCGACGGTACTGCTCTAATTCAGGATCTTCCAGTGGGTGCGATGCGGAATGAGCTTCCTGGTACTTCATACTTCCAGACCAAAGACATCTTTGGTAATTATCCATGTCATTGCGAGGACTAACTCTAACCCCTAGCTCCTGATAAAAATCTGTTTGGGCACTTATTAATAAAGCTCTCTGAAATCGTAGACTCTGAGATTGAACGCCAAATTTACTAATTATACTTGTAGCTAACTCTGGATGAGCCATTTAGATCATTTCTTTGAGGTATTGGCCGGTATGGCTGACGGCAACTTTGGCGACTTCTTTTGGAGTACCGGTGGCTACAACTTGGCCGCCGCCATTTCCACCTTCTGGGCCCATGTCGATGAGGTGGTCGGCAGATTTTATTACGTCTAGGTTATGTTCGATAACCACCATACTATTGCCGGTGTCTACTAATGCATTGAGAACCTGAAGTAGCTTAGCTACGTCTGCGATGTGAAGTCCGGTAGTTGGTTCGTCCAGAATGTACAAAGTACGTCCAGTTGGTCGGCGTGAAAGCTCGCTCGCTAACTTGATACGTTGAGCTTCTCCGCCGCTAAGCGTTGTGGCAGGCTGTCCAAGTCCGATATAGCCCAGACCAACGTCAACCAATGTTTGGAGCTTACGAGCGATGGATGGAATATTGCTAAAGAATTCTAGAGCTTGCTCACAGGTCATGCCCAAGACGTCGCTAATTGTTTTACCCTTGTAATGAATCTCTAGGGCTTCGCGGTTGTAACGCTTGCCATGACAAACCTCGCATGGGACATATACATCTGGAAGAAAATGCATTTCGATCTTGATGATTCCATCGCCAGAACAGTTTTCACAGCGGCCTCCCTTGACGTTAAAGCTAAATCGTCCAGCGCTATAACCACGTAGTTTAGCTTCGGGGACGCTGGCAAATAATTCACGGATTGGTGTGAATAGGCCAGTGTATGTTGCCGGGTTACTTCTTGGAGTTCGACCGATTGGAGATTGATCGATGATGATGACCTTATCTAGATGGTCTATGCCAGTGATCTCGTCGTGCTTACCAGGTACAGTACTGGAGCGCATTAATCGTGCCGATAGCTCTTTGGCTAGAATGTCATTAATAAGACTAGATTTACCGGATCCTGAAACACCACTAACAACTACTAGTTTTCCGAGTGGAATTGGGACTGTTACATTTTGCAGGTTATTTTCTCGGGCGCCTTTAATGACTAGTTCCTTACCGTTGCCTTTACGGTAGCTCTTTGGAGCGGCGATTTCTTTGGTACCGCGTAAATACTGACCGGTAATACTCTTCTCGGTCTTGGCCACCTCGTCTGGTGTTCCTTGTGCTACTACGTGCCCACCGTGAATACCGGCTCCTGGACCGATGTCCAATAAGTAGTCGGCGGTCCGGATGGTTTCTTCGTCGTGTTCGACAACGATTACCGAGTTACCGATATCTCGAAGATGCTTGAGGGTCAAGATTAACCTGGCGTTATCACGTTGGTGTAAACCAATAGATGGCTCGTCTAGTACATATAGAACACCTTGAAGACCTGATCCAATCTGGGTTGCCAAGCGGATACGCTGAGCCTCACCACCACTTAGGGTAGCTGCACTACGAAGTAAGTTAAGATAGTTTAGTCCAACGTCCTGCAAGAACTGCAGGCGAGCACAAATCTCTTTAAAGATCATATCGGCAATATGCGATTCTTTGTCGTTAAGACTAATGGTATTGAAATAGCTAACAGCCTCGTCAATAGACATTTCGCAGATATCCATAATTGACTTAGTACCGACAGTGACCGCCAAAACTTCTGGCTTGAGGCGTTTGCCCTGGCAGGCATGACATGGTCGCTCTTGCATGAAACGCTCTATATCTCGACGGATAAAATCACTTTCTGTTTCTTTGTGGCGACGTTCTAGGTTATTAACTACCCCCTCGTAGGTAGTTTCGAAATTTCGGCCCGATCCCAAACTAACAGAATATTTTTCGTCACCCGTACCATACATCAAGATGTATATTTCTTTGTCGGTAAGCTCACCGGTAGGAACATGCAAGCTAAACCCGTGTCGGTCGGCTACGGCTTGGAGCTTTTTGGTATACCAAGCATCGGTGTTGATGCGGTTAAATGGGCGAATAGCCCCCTCGGCGATAGTTAGTCTGCCATTTGGTATAACTAGTTCGGGGTCAACCTCTAGCCTTGATCCGAGTCCAGTACATACCGGGCAGGCACCATGAGGACTGTTAAAGCTGAATGTCCTGGGTTCGAGTTCTGGAATGTTAATTTCTGGGTGATCAACGCAGGCATACATTAAGCTATATGAATATCCGGCATTTTGGTCGGCATCAATAACTTTTAGCTGACCGCCGGCGATCTCTAGACCTTGTTCTACAGATTGAGCTAAGCGTCCCCGGCTCTCTTGGTTGTTTACTAAACGGTCAATAACGATTTCGATAGTGTGCTTATACTTTTTATCGAGTTCTGGGAATTCGTCCAAGGCATAGACCACTCCGTCGACTCTGGCCCTAGCAAAACCGGCACGCTGGTACTGTTCTGGGATATGTTCGAAGGCACCTTTTTTGTCTATGATAACCGGAGCCAAGATAAGTAGCCTGGCGTCGACAGATTGTTTAGCAATTTTATCGACAATATCTTGGGTAGTTTGTCGCTCAACTGGTTTGCCGCAAACCGGGCAATGAGGAATACCAATTCTGGCGAAAAGTAGACGCAGGTAATCGTATATTTCGGTAACGGTAGCAACTGTACTGCGGGGATTCCGGCTGGTGGATTTTTGGTCGATGCTAATTGCTGGACTCAGCCCGTCAATTTGGTCAACATCTGGTTTTTCCATAAGACCCAAAAACTGACGAGCATAGCTGCTTAGAGATTCTACGTAACGACGCTGGCCCTCGGCATAAATGGTGTCAAAAGCCAGGCTAGATTTACCAGATCCACTTAGTCCGGTTATAACAACTAGCTTTCCCCTTGGAATGCGAACATCGACATTCTTTAGGTTGTGTTCTCGAGCACCCTTAACGTCTATGTAGTCGTTCATTTAAACCTCTTTAAAGTCAAATAATTGTACTCTATTTTGGGATATTTTACTAGTGCTATACAGTGGTACAAATTATTACTGACATGTTATGCTTGTTGAGTTATGAAAATCGCCATCCAGGGCATAAAAGGCTCTTTCCACGAGCAAGCCGCCCACAAATTATTCCCAAATTCTGATTTTGAAATTGTAGAATGCGAAACCTTTCGAGATGTTTTTAACTGCGTAAACTTGGGCAATGCTGATTATGGTGTAGTTGGCATAGAAAACTCTTTAAATGGTCCAATCAATCCTGTCTACCGCTTGCTGGCTAACGAAAAGTTAAAGATTTGTGGTGAGGCAAGACTGCACATTGAGCTTTGTTTAGTAGGACATAGTCAAACAACAGTTCAGGATCTAAAGAGCTTGCCCATCGAAGTTTATTCCCAAAATGTTGCGCTAAGTCAGTGTGAACAATGGTTTGCCAAAAACTTACCAAATGCAAAATTAACAGAGATAAATGATACGGCTGAAGCTATTAAGATGGTTACTCGTGAAGGTAATGACTTAAAATTAGCAGTCGGAAGCCATGCCGCGGCCGAAATATATGGTGGGCAGATTGTAGCGGTTCCTGTTAACGACGACCTAGATAACTACACTCGTTTTGTATGTATTACCAAGAATTCGGACGTTGCCAAAGAAGCCGATAAAACGGCTATTGTTCTTACCGAAAAATCCGACCAAGCCGGTAACTTATATGCCGCACTTGGCGTCTTTGCTAATCTGGATATTAACCTTACCAGTCTCCACAGCCACCCCTTACCTGGAAAGAAAAGAATATACAATTTTTACATAGATTTCGATGAACCTGTAAGCAGCGATAAAGGTCAAAAAGCACTCCAAGAACTTAGCCAACTAAACTGGAAAGTTGAAGTACTGGGCTCCTACAAATCTGACAAGCATTAGCGTAATATAATATTATTGACATAAGTACAATTCGGATGTATAATGCCATCAAATATTTAGTGGGAGACGCTGAAAATGTTGGACTTCATCGTTCTGGGGATTGTTCCTGGTACAAACATTGTATTAACCGTTCGCTGGGTGCTTTTGATAGCACTATTATTTACTTTGTCTGCTCTATTATTGGTAGAGATCAACAAATCACGCAAGACTGTTGATACCAAACAGGTTACTGATACTACTCATCAGTTGGCATAAGACTTTGCCCGTACAACTGCAAATCCTCTAGTAGATACTTTTGGGCGTCCGTTAAGCCCGGTTTCTTAGTTAGTTCTTCTAGGCGTGCAAAGTAGGCTGCCAAGCGGCTTTGTTGGCCACCGTCAAACAGCTGATGTTTTTTATATTCTTCCCACTGCTGCCTTTCTGCGTCAGTAAGTTTTCGGGGATAATTGCGGGCTTTATATAGCGGCAAAAGCTGTTTGAGGCGATTGTCTTTGCATTTAGGTATAAAGCTGGCTAACTGCTCGGGGTTGGCTTGTCGAATCTGTTCCATCGTACTTACATCGCCATCCCCCATGAATCCATCATAGATCTGGGCATCAACATTGGTTTTTTGATCGGCAAATCGCTCGTTCTGAGCTTGATCCATAATCTCCAGGGCCTCGAGCACCCGTTCTGGCCACTCCGGAACAGCCTTTAGCTTGTGAAGATTTGACTGAATTAAATCCATATCCACTCCAATTCGCTCCTGGGCAACACCATCGGTTTTTATAACCCCCAACGGGGCCACTGCCGGGCAGCGATTGTACTTGAGGGTTTTGATAGGCAGCCTTGGTTTACTGTCATCTCGATCTTCGGGCTTCTGCCATTGCCAAGCCTCTACCAAGTCTTTAGCAGACATGCCCGAGAACTGGCTTGGGTCGTGCCTTAGGTCGTACACTAAAGCCCCATCACCCCGATGGTTCTCGGCCAGCATAACTACAACTGCAGTCTTATTGGTCTGATTATCGTACTTGCCAGATGTATATACAAATGGTTGATTTGACCTGACAAGTTGCTGAACCGCAGCCTTGGATCGTACCTTCAAAAGATAGTCGAATAATTTAGGTTGTTTTTGCTTGAGTAACTGAGCCAAGGAAATAGTTGCCAAAACATCGTTCAGGGCATCATGTGCATTGCTGTGATCTAGCCCATTTTGAGCCGTCAAAAGCTCTAGCCGGTTAGTTGGCTTGCCTTCGGCGTCGACTGGCCAATTAATTCCCTCTGGCCTTAATGCCCGAGTCATCCTAACTACATCCAACAAATCCCAACGCGATCGATCTTCTTTCCATTGCCACTGATAGGGGTCGTAAAAATTTCGGTAGTTTACTGCCCTCATAAACTCATCATCAAATCGAACCGAATTATAACCAACAAAGATTGTCCCCGGTGTGGCTATCTCTTGGTGAAAAGTATTTAAAAAGTCTGCCTCGGTAGTGCCTTCGGCTATAGTATGTTGTGGAGTAATACCGGTCACCAGTATGGCATCTGGGTCTGGAAGAATATCTTCGGATAGAGCGATCAAGATATTGTGAGGCTCGCCAATCGGGTTGAGGTCTAGGTCGGTGCGCTGGCCAGCAAACTGCATGATACGTGATTCGCGGGGTTTAATTCCTGAAGTCTCTAGGTCGTAAAAGTAAAATGTGTCTGCCATGCAGACAGTGTATCATTGCCCGCCCAGCGCGCCATGAGCACTACATACTTAACATGCTAATTTACCTTTAGCATGAAGCTCTTCTAGTTGATTAATCTTAATTACCACGCCTGGCCAAGATATTGGATGACTAATCAACCGACCATCATCCTGATAATTGGAATCGTACTTTGCTAGGTGGCTAGGATTAGTGTGATGAATAAAGCCATTTAATGTTGCCTTGGCCTCTCCTATTAATACGATTAGTGGAATACCTAAATCTGCCAGATCAGTCTCTACCGGACGAAGCTCGTCTAGCTCATGGTCATTCCACTGTTCTAAGCAATAAACTACCGCTAACGGCAGTTTATTGTTAAGCGCTTTTTGCTGAGCTACTGCTAGATCTCCAGGCCAATTGTTTTCGAAATATTTGGTTAAGACATACACCACACAAGAGTTAACAGACTTGGTCATCCTAGCTTAACGGCGCTCTAGACCATTCTTGGTGAGTCATTGGCATATTGTGCCTAACCCTGTTGCCAAGCATATGGGTAGATACTGCAGCCAGACCAATACCAACAGCCACCAAAATACCTGGTAACACTGGCACATAATCTGTTGCTACAGCAAGTCCATCTAGGGCGACTAATCCTATCTCGGCATTTCTTACTCTATTAATTGCAGATAGAACTTCTTCGTGTTTAGTTTGAATAGGTGTTTCCATATTTGACCAGTATAAATCGGAGAACCAGTAAATACTAGTATTCGATAGAGCCAAGGTCACGACCAAAGACAATTTTCTGTCCGGCTTCAACATCCATGCGACGAAGTTGGTGCATGATGCCCATCTTTTTCATAATGTCTCGAAGTCGCTCGACGCTGTGGTTATTGCCAAAGTCGGTACGCTCGGCAAAGCGCTCGATCTTTCGTCCGGTAACAATAAACTTCTTACCGCTCTTTTCGACATTCCAGCTATTCATGGTGTCAGGAAGTTTAATAACAGGAAGCTCGGCATTGGCCTCTAGCTCTTCGGCGTGCTTGGTACGTTCGGTGTCTACTACCTTTTTGATGGCAAACATCATTTCTTTAACGTTCTTTCCACTTTGAGCCGAGATGGCAAACTGCAGTGTACCCTTTGGAATTACTTTTTTAAGTTGCTTCTGTAGGTCGTCGATAATTTCATCGTCTAATCCATCTATTTTATTTAGGACCACAACTTGCGGACGGGTAGTTAGGTCAACCTGATAATCAGCAAGTTCTTTTTGAACTGTCTTGTAGGCCGCAACTGGATCATCACCGTAAGCGTCAATCATGTGCATCAGAACGCTTGTACGCTCGACATGACGCAAGAATTCGTCACCAAGACCTTTGCCCTGGCTTGCGCCTTCTATAAGACCAGGAACGTCTGCGAGTAGCAGGCTAGATTTGCTGTCTAGATCGACAACTCCTAGATTTGGAATAAGTGTCGTAAAGGCATAGTTGGCAATTTCTGGTCGAGCGTTGCTGGCGCTGGCAAGCAACGTAGATTTACCGGCGTTTGGGAGTCCTACAATTCCTACATCGGCAATAACTTTGAGTTCTAGATGGAGTTCTAGTATCTGACCTCGTTCACCTTTTTCGGCGACCCTTGGAGCTTGTCTGGTAGATGATACAAAGTGAGCGTTACCAAAGCCACCCTTTCCACCATGAGCGATAATAATTTCTTGTTGGTCATTAACGAAGTCAGCGAGTAGTGTGCCTTCGTCGTTTCGGACCATTGTACCAACCGGAACCTGGATAATCCGGTCTTTACCATTACGGCCATGCTTCTTTTGTGAAAAGCCTGGCTTACCGGGATCGGCTAGAAGCTCTTTGTGATATCGAAAGCTAGCCAGAGTATTTTGATTACGGCTGGCGATCATAATTACGCTTCCACCATTACCACCGTCACCGCCATCTGGGCCACCTCTGTCGATGAATTTTTCCTGGCGAAAACTAACATAGCCATCGCCACCATCACCTGCCCCAACTTTAACTGTTGCTTTGTCTACGAACATATCTGTTAATTATACAATTTTTAGCTTAGATTAGCAATCAAGTAATTGCTTTAAAGTTAATATTATTTTATAATTATGATATGTCAAATTTCGAACAAGTACGAGATGAAGTACTAACCTTTCTTGATGTTTCTGACGTAATTGAAAGTCTAGGCCAACTCTCAGATGAGGATCGTTTATCCGCCGCTAATGCTGTACAAGAAAATCGGCTATTAACTATATCAAATGCCTTAGCCGAACGTATCTCTAGAGAAGATCAGCAGATCGAAGACAGGCACTCTTATCTTTTGGCTGAACGTGAAGCACTAGATACAAAAATACATGAAAATCGACAAGTAAGTGCGACAAATAGACTTTTCGAAAGACGTGCTCGTGGTTTAACTACAAAACGAGAACCTATAGAGACTAAACGAGAACCTATAGAGACTACTAGACAAGTAGAGGTACCTTCTGAAGTAGATTTTGCACCTGTAACTTTACTTTTGGATGGATTTCATGTCGGCGAAGCATATATGTCTGGCGATGTAAAAGATAGATATGTCCACTTTAAACAACAATTAGTAGCACTCATTACGCCAACTCCACGAAGTTCTAATAATATTTTACCTGGAAAAGTGATGACACTTCTCAGGAAAAATAGTTATATGACTGATTGGGTAGCCGATGGCGAAGTTGAAGTGCATTACAATGCAGACCGTAAGATTCGTGCAATTAGCTTTCCTAAGGGCACACTGAATATCGTAGAGCTGGCTAAAATGCCGTCGCTAGGTGACTATACTGTTAAAGCTCTATTTGAGTTTTTACAAAAACATACTGCTTAGTAGATGTAGGAGTAGCGGGCAGCGTCAGATGCAGAAAGTGTTTTGGTGCTGCGTACAGCCCAACCACGAGTGTTCATCTCGGAAACAAGCACACTTCCGTCACTGTTAACCTTTTCGACATAGCCAACGTGACCGTAATAGTCGCGAGGAGGTGTCCAAATAACCGCGCCTGCTTGAGGACGATTACCGACAGAGAATCCAGCACGGGCGGCTAAAGCCTTCCAGGTGCTGGCATTACCTAAGTTATTAGGGATTGGCTTTCCTGCTTGAGCGCGACGGTTAGCAACATACCAAGTACAATATCCATAGTCATAACCGTTAGATCCATAAACTGCCTGTCCGCCACCCCAAGCAAAACCAGATGGCCTGCTAAATCTCGCTACGCGAGGTGATGCAACCTTTCCGCCACGTACTAGGAAGAGTCGGCCTGGTTTTAGGCTACCAACTTCGGCATCGTTGTCTGCGATAAGCTGTTGCTTGTCGGCGCTATATTTTGAAGCGATGCTGGCGATAGTGTCGCCCTTCTTGATCTTTAGGACTACACCATTAACAGGAGAAATCAGCAAAGATTTACCGGCATCGACGTTATCACCCTGCAAACCGTTAGACCAACGGACAGTGTCAGAGGTAATACCGAATCGCTTAGCAATCTTTGGTATAGTGTCGCCTTTTACGGTTTTATATCGAATAATGTCCTTGTAGGATTTTAGGCTAGTAGCCACCACTTGTGGCTTGGCGATTACTGTATCGTCCGAAGCCGAAACTGCCAGCTTAGCGTTAACTGAATCGGCATTGTTAGCAACCGATGGGGCTTCTGGAAGGTTGGTCATATAGGCAACATGAACAGCTATGTCAGCCGAAGATATTTGGTCTAATGCACCAGTGGCCGCAGTAGATTCACCAGACACGACGCTATTGCTAGCAGCACCGGGAGCAACACTTGGGCTACGAAGCACAAAAGTAGCAACACCAACCAATAAGAACAGGTTGGCCATCAATATGCCGTACCGAACAGCACGTTTCTGAGAACGCTTATTCAGTGTTATTTTGAAAGGTTTTTGTGTTTTATCCTGTAGACTTCCAAGCTTTACTAGCTGGGTTGGCTCTAAGGTTTTACTAAAGATACGTATTGTATTCTCCCGGGATATTTCCCAGATCAAGATTGGTTGTTAATTGATATTTTGAGTGATCGACTCACTCTTATTATTTACCGATCAATCTTGATACAGTTCACAGGTGTTATTACAGGGGTGGAATACCAGGAACCGATGGCTCTATAATAGCACAGATTGTCTACCCAAACAATTCTATTAACAGGGGTCATTACTTATTGACAGAGCTTGGTGCAGTATTTTGCAGTTAGTGCTTCGTGCTCTTCTAGGGTCTTGCTGAAGTGTGTTGTGCCGTCATCACCAGATACAAAATACAGCCAGTCGGTGGTCGCCGGGTTAGCAACAGCTTGCAACGAAGACTCGCTAACGTTGCTAATTGGTCCAGGAGGTAGTCCCAGACTAGTATAAGTATTGTATTTTGATTGGTAGGTAATTGATGGTTCTTGGCCATTAAGTATGGCCCCATAGCTAGAGGTGGCATCGGACTGAAGCTTGATATTAGCCTTTAGTCGCTTTAAGAAAACCTGAGCCACCTTTGTTCTATCGCCCGGCCGGGAGACTTCCTTCTCGACTATTGAGGCCAGGATAATTGCCTTATGTACACTTAAGCCGCGCTTAGAAAATGATTCCCTAACGCCCGGAGTTAATCTTTTTTGCATCTCATCCAATGATGAGCGGATGATCACTTGGGCCGTGGTTTCGGCTGTCTTCTGGAATGATTCTGGATACAAGTAACCCTCTAGGGTTGCGTCGGCCGGCTTATCTACCAAGGCCGGATGGCCTTCGTACTGTGCCGGATCAAGAGCCGTCTTGACCTCGTCGGGACTAAAGCCACTGTTCACTAAGGTCTGTTCTATTTGATCTATACGCTGTGCGGGCTTAATGGTTACCAGGTTACTTGCGACTTTTCCTTGGGTAATAATTTCTACGATCTCGGCGACTCCTTGACTAGGTTTGATGGCATAGGTTCCGGCTTGAATCTCGTCTTCTAATTGTTTAGAGAGAACGAATTGTCTAAAAGCCCACCTGTTGCGGATAAGTAAATTTTTGTGTAAGATCTCGGACACTTCAGTTAAGGTCGAGCCGGCGGGAATAGTAAGGTTTACTGATTGCTGGCTAGTGCTGAGCGGTTTCAAATTATCATAATAATAATGCCTAGCTGCAAACGCACCGCCCACCACGGCCAGTACTCCAAATACAGCTACAATTAGTATTATTCTGGGACGATTGTTCGGGGCAAATTTATTATTCATAGTACTACCAAGTCTTATACTCATTTATGAAGTCTGTCAATATATAGCAAGCGGCCAGGGCATCGATATCACCTTTGGTGTAAGCCTTGCCACGGGCCTCGAGCTCTATCTCTGCCTGGCGAGATGTCAGCGCCTCGTCCTGCATGTGTATTGGAACATCAAGACTTGGCTTGAGCTTAGCGACAAACTCCTGTATGGCATTTGTTTGGGCTGTTTCTTGGCCGTCCAGCCCCCTAGGCAAGCCGACTACCAAAGCTGTAGCTTGGTGGTCCTTAACCAACTTTACTATATCCTCTACAATTCCTTCGTGGTTAGGAAGATAGGTAAGCGGACAAGCTATCTTGGCAGGCATCGTCGCACTGGCCACGCCAATCCTAGCGGCTCCCACGTCTAAGGCCAAGATTGCCGAGTCGTTATTGGTAGAACTATCCATCCTACTGGTTCTGAACCTGTTTGAACTCTATGGTTATTTTGCTTGCCTTGCCGGGGACACTACTTACCCAGAATGGACTAAGGTTAACATTGACTTCTGTCACACCTGGCCTGGCTTTGAGTAGCTGTTCGGCCTGCCCCTTCTTTTTGCCAGATATCTCTTGCTTGATAGCATCCTGATCTTCTTGTGCACCGGTTCCAACGTTGGATTGAATGGTTATATTCTGCCGCTGATTATCGTCCTGGTTAGTGACCTTAATGACAGCGTTATCACCGTCTAGGCCATCGTCACTGATCTTTTGTTTGCTAGTGTCAATTTTCTCGTTGGCGTTATCGACAATCAAGGTCTTGAGGTCGTCACGTTTTACTCCGAGCATCTTGTAGGTGACATCGCTAGACACAGTAGCCTCGTCGGCTTCTTTGCCAACCTTTGGCGATGAAGATACTTTAGAACTTCCAGATGTAAGCGTTTCGACTATCGGATATAATCCTTGATCTATTATCTTCTTCTTAAGTTCTTCGGTAGCCGCACTGAGGCTTTTGTCTTTAAGCTTTTCACTTGCTGATTCTATATCCTCTTTACTAACAACCTTGACCTGCTTATCAGTACCGCCAGACATTGAACTACTAGTAAAGCCAGTTACATTACTAAACCCACTAACTGTAAACTTTCGATTCTCGCTGATATTGTATTCATCGCCAGAATTCTGGGCCACAACATTTATGGTAGCCGTAGTCAGGTCTGGCCGAGTTGAGTTCTGGCAACTGCCGCCGATAAGAATGCTATAGAATGTCGCACTCGCCTGAGTAATATAGGTCAGTCCGTTATTGCTCACTCCGGTACCGGCCGGAACCGTGACCGAAACATCTGAACAGTTGGTAAGCTGAAGGCTTACTGTTCCGGTGGCCTTTTCGCCGACATTCTTTTTGCCAGTGGCGGGTACCTTTTCGGTGTCCGTTTTCTTTACAGAAACTTCTGTTGCCGGAACTAAGCCCTTTTCGGCATCAAATGCTTCGGCTCCAGTATCGGCAGTAAGCGTAACCTCGGCCGTAACACTTACGTTATCAGTGGTAATAACTACATTGGCGGTTGGCATGACAAAATTTGCAAAATACCAGAACACGATTAGACCCACAAAGGCAACTCCGCCGATTAGTATTTTCTTGCGGAAGGAGTTGAAGTTAGGGATCTTCAGCTTTTTATCATTCTTAGTGGATTTTTTATCTGACTTGGCCTCTTCCACTTCTTCTGGCTCATCGTCTAACTCTATCGTTTCCTCTGGTGCCTGGCTAGATGCCTTACTGGCGGCCGCTAGTTCACCCACCGGCTTGGCACTGTCTAACTTGGCGTCTGCATCAAGATCAGAGTCATCTTCTTTTATGGCATCGTCAATGGCGTCTTCGGCCTCGACTTCGTGAGATGGAACATTTGGGGCGGCCGGTATTAACGGCTTGGATTGCAGCGTTTTTGCAACATGCAAACCTACTGCGCCAGCCAGAGGTAATAGTCCGGATTCGGAGGTTATCAGGACAAGCTTCTTTTTGTTGCTATCTCCACTCCGCTTTAGGAGTTTCATGTTGACAATGCTTTGCAAGGCACTGGCCCTCTTGGGCAAAACTAATGCAACAATCTTATTCTTACTTTGGGTAACTTTATCAATGATGCTAGTTATGTCATCATCGATGTCGATATAAATGGTGTCTTTAGCCGCTTCTGCCATGGTTTGCCCCTAATGTCGTTTATACTCTTAGAATTTTATCAATTTTTTGCCGAAAAGACCCGTCGGATGGCGCGTCACCTTCTTGCTGCATAGTGTCCAGACCTACTCTTAGCAGCCCCATTGCCGTAATAAAGGTATGGTCAGTAACTGTTCCGGTATGGTCGTCAATGCCCGCCACGTGGCTCGGCTTAATGTGCTGGACTACCGGTTTGCGGGTAAAAGGAAGGTCGGAGTACCAGTTTGATGACTCCAGAGTATGCATAAGCATATCTAGGCTAGAGCCACCTCCACACAGCAAGATGCGTCGCGGCAAATGGTCCAGTTGGGTAAATTCACCCAAGGCCAACTCGACACCCGATGTCCAAACGTCGAGTGTCTTTTTTAGGCTTTTCTCGATAACCGGACGCTTGCTTTCGGCCACCTTTCCGGTAGAGAGCCCTAGCTTGAGCTCTTCGGCTGTGGCAAAGCTAACACCCAAGTCTTTTTCGATACTCCTGGTATATGCCCGGCCGCCAATTCCAAACATTTTGGTTCCCTGGACTCCACCATCGTTAATAACAGCGATATCAGTAGTTCCTCCACCGACGTCCATAAGGATGGCACTCATTCCATTGTTAGAATCATCCCCAATAACCGAACGGGCAACAGCAAACGGCTCGGCTGCGACAGCCAGTAGGTCTAGATCTAGCTCTTTTGCGGTTCGCTCCAACGCTCCAATGTGTATCATTGGCGCAAAAGCTGTATAAAGCTGGACGACCACTTCCTTGCCCTTAAAGCCGACTGGACTTGTAATTGGATAGCCGTCGATCTCGATATTTACCAAAGCACTGTTAACTAGCCTGATCTCTACATCTTTACCGCCAAGCTCCCAGGCAAGCTGTTGCTTGGCTCGCTCACGGGCACGTTGCTGGACCAATCCAATAATCTTCTCCATTTCGGTAATGTCGATTTCTTTTTCGGGATTTTTGCGATTGAAGTGAACCGTGGTGGTTGTACCTTTAACTAGCTCGCCGGCAATACCAATAACGGCTGCCTTGGTGCTGACACCGGCTTGCTCTTCGGCCTGGCTAAGAGCGTCGTCGCAGTTCTTCACAACAGATTGAATATCGGCAATCGCACCTGCCTGCATATCACTTAGTTCTTGATGAGTTCGACCAACACCAACAATGTCTATGCCGTCGTCGGTAACTTTTCCGATAAGTGCTTTTACAAACTCAGTACCAATGTCGAGAGCGACAAGGTATTGGCTTTCGTCTTTTTTTGCACGATTTGTTTTGGACGCAACGTTGGCGCTCACTGTGCTTTTGAGGTTCTTTATTTTGTCTAGCATAAGCTAAACCAGTATAACATCTTATCAGCCCGTAATCATAGGAGTAATCAGAATATTTATAGTTCGTACATCAACAGGTTAACACCTAGAAGTTCGCTCTGGTTGACTGTAGAGTGCCATGGATTAGCGAATCCATCGACAACAAGTAACCCACCCTGCTGGACATCTACAATTTTTTCTGGCTCGTGCGGCGCCGGAAAAGCTTCTTTAGCCTCGTAACTTCTTGTCATCCTAAATCTTCGCGTTCCCATTAGTGAAGTAATGGCAAAAATACGCGTCCTAGATAGTCTATCCTGATGATTATCAAAGTGGCCGCCCGGTAAGGCAATTTGAGCTAATGAAGAAATCCTGTGATTTATCGAATCATCACACCACTCTGGATCAGCTAATCCTAAGTCCATCAAGACCAGACGTATCCTTTGCTGGACTTCTGCAACTTCCTGAATTGGGCTTGCTATTCTTTTTGGCGAGGCAGAAATCTTACGGACACCATGCACAAGACCTTTATCGACATATTCTTTTTCGCCATCGTATGGTGAGTTGAGCTTGATTAAACTTCGAGCTGCTTTTTTAGCAGTTATCGGATCAATGGTATCCGGCAAATACAGAAACTGTTCTTTTGCCAATTGCAAATACTCCGGAGTAGTATCGGTGTCTAACATACTGAACTAAACTAAAGCAGCTTTTATGCGCCGCACACCCGCAGAACTTGCTTCTTCCTTTAGAATTTTAAATTTCTTATTATCTTCGAAAAGCTGAAGAGTATGGTCGACATGTGGACCACCGCAGATCTCGAAGCTAAATGGCTTGTCGACGCCGTCGGCAATCATTTTGTAAACCTTAACGGTGTCGCCATAACGGTCACCAAATTGTCCAAGTGCACCAAGTGGGCCAGTGGCTTCGGCAGTAGGATATTCTGCCCAGCTTACTTTAAGGTCTTTGCCAATCTGTTCGTTAACAATCTGTTCTACTTGGTCTAACTGCTCACGGGTTACTTTTTCGTCGTGGCTAAAGTCAAAACGCAGCCGCTCTTCGGTAATGTTACTTCCTCGCTGAATAACATGATCTCCCAAAACTTCACGAAGTGCTTGGTACATGAGGTGCGTTGCAGTGTGGTACTTCTTGTGTTGATCGGTCTGACCACCCAAGCCACCCTTAAACTGACCTTTGGTAGCCGTGCGGGACATATCACGCTGCTTTTGCATATGAGTGTCGAACTGCTCGCGCCAGTCTAATGCCAGGTCAATCCCTTGCTGCTTAGCCTCTTCCTCGCTAAGTTCCATGGGAAATCCATAAGTGTCGTATAACTTAAAGATGAGCTCACCATGTTGTTTTTGGTCTGCTCCATCAAACAGTTTGGCAAATTCACGGAGGCCTTTGGTCAGCGTCTGACGGAAAGTTTTTTCTTCTTTGATTAGGATTTCCATAATCTTATCCTGCTGCTCAGCTATTTCTGGGAAATCTTGATGGTAAGCTTCAAGCACAATCGGGATAGCTAGTTGCATCAAATCTTTTTCTATACCAAGATCAAAGGCAAAACGAATAGCCCGGCGCAGGAGCCGGCGCATAACGTAGCCCTGCTCTTTATTGCTCGGGGTAACCCCGTCAACCGCCAAGAAAACTGCTACACGAAGGTGATCAGCGATGACTCGCATTGCGGCAGTGTGGTCACTATATTTCTTGTTTGTTGCAGACTCGAGACCCTCGACAAGTGGCCACAACAAGCTGATCTTAAACATATCAGGGCTATTAATGGCAGCCGCAGCGATACGTTCCAGTCCACCGCCAAAGTCGACGTTTTTGTTTGGTAGCTCCTCGAAACCTTTGTCGGTTCGTTTGTAGGTCATAAATACTGAGTTACCGATTTCCATGAATCGGCCACAGTCACAGTTTGGATGGCAGTGCTCACCAAATTCGGGATTGTGCTCGACTTCGTCAAACATATAAAACACTTCGCTGTCGGGTCCACAAGGATCGCCCACTGGTGTTGTAGCCGGCTTGCCCCCACGACTCCACCAGTTTTTGGCTCCGTCGTAATAAAAGATTCGTTCGCCGGAGTTGACTCCGCGCTTGTAACCGTCGGCCTCGGAACCAATCATGGCTGCCTGGGCGTCAATACCCTTACTCTTGAATAGCCCCTGCCAGATATCTACCGACTCATCATCTTGTGGCAAATCGAATTCCTTATCGCCCGCAAAAACAGTAACGTACAGTTTATTTGGGTCCAAACCAACCCGATCAACCAAGAAGGTAAAGAACCATGGAAGCTGTTCGGCCTTAAAGTAGTCACCAAAACTCCAGTTACCAAGCATTTCGAAGAAAGTCGTATGACGATTGTCGCCGACCTCTTCTATATCATCGGCACGAAAACAGGTCTGGCTATCAGCAACACGAGTACCGGCAGGATGTGGCTCGCCCAGTAAATATGGCAGGAGTGGCTGCATACCTGAACCAGTAAAAAGTGTCGTTGGATCATTGTCCGGCACCAGCTTGGCCCGCGGTATGACTACGTGCTTATTTTCTGTACAAAAATCTAAATAGGCCTTACGGATAGCTTGTGCATTCATACAGCTATTATAACAGAGGTAGCTCAGGACTCAAGCCAGGCTAATCAATTGAAGTCTAATATTACCTTTGTGGAGGTATTGATGTATCGATAGTTATAACAACCGGCGGAGTAACAACTACCTGAGGTTCTGGATCGGAAAGGCAATTTGCTAGCACAACTACCGCGACTGTAGAGAATAATATTGAGGCGCTCGTAGCAAACACTGTCATTGCAATATCACCATCCATGCAATCATCGTTCCAATCTGGAACACGATGACTAGAAGGGATGTACTCGCCGCGCCGTCTGTTAGACATCATCACGCCACCTCGGTTGTGTAGCATTCATAACATCATTTCCCATATCTTGAATGGCCTCAATAGCAGGTTGAGTCATTAGCTCAGTCTGGGGCAAAACATTTGAGCTTTCAGCCGGACTCGATACTTGTGCGATATTGCCTAGAGCTTCAATTGTGTGAGATGCAGAACTAAGCGATATACCATCCGCAAAATTCTTTACGCTACATGCTCCAACAGCCAATACGGCCGTGCTGTAACTGCCAATTAATGCTGCTTCCACTATTTTTGCTTGGTCAATATCTTGGATAAAATCGCTCACGAATGGAATACCTGCGACACCACATACAAATACACCTAGTTGAATAGTTGCACTACGAAATTTGTCTAAGGCTCTGTTATACAACCTGTTGCTTTGTATTTGATGCGGGCTAAGTTCTTTTTCTGTAGACATAAAGGTCTCCTATCTTAATTGATAGAGATCGAACAAACTTGTATTCAAGAGAGATTCGTCCCGGTTTCGCTACTTACTCCCTGCTTATCCAAGCGACCAAATACAGATATGCAGATCAACGTATGACTTAATAGTCATTGAATACGATATATTATTTTTGTATTTGTGTCAATTATCTTTTAGATGAGAATGCCGCCGCCGAGGCAAACATCGTTGCTATATATAACAGCGGACTGGCCGGGGGTAGCGGCACGAATTTCATCTTTGAGATTTAGAATTGTTTCGTGCTCATCAATACTTAAGGTGGCTTCGACTAAGGGGGCGCGGTGTCTGGTTCTAACTTGTACTTTAGCTCCATCTTTGGCTGGATGACCGATCCAATGAACATCGGTTAACGTTAAAGTCCTGGTCCATAGGTTTGGATCGTCAATATGGGTTGTTACATAAACTTCGTTCTTCTTCATATCTTTGCCAGTAACGTAGTAAGGCAGTCCGCCGCCAACGTCTAGTCCATGCCTTTGACCAATGGTGTAGTATATTGCCCCATCGTGGCTACCGATGGTCACGCCATTTTGCTCAATAATTGGGCCGGGCTTTTGTGGACCAAGTTCGTGAATCAGAAAATCTTTGATGCCAACCTTTCCTACGAAACAAATACCCATGCTCTCTTTTTTGGTGGCCGTAACTAATCCAAACTTCTCGGCCAACTTGCGGACCTCAGGCTTGGTGTAATCCCCCAGCGGGAAGAGCGTATGCTTTAGCGCGTCTTCTGTGACCCGGTATAAAAAGTAGGTTTGATCTTTGTTGTCATCTTTGGCTGTCAAAAGCCGGCCATCTTTGGTGTCGGCGTAATGCCCGGTAGCGATCATATCGGCGCCATCTTCTAGGCAAGAACTAAGAAACACCTTGAACTTAACCTCTTGGTTGCACATAATATCGGGATTCGGAGTCCGACCTGCCAAATACTCGGCAACCATATAGTCGACAACCTTCCTACGGTACTCTTTTTGGAAATCGTACATCTTGAATGGAATTCCAAGCTGGACTGCCACACGCTTGGCATCCTGGTAGTCTTCTTTCCAGGGACAAGGCATACCGGGCAAATCCTGGCTCCAGTTCTTCATGTATACGCCAGTGACGTCATAGCCCTGCTCCTTTAAAAGAGCAGCTGTTACAGAACTATCTACTCCGCCGCTTAGACCTACATATACCTTTATCTGTTTATTGACAACATTCATTATTGATATTATAACAGAGGTAAAGAAAAATATTAAGCCTTAATTGACAAGCTGTTTGCAAGATCTTTTTTGGTGTCCCTGAAGAGCTTCTGCAAGCTAAAGTCGAAACTCTGGCTTGCCGTCCTTACTACGCATCCGCCGGCGATATTGGGCTGAACACCGACTGCAATTAATGTGTTGGGGTGACCGGCTTCACGGAACCATCTAACTAAAGGTCTGAGGGCCTGTTTGGTGGGGTCAGAAGCAAAGCTCATTTGGACCGTTGGCGCGGTACGACGTACAAACTGTAGCTGCTTAGTGAATTGATCCCGATCGTCTTCTTTTAAGAGGTTGATCTTAGCATCTTTGGCCAGTGACTGAAGTGCAGAGCTGGTATATGGCAGCTTATTGCCGCTACGTCCTTTGCTAGCCGACAAAAATTCATCTAACGCAAAAAGCTCACGCTGCAGCTTACCCAGGTCTAGCGGAGTTACGATACTATCCGGCAACAAAATGCCTGGCTCAGAACTCACGTTTAATATCCTCGACAATTGCCGTCTTGTTATCTTCTAAGTTCTTTAGGATGTACTGAACTTGATCGCCAACTTCCATATGTGTTCCCAAGGTTTGTTGTACATGGTGAGTAACTACATCGGCCATATTTTCTTCGAAGCGAGCTAAGCGACGCTTCTTTTCTGCTAATAGCTCTTCGGTCATCTGTGCCGTCATGTTTTTTTGATATTCGGTGATGGCCCGGTCTACCTTGGCGAAGGCTTCGCTCATATGCTGCTGAGCAGCCACCACGGTCTGCTTTTGGTCGGCAAATTCTTCTTTAAGGATCTCGGAGGCCTGGAGCTTGATATGCTCACTTACATCGTCGCTAATTTTGCGAAGATCTTGCTGCAAGACTGCAGCGTTTTGATCTAGACTGTGTTCGAAACGGACGACTCCTCTTTCGCGAAGCTTATCCCTAAATTCATCACTAAAAACATCACTACTATTACCACCACCGCCTTTGCCTCTACCCTTTGGGCCAAGACGAATCGCCACCCAGATGAAAGCAAGCGTTATAGCCAGAACGCTTACTACCCAGACGATAAGGAGTATTAACTGTGTATTCATGCCCACCAAACAAAAGTTATGCTTATGCCATTAGTATAGCAGTAAGTGGCTACTTTTGAAGTAGCTTAGCAAGAGTATCGACAACTTTTTGGACATCTTTTTCGGTGGTACTACGGCCCATACTAAACCTAAGGCTGGTTTGAGCTTGTTCGTCTGTCATACCAATAGCCTTAAGTACATGGGAAGGCTCGTCGCTACTAGCGCCACAGGCCGATCCAACAGCACATTGAATGCCAGCTTCGTCGAGCTCCATCATTAGTCGTTCGTTGTCAGTAGCCGGGATAGTTATGTGCATAATGCTAAACAATCCACCAGGAGTAGTAACCTCAACCTGAGGTAGTTTTGCTGTTAACAAATCGTCGAAGTGCTTCCAGAGTTGGAACATCCTCTTTTCTTCGGCGGGGCGCTTTTTGACAGCCTTTTCTATTGCATGGCTAAATCCAATTATTCCAGCTACATTTTCGGTTCCACTTCGAAGTCCAAACTCTTGACCGCCCCCATAAATAAGCGGTTCTAGCTCAATTCCGGTAGATACAAATAATGCTCCAGATTGTTTAGGACCATAGATTTTTCCGCCGTTAAAACTCATCAAATCAACGCCAAATTTCTTTGGCAGCGAGAGCATCAAATTTGGAGCCTGTGCCGCATCAGTATGCAGATAAAGTGGAGTGTTTAAATTACCTTTGAACATCCGTGCTGATCGGACTTCTTTTAGAACGCCGCTGATAGTACTAAGGTATTGAACGGTACCAATTTCGTTATTAGCATAAATAGCACTTACCAGAACGACATCATCAGTTAACATCTGCTTGAGTGCTTCAATGTCTAAATGACCAGTGGCGTCGACTGGAATAATTTCGTGGTTGTGCTGCTTGGCAGCTTGGAGCACCGAATCATGCTCAATAGCAGAAACAAGGATTTTGCCTTTTGGATGTTTAGCCATAACTCCGTGGATAGCCAAGTTGTTAGCCTCGGTGGCACCAGCCGTAAAAACAATCTCGCGAGGTCGGACGCCAATTGCCTTGGCAGTTCTGGCACGAGCTTCTTCGACTGCAGAGCGAACTTCTTTAGCTGCCAAATAAGTAGCACTTGGGTTATAAAATTCGGTAGTCAAATATGGCTGCATAGCAGCCAGGACGCCGGGATCTAGCGGAGTAGCCGCAGCATGGTCCATGTAAATTGGCTGGTTCATAGACTAAATTTTACTATACAAATCGCTGCGAATTCGCTTTTGGTATAGAATCGCCGCATCACGTAAATGTCGAGCTTCTTCATCAGATACATACTGCTGGTTAGTACCGTCTTGTGCTTTAATGATTCCGTTTGGTCGAACATCGTATCGAGTAGTCTTGGTGCGGTGCTGTCCATTGGCGTCAATCCACTCTTCATGCCAAATCCAGGTACGTTCATCTAGACAAAAGAATTCTCTTTTGCCACCTTCGGGAACTGGTCCAAATAATGTACCGCCAATTCGTGCTTCATGACGAATAAGGTTACGGTAAAGTTCCGCCCTACGTTCCTCGGCGCTGGTGCCGGTTACAAGTTTTATAAATTTCTGAATCATAATTAAGAGTTAATCAGTTGATTCTTTGGAGTAAAATCGTCAGGCATAACGATCGGTGCTTCTTCTTGAAGACCAAAGTATTTTGCTCGGGCTTGTGCTACGGCTGCGGCAGAATCATAAGTCTTCTCTGCATTTGCTTGGATATTCTGAACTTGCTCTGCTTTTGTCGGTTGAGCCTGCATGCCTGTTGGCGCACCAAAGTTTAGCTCTGGCTTAGCGGGAGTAGGCTCTGGACGATGAATACTTGGAACTTCTTTAGGTACGATAAGATCCACTGGGGCGACATCAATCAAAGTTTGAACACCATGAGCAACAAGGCTATCTCGAATCATAGCGTATTCACGGGTAACCGAGTCGCCATCAAAAGCTTCTGGTGTTTGATTACCAGATATGATTCCTTTAATAGTTTCGAATGGTGATGTCATAGTCATAAGATTAAATTAGCCCGAACAAGTTAACTGCATTTTCAGTTGTAGTATTGGCAAATTCTTGGAGCGATTCGCCTCGCAAATTGCTCAAAAACTCCGCCGTTACTCTCACATGTTTAGGCTCACAGATTGTACCACGAAAAGGGGTGGGAGTCAAGAAGGGAGCATCGGTTTCGACCAGTATTTTGTCTAATGGGATAGTTTTTATGGTTTCTAGCTGGTTTTGATCGCGAGTAAAGGTCATTATGCCGTTTAAACCCACTAACAAGTCGTGTTTTAGAATCTGCTCTAGCTCCTTAGAACCTGCGCTAAAGCTATGAATTACACCTTTTGGTGAAAACTCTTCAAATATTGGCCAGAAATCCTCCCAAACATCTGCTTGACCTGGTTTTAAGTCTTTTGCACCCCTGACATGAAAGATAACCGGCAAATTATGCTCTTGGGCAACCGTCAGCTGAAAACGGAGCATCTTTATCTGATCTTCGCGGTCAGAGTGGCTATAAAAGTAATCAAGCCCAATTTCGCCAACAGCTACCACTTCTGGTTTGCTAGCAAGGTCATGAAATTCTTGCAGAGCACGTGGGTTGTCTACATAATCTTTGGCCTCATGTGGGTGCAATCCAATAGTGGCCCATATATTTTCCTTCTTGGCAGCTAGTGCGATTGCCAGCTTGCTATCCTCTAAAGTGCAGCCAACGCACAACATTCTGGTTACCCCATCCTGTTGTGCGCTTTGGATCACTTCGTCCTGGTCTAGGCCGTAATCGGCAATTTGAATATGGCAATGGGTGTCTACTAGCTCCATCAAGAGTTAAGCTTTCTTGGCTGGTTCACGACGTGGGAATAGAGTACCTTCACTTGGACGGATTACCCCTTCGTCAAAGACATGCTTTATTTTAGCAGCAGTTTCGGGCATGAACGGTTCGAGCATTTCGGCAATCTGTAACAAGTTACTAACTTGGTAAGCCAGTATTTCTTGTAGGTGAGATTCATCGCCAGACTTAGCGATTGCCCAAGGCTTTTCTTCTTCGATATATTGGTTGAGCCCACGAATCTTTTCCCAAACATGGTCAAGGGCACGGTCGAATTTGCAGTCGTTAATTGCCTCCCAGTACAAAGCCATGTCGTGGTTTTGGGCAGGCACTTCACCGATGATACCCTTTTGATACTGCGTAATCATGGCCGCCGTACGTTGAACAGCATTTCCTAGCTCGTTTGCCAGTTCGTTATTGTAGGCTCGCTCTAGGTTCTCCCAGGAAAAATCTCCGTCATCATAACTTGGTATGTGACGTAGGAAATAGTAGCGAAGCACATCAGCACTGTATTGCTTAACAATGTCTTGCGGCAAGACAACGTTGCCAAGTGTTTTGCTCATTTTTTGATTAGCAATGTTTACGAAGCCGTGAACATAAAGCTTTTCGGGTAATGGTAATCCAAGACCCAGCAAAATTCCTGGCCAATATGCAGCATGAAATCGAATAATATCTTTTCCGATCACCTGCACGTTGGCTGGCCAAAACTTTTTGAAGTCTTCGTGTTCGGGGTAACCAAGTACTGTAATGTAGTTAACTAAAGCGTCTAGCCAGACATACATTACCTGTGTTTTATCTCCGGGAACGGGGATTCCCCAAGTCAATTTGCTAGTGGGCCGAGAAATACTAAAGTCCTCTAGTCCTTCGATGGCCAGGTTTAGGATTTCGTTTCGACGAGTTTTAGGAATGATCTCGAAGGTGCCTGCCTGAATGGCGGCCCTTATTTGCTCGGAGTAGTTAGAAAGTTTAAAGAAATAGTTTTCTTCTTCTACTCGCTCATACGGTTGGTTGTGCCTAGGGCAAACACCTTTGTTTTCTTTGGCTACATTATCGGTAACAAACTCTTCGCATCCCTTGCAGTACAAGCCAATGTACTTACTCTTGTAGATGTCTTTTTCGAGTTGCTTCCAGATTATGGCGGCTCGTTGTTCGTGCCCGGCATCGGTGGTCCGGATGAAACGGTCGTTACTGATGTTTAACAACTTGGCAAGATCTCGGAATTTCTGACTTTGCTGATCAACGTAAGCTTTGGGGGTTAGCTTAAGTTCAGCAGCTTTGTCAGCTATTTTTTGGCCATGCTCATCGGTACCAGTGGTAAAGATTGTTGGCTTGCCTTGTTTGCGCGCAGCTCGTGCCAAGACATCAGCCATCACAAAATCAAGCGCGTTGCCAATATGGGGATCGCCATTTACATAGGGTATAGCTGTGGTTACTAGGTAATTCATAGATGTATTGTACCTTTTATCTGGGATGATACCCAGGTTAATTGTTAGTAATTAAATCAAATTTAAGAGTGTAAAAAAGTAATAGCCACTAGGGCATCAACATCAATGAAGATATCTGTATTACTTTTGTCATTGTAATATTATACCACTGAATAGCGCACCTCGGAATAACCCGTTATAATTTAGTTGAATGAGTGTGATCCGTGAAGAACTTGCCAGCCGATACTTTGAACAAGATATAATTCGCTTTGGTGACTTCGAGATCTCTGCTCACCAACAAAACCCAGACCTACCGCTTTCTCCTATTTACATGCATCTACCGAAGCCCGGAGAGCCAGGCTTTGAGGAATCAGAAACAGTTGTTACATTATCTGGAAAATTGTTATTCGAGCTTGCAGAGGAAGCGGGAGTTCATAATCGCCCGCTAAGTGCCATCCCAAGTGGTGGTACAAGATTAGGCCGATCGGCCGTTGCATATGGCGGCAGTAGATCAGGACCATTTAGAGAGTTTAAGAAGCAAGCGACAAATAGTGGCTACCTTTTCGTACCAGCCAATGAACCGCCAGTAGCAGGCGAATTATTAGCGACTTTCGAAGATCATACTTCTGGTGCAATTACCGCCCTACGATTTGCTCGAATGCTATCTGCTAATCATCATGCCTTTATGACCCATTTAATTAATGTCTGTGATCGTGAGCAAGGCGGTCGTAAAACCTTGGCTGCTTCTGGAATAACTATGATATCTATTTTTACCATATCCGAGTTACTAGAGATTGGTGTAGCCGAGAATCATATAACCCAGGATACCAGGCAACAAGTTCTTGATTACATAAGAGCTAATCAGATCCCGCCACCAGACTGGCTAGATGCCAAAGCTGGCAA
Source organism: Candidatus Saccharimonadota bacterium (assembly GCA_052034955.1). Classification (GTDB taxonomy): domain Bacteria; phylum Patescibacteriota; class Saccharimonadia; order Saccharimonadales; family AWTP1-31; genus CAZIBG01. The sequence goes on along the minus strand of JBPOHZ010000008.1, from coordinate 40,594 downwards.
TGTCGACACAGGTAAGTCTTTAGCTTAGCCCCATGTTGAAGCTCAGCCACTACAGCTGCCGCACGGGCTTGTTTGTTAGTATCAAACGCTAGTTTATCGGCACATGGTAAGAGTTCATCATACATGTCAATCCAGATATTTTTCACAAAGATATTTAAAGATGGCGTTAGTCCATCCAAATCCAGTTTGGCTTGGATACACTCCCTCAACCGGATGCTTGTGTGGCTTAACTACGTTATATTTTTCTAGAAAGACGCCATCGCGCTCAAACCAATACAAATTAGTTTTTATCCACTTACGGGCCAACCGCTTAGCTTCATCGTGATAGCCATAATTTTCTAGTCCTTCCAGAACAATAAAATGAAGTGGCGGCCAACCATTTGGGAAGGCCCATTGGGCTTTAAGTGACCCAAAAATAGTCATGTCTATTAATGGCCTGGTAGTTGTAGACAGACCTCCGTCGTGTTCGAACCTGAATATCTGCCTAACAAGCTGTTCGGCTTGGTCTTTGCTAGCCAGTCCAGCCCACATAGGGAAGAACCCAGCCAATGACCAGACGTCACCAATCTGATTTTTGTTGTAGTTATGGTCAAAAAAGAAGTTTTTTCGACTGTGCCACATTGTTTTATTCATGGCAGATTTTCTCCTAGAGGCCGCAGCCTTCCAGTGTTCGGCAGATTTATTGTTGCCCGATTCTTTAGCAGCCCAAGCAAAATCGGCTTCGTACTTATACAGCAGCGAATTCAAGTCTACCGGCAAGTAGTCTAGGCACTTACGCTCGAACCGGGTGGTCATATCCCAACCACTTTCTGCCTCGGCAAGGTCATGGAGCATATTAATGTCGTAGTAGCGGCTAAGGCCATGATCTACTTTGTGCCAGAATGGGTGAGTTTCGCTGGTCCAGACAGTCGTATATTCTTGCTCGGCCACAGCCATACGCTCGGCTAGCCATTGGTGATCTTTATTCCCTGTTTCATATATTAGCCGAATAAAGCTAGTAAGCACCGGTGGCTGCGACCGGCTCATGTAGTACATACGGCTAGCATTTGGAATAAAATGAAACCTTTTGTATAGGTAGATGAGATTATCTAGCATTCCCTCGGCTAGCTTCTGGTGAGATCCGCCCACCAAACCAACAGCCGTAAAGTAACTATCCCAGTAATACTGCTCTTTAAAAGTAAACTTTGTCTTTGGATCGGCAGCTGGCACAACATAAGGGTGGGGCAACCCAATGACCGTGCCTATGTCACTCTTTTCGGCATGAGTTAGAACAGCCCAATGATCCTCTATGTAGCTTAGAGCGCCAGCAATATGCGGTTGGTCGATCTGACCACGTTGACCAGTAATCTTTCGGACAATTTTGCCAGCAATTTTTGTTGTCTTTAGCATGTCCTAATGCTAGGCTGGTCAGACCATACAGTCAAGGAGATAACCTACAAGTCTTCAATGACGCCGTTGTATTCCAATAGGGTTCGTTCAAACGGATCAGCCGAAAGACTCTCCGGTACGTCGCCCAATATAACCTCTACGGTATGATCTATCCAAACACTTCGTCTTACTTGGCAATCCGGTCGGCCAAAAACCGGCAATACTTCGGGTCCATCAAAAGTTGTTTGATTACCCAGAAAGACTGGCTCCGAATCAGGTTCGCTCTCGCCTACGCCTCTAAAACTATTAGAATTAGCTCCAGCCATTTCACCAAATAATATTTGTCTATAATTTCTCATAATTTTAGTATTATCCGCCTAATCAAAATATTTGCAAATAAAAAAGCACCAACTTTAGTTGATGCGTTTTTGGTGGAGCTAATACAAAATAATTGGCACCTCATTGAAGCAGAACTGGGGCGGCGGCGGGGTGTTCTACGAGTACCCTGGACTAACTTTAAGAGCGGAGTAATGCCTGGAGGTTAGTGCACTGCTTGGCTAGGATGCTTCTTGATTGCTTCCAGGTAGGAACAGACCGCTGACATTTGACCCGCGAACAACCATAACATCTGGACCACCACCTTCCGTCTGTAATTGACCATTAACTAGGGAAAGTGTTCTGCCACCAGATGCATTAAATTCAAAGCCTTCAAATTCTCTAACAAACTCTTCTCGAGGAAAAACGCCCAGAGTTACCTGAGGCTGATCAACACTAGGTGTGACAGTAGCCATTTTCACGCAGTTTCTGCCTACTTGTGTTATAGCCAGCATCGCGCCACCGTCAAGCTCTCCGGCTCTAATCTTCTCGTGCGCTCTCTTTATAAGTCCAATCGTAGTGTCCATAAAGTAAGACTCGTCTTCATCAATACGCACCCAAGCACTGGCAAGTGTTCTTGCAATAGCTTTTGACTTTCTAGGGAGGTCGCTAGGATTTGACCGTAGACGTGCGGCAGGGAACATATCTAACCCCATAGCGTAACGTGCATATGAAGCCTCCATAACTGTTCGAACTTCACCGGGATGTTGTGGTTTTCTGAAACTCATAAATACTCCTTAGGATTTCAACTTACTATATCGCTTCTTCGTGTCTTTGCAAGCAAAAGCAATTTGATGTGGGGCATAAATAAAAAAGCACCAACTTTAGTTGATGCGTTTTTGGTGGAGCTGGCGGGTACTGCCCCCGCGTCCGTCAGTTAACATGGCTTTATGACTACAGGCTTAGTTTGTTTGGATGTTTCTTTAGCCAAAACAGTGTAAACAAACAAAAAATGTAATGGCTGCAGCCCTAAGGCTTAGCCAAACTTATGGGCAAATAAGTCTGGAGCAATCAGAAGTATATAGCGCTGACATAAATTATCTGATGTCACTTATGAAGCGGCAGTCTAATTAAATTAGGCTGCTAGTGCGAACTCTGAATTAGGAACAAGCTTTGCAGCTAGTTCTTTAATTAGAGATCCGCGAGCTGTAGATTTTTCTGCAACTATAATTTTGATCCAGCTAACGTGTAGATCAATCCGGCCTGCCATTAAAGTCTGTTAAAGTCCAACGTCGAGCTTAAAATTCAGCCCCATGTGACATCTATTATAGCATAATAATTAAGCTTAAACAACTTGGGTCAGTGGCTTTTTTGGCTCTTTGTAGAAGATGTTGAATATCAATCCACCGGCAATGATCGTGAATCCACCAACTATAACTGGCATGTTAATACCAAGTGTTGCAACATAACCACTTATGATAGCTGGGATTGCACCAGCTAGCGCCTGAATGCTTCCATCTATTCCTAGTACCTCGCCCTGTATCTCGGGACCTACCGAAGAACTAATCAACGATGTTGCGTTGGCTATATTTAGCCCATTAAAGATGGCGATGAATGGTGCTACCAAAAGTAACTGTGTGGTGTTATTTGGAAACAGCTGAAGAAGCAAAGCAAATCCAAGACCCAAGAAGCTAAAACGCAGAATTGTGCTGTTCTTGAACCTGGCAAGTAATGGAGTAAGGATTCCCTGGCTAATCACAATCCAAATACCAATGTAGGCAAAGAAGTCACCGATATTACTTTGCTTGAATCCAAGTTTTTGTACTAACAAAATTTGGAAGAATGTTGTAAAGAACGTAAATCCGCCCCAGAACAAGAAGTTGGATACAAACACAACTCGAAGGCTTGGACTAAGGGCCGCTTGGCGAATATTGTCGAGAGATTTGTTCCAGACCATTTTAAGCTTGCTGTTGATATGCCTGTGCGTCTCGGGCAAGAATATTAGAAGCAGTATGACGTTAATAGTGCTTAGTATGGCCGTAAACCAAAACGGAGTGGATGGTCCAAACCAATGCGGAGTGTCGAACAAACCAAAAAAACTTACCTTAGGTGACGCCAGCCTGGCGCCGATATATGGTCCAAATACAAATCCTAGCCCAAAACAGGCACCGATGAGTCCGAAGTTACGGGTTCTATTCTTGGGAGTGCTAACATCGGCAACCACCGCCCTTGCAACACTTAAGTTCCCGCCAGTGATACCGTCCAGCCCACGGGCTACGAACAGTAAAGGAATGTTCTTCATAATTATTGCTACCGCAAAAAGGGCATAACCAAATGCCGTACCGGCAAGACTAAAGCCTAGTACCTTGCGTCTTCCATGCCTGTCGGACAGCTGACCCAAAATTGGCGTGGCCAAAAATTGCATTAGCGGGAAGATGGCAGTCAGCCAACCAAGCATGATTAAAGAACCATTGTATGTAAATCCTTGGGGAATAAATATTGTATAGATAAGTTGAGGCAAAACCGGAATAAGGATCCCTACTCCCAAGACATCTAAGAATACGGTGAACAGAACAATTGGCAGAGCTTTTTTCTCTAGTGTGCTTTTGGCACTAGTTTCTTTTTTTGACATGACTTCCTTTTATATTATTCAAAATCTGGGTGGCATGAGCCGGGTCCATCACTGCTACAAGCGGCCCGATGCATTATTTGCAGTGACTCGGTCAGGGCATGTTGCTGCTTTTCGGTAAGCGCTTCCATAACTGGTGCATGGTATTGTCCAAGAATATCCATGGCCTCGTTGGTGAGCCTATCCCCTTTTAACGTTAGGGTAGTTATATGCTCGCGCTTATTTTCTGGCCGCCTAAACGTTTGAAGCAGGTTTTGATCTAGCATCAACTTAATCTGCCTGCTAATGCTGGCTTCGGTCTGCCCGAGTTTCTCGGCAATGACTTTTTGCTGGATATGCGGTGCATTCTGCAAGGTCATCATTATTTTAAACTGACTAAATCCAATCCCTAATCTTTCTTGTAGCACTTGGTCTGATTGACGCCCTAGTACAAAAGCCAGGTGATTTAGTAGATACCCAACATTACTTGAAGGTTTCATACCTTAAGCCTACGCCTGGATACTTAACACGTCAATTACTAAACGTGATTATGGTAAGCTTATTGGATTTGGTCCGCTATAGTTTGACGGCAAAGCCTTGAGTTGCTGGTTAGTCGGGAAATTAGCCGAAGTACCCATAACCCCATTGGAACAGTTCTGACCCTTGTTTATGCAGCCTTCTGTCCAATGTTTCATGATTGTATCATTCCAACCACCATACCAGTCGGCGTGTAAGGTTTGTCCGTCTTGCATGGTTGGCATACCAGGCATTCTATCTGAAGATAAGTGCCAGCTAGAATAATCTAGATTTCCTGGCCATGATACATGATAGCTAACTTGGGGCATGATATATGGATGGCTAGATGGGCAAGCAAGTTGGCCCCCGCTAGAAACAAAGTAGGATAGATGGTCTTTATGATTATTGCTTGGGAAACGAGCTAAATCCTGTGAGGTGTCCAATATGGGCTTATTGCTGCCGTCTACTGCCACGCAGGCTGGGAAGTAAATAATTGCCACCAACTGGATGGGGAAGTTATCTCCATTTGTACCCGGATTAGGCGGGCACCTATCTGGTATGGTTTGCCCCTGGTAGGTGTAATTTACACTACCGGTATAGCACTGCCATTGGATACCATTTACATTATTCGGTGTACTAAGGCTATTACCGCTAGAATTTCCCGCTATCATCTTTAGGCCCGCCGGCATAATTTTGGTTTGGGCGTTGAGGTTGGAAGCCGATTTGTAGTACATAAGTATCGATTCGGGAATTACCGCCTTATTATTACCGTCTATAACCGCCGGCATCCAATATCCGGTTCTGTTTGCCTCGAAGCCCGAGCAGCTACCCCCACCGGTCTGCGTGATGTTGGCGTTAGTGATAGAGGCATTCATCGCGGTATTTCCCCAGAACATATGCAGATGAGCCTTGCCTTTTTGAGGCACTCCGTCTTTAACTGGGTAGACTATTGGATCGTCGTAATTAAAGTGTGAGTATTGGCAAAAAAATCTAAATTGTCCTTGTCCATTCGCCGTGTTATAGCCTGATGGGCTGGGTTCTAGATTGCCTCTACTGGTAAGATTCTGAGTTACTGTCGACTCCGAAGCATCTTTATACTGAGCGGCTCTAGCGTTTAAGGTTGAGTTGATCATAATATTGCCTAGATCGGTGGCAGTAGCCTTGCCGAATCTTACCGATCTACCTCCGGATGCCTGGCCATCTGAATACTCCACGGCTCCATTATTAACACCTAATTCTGCCTCAAAGTTTGTAGAGTTCTGTGCGGCGCGCGTAAATATGAGCAGAACCAATCCCAGGGTGACAAAAGCCACGATATTCGAACCAAATATTATTTGACGACGATATCTAGAAAGGAATCGCTTCTGAGACTTGGATAGGCTGATCTTAATCTTCTTCATAAACTTACCTTTAGTATAACAGGACAAACGTTAGCTCTTTACTAATTTGCCGAGGCACAACCGCTAGCCGCCAAGTTGCCTGTAAACTTGGTGACAGATCGTGCAGGATGGGTTAGATCCCAGAATAATTTACCGGCCGGGGCAAGCTTGGTTGATGCATTAGATGCATTTACCGTCCAAGGAGATGTCTTGTCTTTGGTCAAAGAGTAGACAATGCCTTGGTTTGAATCACCTGTTGCTATCCACCAGATCAACCCGTAGCCAGCTGATGGACCATACTTAATAACAGCATTTGCGCCAATTCGATTCTGGTCTGGGCTTCCTGCTACCCCCGGTACCGTTGGATCGGTTGCCCGTAGCGGGCTACCGTCTGCTTTTAGCGGATCGCCGAACTCCCCTACTACCAAGGCAATATTTTTAGACGCAACGTTAGATATGTACTGCTGGTGAGTCGCATCGCTGCCGTAGCCATTGATGAATCCATAAGCGTGCCAGTCACATACGACGTTACACTTTCCGGCTCCAAAAGTTGTTGCTAGATTACCATCTGCTAGGCTCTCGATGTTATTTCCAAGTCCTGCTAGGTCGGCGACAAAAAGCATATCTGGCGCCAGAGCTCTAACATCATTATAAAGGCTTTGATTAAGGGACGACCATGCACCAGTGTTTACTATCGGTTCATTGAAAGTATTCATCCAAACGTAAGGATTATCCTTATACTTCTGGGCGATAGCTTTGATCATCGGCAACGATGCCTGAATCTGCGAACTTGAGTAAGCATAATCACTGCCGACCGTTACACGACAAGTGACCATAACAACCAACTTCTTGGCCGTATATTCGTTAACCAACTGATCTAAGCCAGCCAAAGTCTCGGTCGCACTGGGGCTACCAGTTGGGGCGCAGTTAATATTAGGTCTAATTGTATTCCATCCCCAGGCTTTGACTTGTTCACTTTTATCGTTGGCCGTACCAAAGTAGTTAAAAAGGTAGTTATTCTCTAGATACGGTGCTTGTCTCATACCCACGTTGGCGCCCATTGGCAAAAAGATATTGCCATCGGGATCTACAATGTTCTTGCCCACTACATAAAACTTACCCGATGCCGTGGTCGAAGCTTTACCAAATCTGACGGCTTGATTATTGGAAGCCAGTGAATCTCCTGTATTTGTTGCGATGTTTGGTACTCCAAACTCTGCCTCGAAGTTGGCGGCGTTATTGGCAGCCTGCGATAAAACAATCATTAACACACCAACAACCATCAGAGAAATAATAATGACCGGAGCAGGAGGTATCGGTCTTAATCTATTTTTTAGACGAGCTTTAATATTCATATCTAACACCAGTATAGCTTAAGCTTAGAATTGTAGGTAAAGGTTATGCCACTGATCCAGGCTTAACTCTTGTGGACGAAGATTAGAATCTATATTTGCGGCGCCCAGCATCTGCTCGGCCTGATCTTTTGTAATATGCAGTCCAGCGCTTAGGCTGCTCCGTAATTTTTTGCGACGTTGCGAGAAACCGGCTTTGACTAATCTAAAGAACTTCTTTTCATCCAGGTTCTCAAACAGTGGTTCTGGCCTACGAACTAATTTGATAATCTGGGAATCTACTTTTGGCGGAGGAGTAAATAGAATTGCAGGTACGATGTCTTTGAGCTCAGCCTGGTAATAGAGTTGGACACTGACGCTCAACATCGACATGTCACCAGGACCAGCGGCCACTCTTTCGGCAACCTCTTTCTGAACTAACAAAGCTATAACAGATGGCGGATTAGCAGATTCAGATAATGTGCGCAGCAGATTACTTGTTAAGTAATATGGGATATTGGCCACAACTTTGTAGCCAGCCGGTAAGCTAGTGTAGTCGAATGTCAGACAATCAGCAAATTCAACTTTTAGGTTGTCGGCCTTTACCCGGGAAGGAAGTTGTCTGGCCAAGTCTTGGTCGTATTCTAGAGCGATGACTTGTTTAGCGTTGTCTACCAAGAACCTTGTTAGCGTACCTTGGCCTGGCCCGATTTCGACAACCAAGTCTTGGTCGGTAACCTCGCCAGCACTTAGCATTGCTGTTAGGCTAAGTTCATCACTTAGCCAATGCTGACCTAAAGATTTTTTGGGGGTGTTATCGTACATCGCTTTAGTTTAGCACTACCACCAGTGATTTTGTTGCCAGAACTTATAAGCTGCCGGCCAGCTTCCGTACCTTGACCTAGCATAGCCAGTACACCATTTTAGCTGAGTTACTGGGTTAGAAGCCCAATCAGCACCAGCACTAGACATCTTGTTGCCAGGAGTGGCCTGACAAAGCCCGTATCCAATACCGGAGCCCGGAGCGCCGTGATAAGCTGGACATCCTCCGTATTCTCCCTGCCATTTAGTTGGACACCAGCCTGATTCCCGCCCAATTATGTAATCTACGGCGTAGTATTCACTTGGTGATATTCCAACAGCCCTGAGCCAATCACCTCTTGTTCCGGTTACTAGTACCTTGGTTCCTTTGGCCACAACTTTCTTGACTGGCTTAGAAGCGATAACTGTTTGCAGAACTTTTCGTCCAACCTCTTTGCCATTTTCTAGTTTGATTTCGTAGGTGACGACCTTGCGTCCATCCTTACCAGGGTTTTTAACGACAGTTGTTCCAGCCGTCAATGTCGGGTCATCAATAGTCTCGGTGGCGGCTTTGATCTTTTCTTCGACAGTCACAACCTGCTTACCCTTACGAACCACAAATACTTGAAGGTCGGCTGTAAGCTTTGCCTGAGGTTCCGGTATAACCGTGTCGCCTTCGAGTGTTTTGATATCCTTCTGATTAAGTAAATCGGCGACCGTGTTCACCCTAGTACGAACTGGAATGTTTGTTCCATACAAATTGATGTTAACCGGGATAGCACGGTCTACTACAAGCTGATCACCTAAAATTGGTTGAGCTGTGATATTGTCTGGAGCGTCAGTTTCTATGCCGTCTTCCGGATAAAGCTTTATACCGGCATCCTCCACTACGGTACGTGGCTGTTGATGTGGACTGATCACCGTTTTGACACTTGCTCCATCAATAATTGTGACTGGTCTAGCCTGCTGGATAGTTATCTTCATGTTGTCTTCAAGGATGGCAGTATCAAGCTTGGGTTCCACTAAGTCCTGACTGTCAACTTCAATCTGTAAACGGTCCAACAGATCGGCTACATTCTTGGCTCGTGTTGGAACTGTCCTACTTTGGCCATCGACCAATATCTCTACTATTCGAGAGTCGCTAGCACCAATGGTTTGAGCATTTCCAATAACTAGGCCTACGGCACATATAAAGAAAAGTCCCAGAAAAGATAATACTGGTATTACAAGCGGGTGGCCCTTTAGGGGATGAACCCGCCTAAGATTTCGGCGGCTGATTGCAGTGTATTTACGTGATAGTCGTTTTATTCTACGCATAGATTAGGCATTAAAGGAGGTTAACTGTAAAACATATTAAGGTGTTGTTGCCCTCCAAAGCCGTTATTATTTTAGCAAATATTCAGCTCTTTTTAAAGTGTTCTAGAACTGTTCTAGTGGTTAAACTGACTTTATTTAAGTCTATGTCATCTAGCGAGCACCAGGTGTAATCACTAATCTCGTAGGGTTGCATTTTGACATCCGGTCGATCGGATACCTGCAAAACAAAAGCAATAATCTGGGCGTTCATCCTATTTGACCGGGTCTTGAATTTGGCTATTTGTCTTAATTGAGAAGACGTAGCCAGTATCGATACCTCTTCTTTGAGCTCCCGAATTGCGCCCTGTATTGGGTTCTCGTCTCGATGCATACCACCGCCCGGAAGTTTCCATTTTCCGTTACCTAACCAATCCTTAACAAGTAAAGCTTCTCCGTCATGGATTACCAGTACCCTGGTCCTTGGTGGCGACAGCCTAACAACTAGCCAGATTCCGGGCCAAGTAACTAAAAAGAAGGCTCGGCCCAGTCTTCTCCAAATTTTGTTTAGAAGTGCATCCATTACATTTTTTTCAATGGTGCAAAGGCAATATTCAACTTCTTGGACCCCTTGCCCTTAAAGTAAATCACGGCACTGTCACCGTCTAGTTCCATTACTTGCCCTTCGCCAAATACCTGATGCCGGACGTGGTCACCTTCGTTTAACTCAGGTACATATTGAGGTTCGTCGCTAACAAAAGCTTGAGGGTCGGGTGCCTTGGCATTGGTATCATAACGATCATAGCCGTTCATCATGGCCGAATTGCTGTATCCATCATCCTGGAATTCGCCATCAATTTCGCTTAGGAACCTGCTTGGTGGATTGTGTTGAATACCGCCATACAGCACCCGGCTGCTGGCATACAACAAATACAACTCTTCCCTAGCCCGAGTCATACCAACGTAACAAAGCCGACGTTCCTCTTCCATCTCGTGCTGATCATACAATGCTCTGGAGTGCGGGAAGATAGATTCTTCCATACCGACCATAAAGACTACTGGGAACTCTAGGCCCTTGGCCGAGTGCAAAGTCATCAGTGTCACAACGTTACTGCCAAACTCGACATTGTCCAAGTCACTAACAAGTGCCACTTCTTCCAAGAATCCATCTAGTCCAACATCTTGGTATTCCTGAGCCACACTAATTAGTTCTTTGACGTTTTCTTGTCGCGACTCGCCCTGAGCTGTTCCGTCGTCTAAGTATTTTAGGTAGTCGGTGCGACGAATCAAAGAGTCTATCAGTCCAGAGACACTAGTTTCTTCCATGACCGCCCTAAGACTAACTAAGATATCACCGAGTTCGCTTAAAGCCTTTCGGGCCTTGGGCGTCACGGCCGTACACTCTTCGGCCCGGATAAGAGCCTGGTCTAGAGTTAGGCCGGAATTTACTCGCCAACCTAAAAAGTTTTCTACAGACTTGGCACCTATTCCACGGGCTGGGACATTTACGACTCTTTCAAAGCTAACACGATCTTCTGGCTGATAAACTAACCGAAGATAAGCTAAGAGATCTTTGACTTCTTTTCGGTCGTAGAATCTTTGACCCCCAACAATTCGGTAAGGAATTCCATAATGCACAAATGCTTCTTCGACCGATCGACTTTGTGCGTTGGTCCGGTACAACACTGCAAAATCTTTGTAGTCGCGCAGTCCACTATCTACTCCGCCACGAATCCGACGCACAACAGCCTCGCCCTCGGCGCGCTCACCATTAACCTGAGCTATCCGGACCGGATGACCATCACCGGCGGCTGTCCACAACTTTTTGTCGCTGCGCTTTTCGTTTTTGGTGATGATGGCATGAGCAGCATCTAGGATGTGTTTGGTACTACGATAGTTTTGCTCTAGCTTAATAACCGTACAATCTGGGTAATCGTTTTCGAATTTTAGAATATTTCTAAAATCAGCTCCTCGCCAAGAATAAATTGACTGCCAGTCGTCGCCAACTACTGCCAAGTTATTGTGCTCGGCAGTCAACAATTTAACAAGCTGATACTGGGCGCTGTTTGTATCTTGATACTCGTCGATCATTATGTATTTAAACTGAGCTTGCCATTTGCGTCGAATCTCTTGATTATTCTTAAGCATGTCAACGGTCTTGGAAATGAGGTCATCAAAGTCCAATGCTCCAGCGTCTTTTAGAGCCCGCTCGTAAACTGGATAGACTTGGGCCGCAGCCTGAGACGCGGGGCTTTGAGCCGCACCGCTGTATTCGCTTGGACCAATCATTTCGTTTTTGGCACTACTGATCATGCCGCTTATTTGACGGGCCGGAAAAGCCTTTTCGTCGATGTGAAGTTCTCGGCTTGCACGCTTTACTGCAGTCTGACGGTCGGACTCGTCAAAGATCACAAAGGTGCGCGGCAATCCAATGTGCTCGCCGTCCTGACGGAGTAATCGCACGCAGATACTGTGGAATGTACCCATGTATGGCATGAAAGATCTGTTTTCGGAGTTCTCGCCAAGCAAACTTGCGACCCGGGCACGCATTTCTTTGGCGGCCTTATTGGTAAACGTAACAGCCAAAATATTATAAGGAGTAGCTTTATGACTAGAAATGATATGAGCAATGCGATGAGTCAGCACCATGGTCTTACCACTACCAGCACCAGCCTGAATGAGTAGTGGTCCATCGGTGGTCTCGACAGCCCGTTTTTGCTCGGGGTTTAGGCCTTTAAATAAATCTGACTTGGGCTCTGATGACATCTATCTATTGTAACAGCTAGATGATTTTGAAGGTTTTTAAAACTTCTTCAACTTTTGCTATATCTGAATCAATTAGCTGAGTTGGATTGCCTTTGGCGTCAATTATTTTGTTATAAATTGTATATGGGACATTAGCTGTCTTTTCTGTCAACACATCTACTGAAGTGTAAGGCATAAAATAGCCCATAACTGCCGTGTTTAGATCACGTACACCTGTAGTATTATCTATATTTTCAATGCCTACCATAGTAAATGGCTTACTGTCATCCCTACCCATGTATTTATAAGTTGACACATATGCGTCAGCGGATGAAGAGTTTTGAGCACTCTTTACATAACTTGATTCAGGTAATTTATCGGCTTTTATTCTTGTAAATGAGCTGCAGTTATTACCTTTCTGGAAAGGCTTATCTGTTTTCTTCGGCACACAATCGTTACCCACTAAGTTGGCATCTGCTTCAAATACTAATTTCTGTTTTTCGTTTATTGCAAACTCAACAGTCGAGAGGGTTATTTTCTCTCCCGAAGTTAAGCCTTTGTAATTCGCCGATGTATCTTTCTCGCTAACTTTCCAGTCGTATTTGTTCTCTATGCTAAATCCACTTAATTTGGAGGTGAATAACTTTTCGGAGGTTTTTGTAACAGCAGGCGTTTCCGCCACCGGAGTGGTTGTTGCCGGGACGGCATCAGTGGCTACTTTGTTGTCTTTTTTAGACAAGGTTAGATATCCGAAAATGCCAGCACCAGCAAGAATAAGTACCAACAGTACAATCAAGAATCTATTCCGTCCTTTGTGATGGCTGCCAACGTGACCAAAAAATGCTTCTTGGTGAGACATCTTATGGACCGGTTCTGCATTGACGCCAGCAATTTGATTGGGTACTTCCGGCTGCGTCACTAGGCTAGAAGGAGTGGGCGTCGGAGAAACAGGTGGTGTTGGAGTTGGTGTTGGAGTTGGAGCTAATGGTAATGGTCCAGTACTTTGCTTGGCAAACATTGGATCGGCCTGTACAGGCTTGGTGGCTGGTATTACCGGGCGGCCACTAGGAGTAGCCGGCGTAGAACCGGGCTTACTGATGTCAAAAAACTTTCTTGGTCCGTCCATTACTCTCCACCCCTCTCTGTCTGTAATCTATATGCCGCATCACAAATGCCACTGAACTTTTCGTAGTTTAGGCTTGCCCCACCGATTAAGGCACCATCGCATCCTTCGAGCTCCAGATAGCCTCGAACGATTTGGTCGTCGACGCTACCACCATAAAGGACTCGAATGGCTTTAGCGGCACCAGGTCCATACAAGTCTTTAACCTGATCTCTAATAAATTTTAGGAGTTCTTTAATATCGGTTGGTTTTGCTAATGTTCCGCCAAATGTACTGATTGCCCAAACTGGTTCGTAAGCAATCACAATATTCTTTACATCTGACGATGTGACGTTAGATAGCGCAGTCACAATTTGATCATGTAGTACCTGCTTGGTCTCACCTGCTTTGCGTTCGGCCTGAGTTTCGCCGATACATAATATTGGAGTTATGTCGTTCCGAATCGCTGCCGCAACTTTGTCGCGGACCATTTCGAGAGTCTCACCAAAATAAATTCGCCTCTCGGAGTGCCCAACAATAGCGTAGTGGACTAGATCCTGGAGCATGCTAAAGGCTACTTCGCCGGTGTAGGCGCCCTCGTCTTTGGGGTGAGCGTTCTGGACCGCTAATCTGAACTTACGACGGTCGATCTGCAGACTTAATGGTTGCAAAGAAAGCATGGCAGGTGCAAGTACAAGCTCAATATCTCTACGGATTCGGATTCGTTCATGTAATCGGTGCACCAGTAAACTAGATTGCTGCACATTGAGGTGCATCTTCCAGTTGGCCACCAAGAGTATTTTTCTATCTGTCATAATGCTTGTTCTTAAAATTGTACCATTTATTTATCCTGAAGTGCTTCTACTCCGGGGAGATTTTTGCCGGCCATTAACTCTAGCCCTGCTCCGCCACCAGTTGATACATGGTCAAAGCTGCCCGTTAAGTTTCGGGACTCGACATAACCAACAGTATCACCGCCACCAACTACACTAAATGGTCGATGCCCGTACTGGCCCAAGATGGAATCTACTAAAATTTCGGTTCCATGGCTAAATGGACCAATGGGACCGTGAACCGCAGGAGTCTCGGTTACGCCTAGTGCGCCGTTCCAAATAACTGTATTACTTAGTTGCATACTTCCAGCCACAAAGGCCCCAGAGAATGGCCCGATGTCCAATATCATCTCGTCGTCTTGTATTTGGCTGGCTTTAGCTACTGGCTTACCCGGGTAGCTTTCGACATCAGCAATAACATGGGCATCCCAATCAACAATTCGAGTGGTTGTTTTACTGTCGATCTTTTTTGATACTATTCCATCTTGAGGAAGGTAGAAAACAAAGTTACGTTTCTTGGCTTCTTTCTTGGCTTGTTCGATTATTCCTTTGGCAACCGGAATATCATCTTTGTTAGCCAGACTTTTGCCAACATCAATTCCTTCGGCCATCAAAAATGTATTGGCCATAGCCCCACCAACGATCACAAAGTCGGCTATTTCAATAAATTTGTTTAATATTCCAATTTTGTCGGCAATTTTGGCACCACCTACTACAGCCAATAGCGGCCTGGTAGGCTTAGCCATAACATTAGTGATTGTATCTACTTCTTTTTCGAGCAAAAGTCCGGCAACACTTGGCAGAATCTTAGCAACCGCACTTGTCGAAGCGTGTGCTCGGTGAACGACCCCAAATCCATCCTGCACAAAAACGTCAGCCAAAGATGCTAGCTGTTTAGCAAACTCTGGGTCGTTCTTTTCTTCTTCGGGATGATAACGGAGGTTCTCTAGCAGCAGCACCTCTCCGACTTTTAGCTTGGCGACTTCGGCACTAACCTCATCGCCTATACAATCTTCCACAAATTGGACGGGCTTATCGAGTAATTTGGATAGTCTTTTGGCAACCGGTTTAAGTGTGCAGCTGGCATCATCTGGACCCTCTGGCCTACCAAGATGGCTACAAATTATCACCCTGCACCGTTGGTCTAGTAAATATTGAACAGTGGGTACCGATTGAGATATTCGGTAATCATCACTTATACTGCCGTCTTTGTTAACTGGAACATTGTAATCGGCCCGAAGTAAAACTGTTTTTCCTTTAAGGTTTATGTCTCGAACTGTCTTTTTGGTGAACATTAGGTTAACACTCTAACCTTTATAGTATCGGTGGTGCCGACAACTCCAGGGTATTTACCAGACACAGTAACAATAGTGTCACCCTTCTTTAGCACTTTCTTAGATCTAAGCCAATCGGTAAGCTTGGTAGCGGCCAGTGGATCGACTGGTCGGTTGTAGCTTTTTGTTCCGTACACCAAGGCCAACTGCTGAACGGTGGTTATGCTTGAGCTGACGGCGATAATTGGCACACTTGGTCGATGCGAGGCAATTTGCACTGCCGTATCACCAGTTAAGGTCTCGACCACCACAGCAACAGCTTCTATACTTTCCGATAGGTTAAGAACCGCATTAGATATGGCCCCTTGCCGGGTTTTCTTTAATGGATCGTCGTTATCCTGAAAAGAAACCTTTAGCGGATTGTGTGCTTGAGTATAAAGAATCACTCGTTTCATAATTTCCACAGACTGAATGGGATATTTACCGTTGGCCGTTTCTTCGCTCAGCATCACGCAGTCAGCACCCAAAATAGCAGCCGTGGCAATATCCGATACTTCGGCCCGGGTAGGTTCGGGAGTTTCGGTCATGCTAGAAAGCATTTGCGTAGCTACAATGGTTGGCTTGCCGTATTTTAGACCCAAGCCAATTATCTGACGCTGAACAATTGGCACGCTTTCTGGTAATGTTTCGATAGCCAAATCGCCACGGGCAACCATAACAAGGTCTGTTTCGGCAATAATTTCTTCTAAGTTTTCGGTAGCTGCTTTGGTTTCTATCTTACCGATAATTTTTGCGTTACTTCCAAGGTTCTTTAACATTGTACGAACACGCTGAATATCGTGAGCGTGCTGTATAAAGCTAAGTCCAATGTAGTCGATATCTTGAGTTGAGATAAATGACAGGTCGGCCTTGTCCTTGGCAGTAATAATATCGCCGCCAAAATCGGTATCTGGAAGATTCAAGCCTTTTCGTTTAGTCAGTATGCCATCGTTTTCTGCGCGTGCATGGACCACTCCATCTGCAACACTGGTAACGGTTGTTCGAATTCGACCATCAAATAAAAACAACCTCTCTCCCCTTTTGATTTTGGTAGAAAGATCATACTGAGTAGGTATCTGCCCGGTTGCCTGATAATCTGCCTTATATTTAAAACTCAAGCTCTGTCCGGTTCTAACGTTTATTATCCCGTCAAAATCACCTAGACGTATCTTTGGCCCCTGAAGGTCGCCAATAATTGCCACTGGCTTACCGTATGCCTGACTAGCTTTACGGATCCAGGCTATCTGTTCGACTCTTTCGGCATAGTCACCGTGGCTAAAATTCAGCCTAAAACCGTTTGCACCTGCCTTGAGCAGTGCGAGTATTGATTTGTAATTATGGGTTGAGGGGCCGACAGTGGCGATTATTTTTGTTCGTTTGAAATCAGCAATAGGAACCCGTGGGGCTTTGTTTGTTACATCCATTCTTAACATTCTAACTGCTTATGGCTATTTTATCCAGCTGTAAGATAAATATTATGCCAAGCCACGAATTTCTAACAAAATCTACTATTTTACTCTGTTATCCTAATGCTTTATTTGCTACAATAAATACATAAACGCTTTTGGAGGGTAACCCATCCCGGTTGAGGGATCGCGTAAAGTTATGAACTATGTCATCTTAATAGCGATTGGTCTATCTATAGTGCTGATTGGTCTAATGCTTCACGAAAAAAAGCATCTCAAACTCACTAAGATTATTGAACGTCGCTTTCACCGAAAAAAAATATACGCAGTAGCCTCGTTACTATTACTACTGATTATCGTCGCTCCTATTGGACTTGTACTTAAGCACAGATCCGACCAGCAAAAACAACAGTCACAAATTGTCGAAGACTATAATAAAGCTCAACCGAATATAGCCCAGACAGCAACATTACCGGCCTATGAAATACTTACCAAAAAGAACTCAGGCACCAGCAACCTGCAGGTTATTGTCTACACACTAGACACCAATCAGGAAAAAATAACTAATCTAAATAAAAAACTTATCGCTAAGTTTAAGAAAGATCCTGTTAAGAAACTACAGATTGATTATTTTAACGACAAGAAAGTTGCTGAGGTCTATTTTTCTCGGATAATGGACGCAAAAACCACTACCATCCAAAGACAAAAGCTATTTAGTCATTATATCGCCACCAGCACTACCGGGTTGCCGACGGCTAACAATATATTATTTATGTCCGACAAAAATGCTATACCTGATCAAATTACTACCAACAAAAAGGAAACCAAATAATGGCCCGTGGACGTTTACCCATTAGACATCACGTAAGTCGATGGATACAAATACTAAGGATTATTCCTCGAGTGACAGTTGCTAGGGGAATGGCAGCCTGTTTGGTACTAGTTTTACTTGGTACATTAGTAGTTCCCTCTTTCTGGCATAGCCAAACAGTAAATGCTTTTAGTAACCTAAGTCAGAGCAATTGGTCGGGCGGAATTGGCACAAGTCCAAGCTCCCAGTACGCTTCGTCATGGGGACTTAACACTGGCAGCACCCTTACCCTCGACCAAAGCCAACCTCAGAATGATTGGTGCAACACCACCAATTGCGGACAAGATTGGGAATATCGTAAGCCAGTTAATTACGTCAACGATAATGATGGCGATCATCCAGCAAACGGCATGATAGAAGTCGTTATATTTCACGATGTCCGCATGAAATCAGATTTCTCGGATCTACGTTTTGCCGATAAAACAGGAGATGTTGAACTACCGCATTACATTTACACCAAAGAAGATAACGTCAGAGCAAGCATCTTAGTTCAGATTCCACAAATTAATGCTGATGACCTCGATCTTGTCTACGTCTATTTTGGAAATTCTTCAGCAACATCAACTTCCGATGATGAACTTATCGCTTACCGCGACACGTTCGCTAGCGGTTCAATTGGGTCGGAATGGGTATCCCCAAACCTAGACAGTACCGGTCAAGCAAGTGTAGAAAATGGTGTTTTGTCTCTAGAAACTAATATACGACCGTTTAATAACTACACTGCCTTAGACAGATCGGTTAGTAGGACTTACGAGCTCGATGTAAAACTTAATCTTGGATACAAGCCTTGCGATGGATCATCCGATCAGTTTGAGATCAACTTTGCGGGCAATAAAGTTTTGGGGCTCGGACAAGTTCCAGGCTGCGTGGGATCCGAGAGACAATTTAAAGTTAAATACGTAGGCACTATCAACGAAACTCCGACACAAATAACAAACTCTCCTACAGCCAGAGATTACATCAGGATAAAGTATGTGGCACTTGCAAGTGGTGGAACGGTATTTTATGTAAGCACAGATGGGGGAGTATCATTCACTAAACTTGATACCGAGAATTTAGGCGAAACCAACGACATTCGCATTAGCTTTTTTACCTATGATGCGCCCTCCAACAACAAGCTAGTTTCGATTAAAAACGTTATAAATTATGTATCGGCCCCAATCCAAACCAGAGTTGGACAAATCGAATACAAAGGTGGTCACAACGGCATACTGGAGTCTGTGGTATACGACCTTGGGAGCAATAATACTCAGTTTGGCAATATTAATATTACAAGGTCATCAGTTAATGATGGCGATGTTGGGTTGTACGTACGAACTGGGCGTGATGAGCCTAATGGTATCAATTACAATTTTTGTGGATTACTAAATAGTGGATATAGTCTGTCCACTTCTCTGTGCGGAGGTCGAAACGGTGATAGATACCTACAATATATGTTTGTTATGTCATCATGGTCTGGGTCTAGCTTTGCTGTTTCTAACATATCCATAGAATACCTAGAAGACAGCAGCCCGCCCAATGACGTGCCGGCTATTACTATCAAAAAATCAGAATCGGGTAGTACCATCGCCGAAAATGGATGGACAAATAGTAGGCCATATTTCTCCTGGAACAATGCTACCGACAACAGTGGGGGTACAGGGATAGCGGGTTATTGTATCTATCTAGGAACAGATAGTAATGGCGACCCTGCGAACAGTGATGGGATAATAACCCAAGGCAGTCCACTAGATACTCATGGTGCTTGCACAACCGCCATAACAGCAGGACAAAATTGGTTTAATTCCGACGGTGCCATGGGAGTCCTTAACACTGGCGAAACCTACTACTTCCGAGTTCGTGCCATTGATCAAGTAGGGCTGTTATCGTCAAATATCACTAGCACCCGCTTCCGGTATGATGCCGATCAACCTTATGCAGCTACACTATTTACCTTTCCAAGCGCAGTTAATTCGCCGGTATTCAATGTCAGCTGGCTACCAGCTTTGGGACAAGATAACTTTGGCGACAACGGATCGGGTGTGGCTGGCATAAAGTACTGTATTACGTCATTGATATCTGGTTTATCTGGATGTGATGGTCAAGAAGATAATTGGTTCGGACCAAATCACGGTTCGGGAAGACTAAGTGACGCGTCAGACGTTTTTAGTACAACCGCGAATCAGTTAACCACCTCTGCTCTTGATGCCGCCAGAATTGATGATGCCGTACTCGGCTACAACGCCATTACGGTGGCCGTAGTAGACAATGCCGGCAACGCCAGAATTCTAGGCGAAGGGGCGCCGAATATATTCCGCATAAGCTACATAGCAAGTGATGCACCCGAAGACCTTACGGCCACTCCTACGTCTAATAATGCCAACAGCTTCTCGTTTAGCTGGGAGAAACCGACTACGCTATACGGCAACAGCAACGAAGCAGAATATTGTTGGACAGTGAACGATCTAATAGAAGAAGATGGAAACAACTGTAACTGGACTGGTAAAAACATCTACACCCTCGCCCAAGGTCCTTACGCCACGAAACAAGGCACCAACACCCTATACATGGCTACCCGGGATGTTACCGGTAACTTCGATGGCACCAAGTACACAAGCACGACATTTACGACCAGCACCATAGCACCTGGCGTTCCGCAAGATCTTGACATCTCGGACGTCTCTATTCGTGCAACCTCTAACTGGAGATTAGCCCTTAGCTGGACGGCTCCTAATGACACTGGATCAGGAATATCCAAATACAAAATTCTTCGTTCTTTGAACGGTACAGACTTTACACTTGCCGGCTCCACATCCGGTAGTAATACCAGCTTCATTGACTCCGGATTAGATTCTGAGCTTTACTACTACAAGATTCAGGCCTGCGACAATGCCGATAGCTGTGGAGTAGCCGGAACAGTTGCTAGCCGTAAACCTACCGGTCGATATACCGAACCTGCCAAACTAACCGCCGACACAGATCAGCCTAAACAGCGAGACATCACCACCAGGAAAGCTACAATCTTGTGGTATACCGACCGCGAAAGCGATTCCCGGGTTGCGATAGGTACCTCATCTGGAAATTATTTCACGGAGGAAATCGGAAACTCCGAGCAGACCTCTAATCATGTTATCAAGCTAACCAATTTGGAGCCTGGCACAACCTATTACTATGTAGCAAAATGGACTGACGGCGACGGAAACACCGGACAGTCTATCGAGCACACCTTCCGGACTCTACCAGCACCGTCAATTGGCAATGTAGAAACAAGTCAGCTATCAGTTTCGAGTGCGCTTGTCTCGCTTAAATCCAAACAAGCATCAAAAATAAGCCTTTACTATGGCACGACGGAATCGTTTGGAGATGTCATAACCATCGACACCTCCGAAGTTGAATCGAGCTATAGTATTCAGCTGACGGAGTTATTGGATGGCACCAAATACTTCTTCAAACTAAATGGCTACGATATTGATGGCAATGAATACCAAGGCAATATATATTCCTTCACCACACCGGCAAGGCCAGTAATCAACAGTCTGGCAATCAATACAGTAGAAGGCGAACCGAGCAGCACCAAAAAGATAACCTGGAGGACTAATGTCCCAACCAATTCGCTGGTTACCTACTCTCCTAAAGGCGGCAAGGAAGTGAGCGTCATTGACTCCAGCTTAACAACAAACCATGCCGTGACAATCAAACAGCTCCTAGACGACACCGAATATTCATTGGTAGCTAAGTCGTCTGACGCCATGGGGAATAATGCCTTATCCGAAACTCAGACCTTCCGCACCGCACTAGACACAAGGGCGCCAAAGATTAGCGACATTAACATAGAATCAACCACAAGAGGCAATGGAGCGGATGCCAAGGGCCAGATAGTTGTTTCTTGGCGAACCGACGAACCGGCGACAAGCCAGCTAGCCTACGGTCAAGGCGAAACCGGTAGTTTTAGCAGTAGATCACCGCAAGATGAGCGACTGACCACAGAACACACTATGATACTTTCTGATCTTTCTACAGCTTCAATCTATCGAGTAGAAGTAGTGTCCCAAGATAAGGCTGGAAACAGCGCAATATCAGAACCAGAAACAGCAATTATTGGGCGTCCGTCGGAAAATGTGTTTACAATAATACTTACGGCTTTACAGAATGTCTTTGGAGTAAATAACTAATGAAAAAACTAAAAAACCTACACATATCAAATCCACTCCGCCTGTTATCTAAGACTGGAAGACGCCCACTGTTTGGCTTAGCTGGCGTCGTTTTAGTAGCTTCTATTCTTGCCTTCAGCAATAGCGGTCCTACAAACCAAGACATATTCACTCAAGATGACTGGAGTGGCGGCCAAGGTACGGGAAGTAATCAGTTCCTTGACGCAGATCGAGTTATCACCAGCAACGCTGGCGAAGCAAAAGTAGACAATACAGAGGCCGACGCTACCGATTGGTGCAATGTATCTTCGCCAAGCGATTATTGCAATGCCAACTGGAAAAAACGAAAATCAGTTACCCTAAATAATCCAGCTGGCACTCAGACAGATTATCCTGTAAGAATTGTTGTTAACTTCGAGCCAAATATGGCCGATAATTTTAATGATATTCGGTTCACAAATCAGGCTGGTGATACAGGATTCAGTTATTACAAGTCGCATTGGGTATCCCGAGACAAAGCATATTTTTGGATTAAAGCGCCTTCTCTTCCCAGCGGAAACACCGAGATCTATATGTATTACGGTAATCCATCGGCGACCAGCTTGTCCGGCCCAGATGGGATAGTCTATTGGACCGACAATTTCCACAGTGGATCAACCTTAGATCCAACGTACTGGTATGCCGACGGCGAATCAATTATCAACGGAGAGCTTTACGGCATAAACCATCCTCATATTAAAGAACCCAATAGCGGATTATGGAATACTACCGTCAAAGATCTTACATTCCAGTTCGATATCCGCATGGACCCATGCTCCCCCGGAGTAACGCCAGAAGGACTTCAGTCGAACTGGCCTAGTTATGGGTATAGCGCCATCAAAGCAGTCGACATAAACTGTGGAGCAAATCAGTTTAATATGTCCATTTCTACAACTGGCTTATCTGGCGACTTCATAACTCAGCCACACTTCTTCAATATGGATGAGACCGCCACTATTAGGGTAGTTTCTCTTGCGGCTGGAGGAGTTGATTATTATTACAGCACCGATAATGGTATTAGCTTTACTAAATTCGAGAATTACACCAGGAATTCAGAGACATCAATTTCCGGCGACGCTCTATTCTCTGGGGCTGGCGCCTCAAACGGTATACCTAGCAACATGACAGTTATACCAACAGGTCCGGATATCGCCTTTAGTATGGGCGACGAGCAGGGCTCGAATTGGTGCAATACCGCCAACTGTGATGAATCTTGGCCAATGCGCGAAGAATATAACATCAAGAACTCCGGTGACGCTAAGACCGACTTCCCAGTAAAGGTTAGGTTTACTGCCTGGTACGGTATCAAAGATTTTAGTGACTTACGTTTTACCGATGAATCAGGTGCCAGGGATCTAAGCTACTGGGTAGAAAGAGCTACCGGCGATCCTGATCATCTAGATGCAAGCATCTGGGTAAAGATACCGTCATTACCAAGCGGGATTACAAAAATATATGTTTACCACGACAAATCTGGTGTAAGTTCGTTATCTAATCCTGACACTACTATTACAAAGTCCGACAAATTCTCTACCGGCTCCTTAGACTACAGCTTTTGGGCAGACCAAGGTCATCCGGAAGCAATAACGGTTGATGGCAGCCAAGCTAGCGCGACTATCCAGGGTAACAATGAACAGAATGGATTCCATTTTGATCTTAACAACGGAAGACAGGATTCTATCGCATTAAATTATGACATAAAAATTGATGCTTCTAATATGAACTGCGGCGCCGGCCAAGACTGTGAAGGTGGATATGTCGCAGTTGGCGATAACAGTACTATTATTTTCAGATACCACCGTTCCTCGGACGACAACGATAATTACTGGTACGTAAGTGGTATCGAAGATCAGAATTCAAATGACAATTACCACAAATGGTTCAACACTAGTGATACGCCTTTAAAATTCTCCAATAACGAATATGTGACATTCAAAATGCGGGCACTGGCCAGCGGCGGAAACGAATACTACTTTAGTAGGAATCAGGGTGAAACTTTCACTAGAATTACCGGACTTTCGCCTAACACCAACAACAACCAACATACCTACTTCGGGACGGCTAATTGGTCTGAAAACGAAGTCGTAACGTTCAAGAATGTTTTTGCACATAAGACCTCAAACGACGTAAAGACATCGGTGGTCGGAAGCGTTGAATGGCAGGGTGGTTACAGGGGAGTTTTGACCTCTCGGATAATTGATCTTGGTGAGAAACCTTTCTTGGGTAATGTTAACTTTGGAGTTGAAGGCAATGCTTATACCGGAGTCAAAATACGTACATCTAGCAACCCCGATATGTCTGGAGCCGAAGACTTTGCCATGTGTAATACCCTGCCCGATGGAGCAGATATTAATACTTCTAGCTGTGTGTCCAGGGGACAAAGATATCTTCAGTACCAGATCATTATGCCATCCAGACCAAGTGAAGATTTATTAGTAAACTCTGTTACTATCGAGTATTTTAACGATACCCTAGCGCCAAACGTACCAACCACTATAGATATCTACTCCAAACGAAATGGAAACACAGTAGCTAATGGTGGCTGGGTTGCCGGCAGAAACCCATACCTTAACTGGGGAGATGTCGCCGACAACGGCCAATCGGGAGTACTAGGCTATTGTTTATACCTTGGAACCGATAACACCGCCGATCCGGTAACATCATCAGGTAATCTTACAGATAGCGATAACCCCGATTACAATGGCCTAGATACAAGCGGAACATGTCGCGCAGCAGTTAGCAATTCGGAACTTGACGTTCAATCACCAGTTAACGTTTTCAACAACGAGACTTATTATCTGATAATAAAAACTATCGATAATGCTGGCAACATTTCAGAAGATTCCACCCAAGTTAGCTTTAAAATAGACACCGAAAGCCCGGCAGCTTTCACGGTTGTTACTGTTCCTTCGGCTGTCGGTAGTAAAATTTTCCACGTCAGTTGGATTACCGGTCCTCTAGTTCAATACGGAGATCAAGAGTCTGGATTTGCAGGCGTAAAATACTGCGTTTCGCCTATTTATTCTGGTGGCCAAGGATGCGGCGATGATGATCCTAACTGGTATGGGTCCAATCACACCAGCGGAAGACTAACCGACACGAGTGATGTCATACCTTTTGATGACGGTGGGTTTGACACCGTTCCGGCAGACGCTGACCGCCTAGATAATATGTTTGGTCTTGCTAACTTTGTATTTGTAAAAGCAATCGATAATGCCGGTAACAGTTCGTTTATGGCACAAGGAGTTGTAGTAATAACCCAGATTGCGCCTCCAGGCCCAGAAGACCTAGAAGTTACGCCAGACAGTAATACACAAAACGCCTTCTCCTTTAGCTGGGATGTGCCTGCCTTTAGTGTCGGCAGTAGGTCACAACTAGAGTATTGCTGGACCGTAAATGTTCTTATTGCGACCGATGGTAGCAACTGCAACTGGACTGGCAAGAATATCTACTCGCTTGCACAAGGTGCCTACGCCACTCAGCAAGGAACTAACACCCTGTACATGATCACCAAAGACGTTACTGACAACTTCGATGCCTCGCAGTACTCCAGCGTAGACTTTTCGGCAACAACAACCTCCCCTGGACCTCCCCGTGATCTAGATAGTTCCGATGCTTCTACCCGATCGACAAGTTCCTGGAAGATAGCTTTGTCTTGGAGCCCTCCAACATTGGCCGGTTCGGGAGTAAATAGCTACAAAATATTCCGTTCTACCAACAACGTTAACTTTACAGAAGTTGGTACAACGACCAATACCAATACCAGCTTTGTAGATACTCAGCTGGACCAGGTGGACTATTACTACTACGTAAAAGCATGTGACAATGCCAATAGCTGTAGCGTAAAAAGCGATACAGTTACCCGTAAGCCAACTGGAAGGTTTACTACGCCACCAAGGCTTACTGCCGATACCGATCAACCGAAGATCAATAATGTGGGCACCAAAAAAGCCACCGTCTTCTGGTTTACAGATCGCGACAGTGACAGCAAGGTAGCCTTTGGACTGTCTTCTGGCAAATACTTCCCAGAAGAGATTGGCAACTCTGATCAAACTGGTAATCACGTAGTCAAACTTACTAACCTGCAACCCAACACCAAATACTTCTACGTCACAAAGTGGACTGACTCCGATGGAAACACTGGCGTATCGAGTGAAAAGACATTCACCACCCTTCCACCTCCAGTAATAAGTGAAGCGGTAGCAAAAAATATAACTATAGATTCGGCCAATATCACGCTCCGCAGTCGCAACGCTTCAAAGATCTATCTATATTATGGTCGTAACGGAAGTCTTGGCGGCCGCAAGAGCATAAACACGGCCACCAGAGAGTCATCGTACAGTATCCCGTTATTCGAACTTAACGACGGAACTAAATACGACTTTAAGCTAAATGGAGTCGACGCAGATGGTAACGAGTTTGCTGGCAACACCTATTCCTTCACTACCCCTGCTCGTCCAAAAATCACAAACTTACGCTTCCAACCAGTTACGGGAGCGCCCAGCAGTACCCAAAAAGTAACCTGGACAACAAACGTTCCATCAAATAGTAGCCTGTCATATGGACCAAAAGGCTCAAAAAGGATTGAATCACTTAACGCAAAGTTAGTTACCGATCATTCAGTGATAATCAGCGACTTGCAGGATGATACCAGCTACACGCTTGTCGCTTCTTCAGTCGACGAATCTGGCAACAAGGCCGTCTCTGATACGCAAACCTTTACAACAGCCCTCGACACACGAGCACCAAAAATATCTAATATACTGATCGAAAATACTATTAGAGGAACGGGCGCAGAGGCTCGCGGACAGGTCATAGTTTCCTGGAATACTGACGAACCAGCTTCTAGCCAGGTCAGCTTTGGCAAGGGACAGTCTGGCACATTAACAAGCAGTAGCGCTGGCGACACCCGGCTGACCAACAGTCACGTTGTTGTCATCTCCGATCTTCCAACCTCGTCTATATATCGTCTTCAGCCAGTATCTAACGATAAGGCGGGCAACACTAGTGAGGGCGATGTCCAAACTACTGTTGTTGGAAGAGGTCGTGACAATGTCTTTGGCATAGTACTCGGTGCCCTGCAGAAAATATTTGGAATATAAGGGTGGGTTTGTATCTTGAGGAACGAATAAGTATAATAGTGGTAAAGCTTACAATATATGATTGATAATTCAATTTTAGTTAAATTCGAGGGAGTCAGTAAAGAATACGTCACCCAGGAAGGCGCTGTAAAAGTGCTCAAGGATGTTAATTTCGAGATTCGAAAGAACACCTTTACTATACTTTTTGGTCCGTCCGGAAGCGGTAAAACAACTATTTTAAATATGATTCTAGGCCTTCTAGAGCCCACTAACGGTAAAGTTAGGGTTAACAACGAAAGTCTATATGATATGAACCAGAACGATAGAGCCAAATTCAGAGCTCGTCATTTTGGGACTGTTTATCAGACCAACAACTGGATAAGCAGCTTAAATGTAATAGAGAATATCGCACTACCGCTTTACCTATCAGGAATCGACCGCCCGACGGCAGCAAAGGAAGCCATGGACAGCTTGCGCCGGGTTGATCTGGAAAAGTACGCCAAATATCAACCTCAAGTACTTTCTGTAGGTCAGCAACAAAGAGTGTCTATGGCACGGGCTACCGTTGGTGTACCGCTTCTTCTTGTAGCGGACGAACCAACCGGAAACCTGGATAGTAGAAACGGCGACATGATTATGAGCCTAATCACCTCCTTCAAGAACGAGCACGATTCAACTATTATTCTTGTAACTCATAACAGTGATTATTTGCCCCTTAGTGATCACCGTCTATATATTAATGATGGTGTAGTAACCGAAGATGAGGGTGGTTACCGCGATGATATTGGAGATAAGTTCAATAGTGTCGCAGCTATGATGAAATTAGGTAATGCAGCCAAAAAGGTAAACAATGGCAAATAACAGTACAGTCAGACCAATCATCGACAGGAAACCTCAGACAAAGCGATCCGAAAATCGCGGTGTAATCCAGCCCAGGATTTTATTAAGACTAGCCTACAAGAACTTATTCTTCAAAAAGCTTCGTACATCACTGACATTGCTAGGTGTAATTATTGGCATCGGTTCGATTGTATTTCTGTTGTCGTTTGGTTTTGGTTTACAAAATTTGGTCAGCGACCAAGTGGTGGGCTCTAATTCGGTCCAGACAATTGACGTAACCTCCCTTCGCTCCAAGGTGGTCAAATTAGATCAAGAAAACATTGTCCGGATTGAATCCATCAATGGGGTTAGCGAAGTAGCCAGATCTTATAATACGGCTGGTAAGCTAAAGCTCGCTGGGTCCCAGACAGAAAGCGTTATTTACGGAGTTAACCCAAGTTTTATAAGACTTAGCTCATTAGAATTCAAGGCTGGTGGCAATTTCGAAAAATCCAGTACTAATGAAGTGATTATCAGCACCACTCTGGCCAAGGCGCTGGGAATAAATAATTATGACAATGTCAAAGAAACAACCGTAAATCTAACGTTCGATGCCATTACCAAGGATGGAAGCAAAAAAAGCGTCACAAAAGACTTTAAGATTCACGGTGTCTTCACAAGCGAGACTCAATCCGAAGCTTTTATTGACTCTAGCCAGTTTGAGCTAGCCGGGGTAAGTGAAGCCACTCAATTAAAGGTTGTGGTTCCTGATAAGGGCTCAATATCTGAGGCCCGCAAAACTATTGAGGGGCTCGGCTTTACAACCACCTCACCGCTAGACACCGTAGAACAAATCAACCAGTTCTTTACCTTATTCCGATATATATTGGTTGGTTTTGGTGGGATAGGAATGATTGTCGCTATCCTGGGTATGTTTAACACCTTAACTATTTCCCTACTAGAAAGAACCAGGGAGATTGGGCTAATGATCTCTCTTGGTGCCCGTAAGCAAGATATTCGTAGAATGTTCGTAACCGAAGCCCTATTTTTATCTCTTATAGGCGGCTTTATGGGCATAATTGGAGCCATTATTCTTGGGGTGGTCGGCAACCTTATCCTGAACGGCTTTGCTCATAGCAACGGAGTAGAAGGAACAGTCTCGGCCTTTACAGTATCGCCTACTTTGGCACTTATCATATTAGGGCTCAGCGGACTAGTTGGACTTGTGGTTGTCTACTTCCCGGCAAGGCGAGCCGCCCTGACCGATCCAATAGAGGCCCTGCACAATGACTAAGGTACTCCTAGTAGAAGATGAAGTAGTGTTAGCCGATGCTTATAAATTTGTTTTGCAGAAAGCAGGCTACGAGGTACATATTGCAAATCGCGCTAAAGAAGGCCTAGAAATTGCAATCAAAGAAAAACCTCATGTCATCCTACTAGATATGTTAATGCCCGAAATGAATGGCATAGAATTTCTGACCGAACTAAAACCAAAGAATTATCCTAAAACCAAGATTTGCGTGCTAAGCAACATCGAGAATCCAGAAATAATTAAAGCGGCCAAAAAGCTTGGCGCCACCGACTACTTATTAAAAGTTAACTACACTCCTTATCAAATAGCCGACTTAGTCGGCGGCCTGGTAAAAAAATAAGCTTCTATTGGATCTAGATGACAGGTGATGTACTAAAGATTGTACGTAAATGGCTGCCACTGTTTATTTTGAGCGCAGCGATCTTGATAATTATCCTTGATACAACTCTTCTAACAGTTTCTATGCGTGAAATTGCCGCGGATACAAACACCGATTTTACTGGTGTACAGTGGGTGATAACCTGCTACTCATTAACTTTAGCGGCTCTAACTATTACCGGAGGTAAGTTAGGTGACTTGTTTGGAAGAAAACGTATTTTTATTGTCGGGGCAGTCTTATTTGGGATTGGATCTTTCATTACCTCGATTAGTCCAAATCTTAGAACTATTCTAATCGGAGAATCCCTACTCGAGGGGGTTGGCGCAGCTTTAATGTTACCGGCAACAAGTTCGTTACTTATCTCGAATTATAAAGGCCCCGACAGAGCAATCGCTTACGGTATTTGGGGCGGTATAGCGGCCACCGCCGCAGTCCTAGGCCCTGTGGTGGGCGGAATAATAACTACCTATTATGGCTGGAGATGGGGCTTTAGGATCAACATAGTTATCGTGTTGTTGCTACTTGTTGGCTCACGATGGATTGTTGATACTCAAGCCGTCCGAATAAGACAAAAACTTGATATTTTTGGCGTCGCTTTGTCTGCTTCCGGACTGCTAGCACTTGTTTACGGAATAATCGAAACTTCGAATCATGGTTGGTTCCTAGAGGTCAAGGATGGTGGGCTATCGATAGCTTTTGTGATGATGTTCACTGGAATAGTACTGCTTTTAGCTTTTGCTAAGTGGCAACAGAGGCAGTCAGAATCTCTAAAGCCGTCAGTCTTGGATCATAAGCTATTCGTTAACAAACAATTTACCTCTGGGATAATTGTAGTGGCCTTATTCTCGCTAGCTATGGTTGGTATATTGTTTGGTTTGATGTTGTTTATTCAATCTTCCCTGAAGCTCAATGCCCTACAGTCAGGAATGTCTTTACTACCTATGTCTATTGCAGTTCTGATATTTGCTCCTTTGTCTGGTTACCTAACAAAGTATAGGTCTAGTAAGCAGATTATCCAGGTAGGGATATCGACCTCCCTGTTATCTTCAGTTGTAATTTATTTATCTATTAGCCCAACGACTACGTTACTGTCGCTTGCCCCAGGCTTAGTCTTGCTGGGTGTTGGAGCTGGTCTGGTAGTTGCTCAGGCCAGCAACTTGACCTTATCTGCTATAGATATTGATCATGCCGGTGCGGCATCGGGCGTCAACAACACCTTCCGTCAATTAGGTACTACCTTGGGCCTAGCGATAGTAGGAACTATCATGGTATCAACGATCAGTACCGCATCCATAAGTCAGGTTAAGCAGAGCCAAGTAATTCCATTTTTTGCCAAACCGATTGTTGTCAGGGAAATAAATACCTTAAAAGCCTCGGGACTCAGCCTAGAAAAGACTGGTCAGCAAGAACGGATTAAGGCCCTTCCCTTAGCGCTTCAGAATGAGTTAAAACGAATCGCACATATTTCTTTGGTAGAAGGACTTCAAAGAACTGTCATTTTCATGGCTCTATTTCTGCTTCTATCGCTAGTTGCTTCTAGGGCCCTGCCCAATAAACCCAAGCTTAGCTTTATTAAAGCCCTGCCTCTAGATCAATAAAAAGTTTGTCGCTTAACTTCCAAAAGCTGACTAATTTAATCCTCATATTACCCTTATCTTAGTATAATCGGTATGTTATATCTGCCTCCACTTACCGCGGTCTTAATTGACGGTCATATAAATAATTGCTTTGGCCATTTGTTCTTTGGAAGTTAAAATATACTGATGATCGAACAAATCACATCTACTACCGAGTTTAAGTTTTTTATTGACCTAGTGCTGGCCTTTATTTGCGGACTTCTAATAGGCGGCGAGAGGGAGTTAAAACAAAAGCCTGCCGGCGTTAGCACTCAGACCCTGGTAATCACTGGATCTATGATGTTTGCCTTTTTATCGCAAGTAGTCGGATCGGGCGATCCGACCCGAATTGCTGCTCAAATCGTGTCCGGAATTGGATTCTTAGGCGCCGGCATTATCCTGAAGTCCGAGTCTAAAAAGACTGTTACCAATGTGACTACTGCAGCCAGTATCTGGTACGCAGCGGCCGTAGGCATGGCCCTAGGTTTTAACCTTCACATTATTGCCATAATGGCCTCACTATACGCTGTGGCGATCTCTAGAATACCCAGACTCAATAAAAACGACGAATAGATCATACAATTACAGAGATCGCAAAGGCAAGCCAGTATTTATATTCAATGTAATCTTAATCGCCGGCTTAGAGTTAAGGGAGGTAGCGATCCCGACATGTTGTCATCGCCAGCCAGAGCAAAATCTAAGGAAAGAGTATGCTTACCTCAACGAATAGAATAGTTTTTTGAGCGTTCAAAACGTCTGATTAATTTGTAGGCAGAGACAGACAATAAGAGCAATAACAGGGCGAACAGAGTATTCTGTCCAGTAGTAGCAAGTGGTGATGCGCCACCGGAATTGGACTGTTCGTTACCGCCTTCCGGGTTCTCAGGTTCTTCTGGCGTAGTTGGTGTATAGGCAGCTTGAGCAAAGTTGTTATATGGCGTAGCCGTAAAGCCGTCTATGATATCTGTGCCACTACCCATTATAGAGCCTACACCCGGCAGATCAGGATCATCAGGAATTATGCCGCCAACCACATAGTTAGTGAAGGCTGTGTCTACACCTGGATTAACCGTTGCCACGAGGTCGACCGTTATGCTCTGGCCTGGATTCAGGAAAGTTGGCGAGGCGCCAGTGAACCCACATAGTACTAAGTTGTAACTTGCGTGATCTCCACTACTCATGAAGCCCGGGCCAAACGCCGTAGCCGGCAACGTCATGCATGTGATATCGGGCGTGGTTACGGTATTAAAGGTAAGTTCAGGGGGAAGCAGGTCTATGAATAAGGCATTAACACCAGGATTACTATTGCTGCTCTGAGATAAGTCAATGGCCGCAGTTGAGTCAGATGAGTTGGCAACCTCAATCTCATAATGCAGTTCGGCGCCAGGCGCCACATCCTCAGGGTTAACTAGTGTCTTGCTAAATACGATGTCATTAACACTTGGCGCAGCTTGAGCAGTGGTACTAAATTCGCTAGTTGCCCCAAATCCACCAAAACCGCCATTAACTTCTGTGATGGTCGCACTTATGTTGGTGAGGCCTGTTGTAGCGAAGTCGGTTATGTAGCCCTGGGCGCCCAGGCCTCCACTTGTAATACTTTGACTGCCTATCAGTGTTTTACCCTCACCATGGCCACTGCCATCTGCCGACGGATTGCTATAGAACTCAACCCTGTAGCTACCAGCCGGGACATCAAGATCATAAGAGATATAGGTATCGCCTCCGTATGACCAATATAGAATTGGGTCCGGGTAGTTAAGCAAATTATTCGGACCACTGTCGGCGTCGTCGGCATCGTTAGCCGTAACGCTCGTACCAAAACCAAGCTTTATCCCTAGCCCGGTGTTAGAGAATATAGAGTTCGAGATAACCGAAGCCGAGGAGCCATCGTTGACCACATTAACACCATTACTGCCGTTAAACGCAATCGTATTACCAGCTCCAGAAGCAGTACCGCCAATGATATTGTGCACTGCGTCATTCTGTACTCGAACACCTTCTTCGTCGTTGCCAAGATCACTTACGCCATCGGCTGCAGTACCTATGAGGTTACCCTGTAAGAGATTATCGTAGGTATCCTCGCCGCTGAACACAACTCCATTGTAGATGTTACCCGATATAACATTACCGGCTCCAGAATCAGTACCACCAACGATGTTGTCATAGGTTGCGTGTCCGCCGAACGTATCAAAACTAACTCCAATCTGGTTAGGCACGGAAGCGGTACCGGCAGCGTTGGTGCCAATATAATTACCGCGAACACGTACATCGTAGGCATCATCATTTATTACTACCCCCGGGGTAAAGCCACTGGTTCGAGTATTGCCGGATATGACATTTCGGGCACTTGAGTTAAGCCCTCCGATATCAATATTATGTGGTGGATCAGTAAAACCGGCGTTGCTAACAACACCTATGTGGATACCAGCATAAGGATGGCCAGTACCATATGCATGGGTAACGGTCGCTGATCCGGTATAGTCGGTGCCGATGTAATTCCCCTGAATAGCCAAACCGGTCACAGCGTCCCTGGTGCCAACACCATATTCTGAAGAGCTAGCGATTACGTTGATTGCGCCCGAATCTGTACCTCCTACAAGATCATTCTGGGAGTTACCAATCAATACTGCATTTCCAACTCCCAATGCGTAGCCAGCTGGCAGCGGTGTGGTGCCGTCTGAACCCAAACCAACATAATTACCTTGTAAAATATTGTCACCGGACGGATTAGCATCATCGGCTTCGTTGTGCCACCAGATATCATTGGTTTGGCTATCGGCGATAATATTGCGCTCTGCTGCGGCGGTGCCACCTACTTTTAGATGGTTTGAGGCAACCGCAAGGATACCATTAGCTATTGGGCCGGCAACATAGCCGCGTCCGACACCCTCACCCACAGTACCCTGGGGGTTTGTCCCAATGTAATTACCCTGAATCGTTACGTTATTTGATTTCTGGACTTCGATTCCATGGTTGGCACAATTATTGATAACCAGGCCCCTGATAATCGTACCGTCGGACTGCTGAACAACCAGACAAGAACCTGTATTTATTGCGGTGTTCGAGCCATCAATCTCTACCAGCAGCACCGCGTTGAAAGGCTGAGGGCTATTCGTCGAATTAGGCACAGAGTTTGCCTGCGAAAAGCCGTCGATAGTAACCTGTTCTTGTATTGCCGGTAACGGTGTGTCCAGAGGAATCGTATAGCCGTCTTGGGTAGAGTTAATAAAGTCAGCGGCACCAGTCAGGTTGAAGTTTATATTGTCTGCGCCGGAGCCGGCCGCACAGTCACCGCTCGTACTGTCGGTGTCATTGTTAGCATTTATTATCGCCTCACGAAGGGTACACTCCCCATCATTGGCCACAGTAGTATCGGCTGTAGAGTTAACTTCGATAAGAGCCGCTGCCTGGACAGTTTGCCAACCCCGATTAAAGGTCAGCAGCCCAGCAATCAATAATATCAATCCAAAACCACTTGCAGATGTTGTGCGTTTGAATCCACTCATACCTAATCTTAATCCTAACTATTACCTGTAAGTATAAGCGAAATGTCACTCACAACGCAAGGCAAACCCCTGACAAATCCTTTGACGTTCGACATTTCACTGCGTGAAATAACCAAAACAAAAACCCCACTCACGTGGGGCGTTTGTTTTGGTGAGCTCTGTCAGCCTCAGATGGAATATAATATATCCTTCACTTGAGAATTTACACCTTAGACTCGAGAAAATTGGTTGCATTTCGCACAACGATTACGGTGTGCTACTGAAGAAAGAGGAGGACAAATAGTATGCTGTCCTTACTAAGACCCAAAGTAGCAGCCCATGAACTCATTGGCTCTCGCCTACTCGATGAAAATAGCTTTTACGATACGTTACTGAAAGATCTACGAAAGCGTCAAAGTGAGCTTATTATAGAGTCTCCATTTATTACCAACAGACGGCTAACACTATTGCTGCCTATGCTTCAGAAGCTGAAACAGCGAAGCGTCCGAATTGCCGTTAATACGCGTGATCCATTTGAACATGATGACGAGTATCACCGCGACGAAGCTCACAGGGCAATAGCGATCCTACAACGCATTGGCGTGCATGTGCTCTACACGACCGGACACCACAGAAAACTAGCCATTATTGACCGGCATATACTGTATGAGGGTTCACTGAACATCTTATCTCAGAATAATAGTTGTGAAGTTATGCGCCGGATTGAGTCAGTGCAGTTGGCCTGGCAGATGGCCAAGTTTGTAGGCATCGACAAGGTGTTAACATAGATGGCATCCAATCAGGCTGGTATACTGGAGGTAATTATGGCAAAGCGTTACCAAGCAAACGAAAAAGATCTAGATAAAGTACTGAACTATTTGCGTATCTATCACCCAGATATAGCCACCCCAGAAACGGCAATACGCGTTACGGAAGTCATGTACGTTATTGCTCACGAATCTGCAGCATACGGTAAAGTAATTGATGTAGATGAAGCTATCAAACTTGCGGTCAAGAAAGTCGTTAGCTCTAAAGATTAAAACGGCAACACGTCTGAGGATTTAATCTTCAGAGCTTTAATAATCTTTTCCATAATGAGTACTGAAGTGCCCGTGTCACCACGCTCAATTCGAGCATAATAGTTGGTACTAATGCCTGCCCGTTGAGCGACTGCTACTTGGGTGAGTCTTTTCTTATCTCGAATATCATATAAGTGAGAGCCGATATAAATATTTGTTGGATGCTTCGCCATATATCTGTCAGTATACCACTGAGATCACAAATTCTGTAAAACAATATTGCTTTACCCGCAATATTAAGCTACTCTTACACTAGGAATACATACGGTGGTGGGTACGGGAGAATCGATGATCTTGCTTGCGTCCACTACTCACCCAAATTTTATCGAACGATACCTCATCGGTTCGTCACCAGCTGCCCATCTCCTTAATATCCCGATTATCGTCATTGGTGGCTCACTATTCATCTGGTGGATTATCATGCCCATAGCTCGGGTGATCTTAGATGTGCTAGACTTTCGTCGCTTGAAAGACCGCAAACTAGTCTTTCTTGAGCTTACACCGCCAAACTACAGCACCAAAACACCGCTAGCAACCACACAGCTCTTTGATACCTTCCACGGCTTACTCAATACTCTGACACGTAAAGATCGTTGGCTGAATCGTAAACATATCCTCCCCTTGGAGGTATTTGGTAGTCGCGAAACTGGTATTCGCTTTCGAGCAGCCCTTGACCCAGAAGATGTTGAACTGTTTCAACAGCTAGTTATCTCGTACATGTCCCAGATCCAGTTCCGAGAAGTGCCTGACTTTTTCACGCAAGAGCTAAACGGACAGGACTTTCGGATACTGGAGTTTTCCCAAACCAACCATTTCGCCTATCGCTTCGCTAAACAAGAAGACTTGAGCCAGCATGACCCCATGGACTACATAACTCGGGCATTGGCAAAGTTGAATACTGGTGAGCTATCAGCTATCCAGATCGTACTGTCTCCCGCCTCAACCAGAAAAGCGGATAAAATTCGAGCTCAGTTACTTTATGGAAAAGATAAGGGCTTGAGTCGTGAATGGTGGCATTATCCGTTTATCTTCGTGTGGAACGTTATTAAACTAGCCTTCAAGATCTTTACTGGCCTATTGGAGGCCTTCAGTGATGAGTTAACTGGCGTCAGCAGGCCACCGGAGTATTCGCTTGCACATAGCTCACGTAACCCTTACGGTCAACAAGGTATTAGTCCTATTAATGCACCAGTCCTCGACACCACTATCGCCAAGTTAGCTGAACAGTTATTTAATGTAGACATTCGGGCTTTGATTGTCGGACCAAACTGCGGTAAGCAAGCCGACGGTCTAGCTAATGCACTTTACATGTTTCATGTACCAGGGTTTCAAGGACTGCACAGCCGGAAAGCGTGGTTATTTAAGAGGCGAAGAATAGAGCACCGCTTGGAGGCTTTCCATAAGCGTTTGCCCTCTATGCTGACATATAACTCATCTGTTCTTGGTGCTTCGGAAGTGGCGGCGCTGTATCACTTCCCGTATGGCGAACATATGCAGTCGGAAGATATGGTCAAGTCAGTTTCCCAGACGCTACCAGCACCACTGTCCATGAAGCAGCATAGTGACGCTACTGACTACGATATCATGCTAGGGCTCAACAAACACCATGGTAGCAACACTGTAGTGGGTTTAACGGCTAAAGAACGAGAAAAGCATGTCTACCTTATTGGTGGTACCGGCAATGGTAAGACCACCATGCTGGAGTACGCGCTACTGCAGGACATTATGGCAGGCAAAGGCGTAGCCTTTATTGACCCACATGGTGATGCTGCACAGAAACTCCTAAGATACATTCCTGAGGAACGTATTAAGGACGTCGTCTACTTAAACCCTCGAGACATTAAGCACCCAATAGGCCTCAACCTACTAGAACTGCCTGAAGGACTTGACGAAGATGAGCTGCTGGTCGAACAAGAGCGCGTGACCGAAGCAGTGGTGTCGGTGCTTAGAAAGGTCTTTGCTGATGATGATGCGAATGCCCACCGAATTGAGGGTATGCTCCGTAATACAATTAGGACAGCGTTTAGCACCGAAAACCCGACATTATTTACCTGTCTAGAGTTGCTGCGTAACAGCGAGTTCCGAAATAAAACGGTCGCAAAACTGACAGATGCTCACTTAAAAGATTTCTGGCGAGAAGAGTTTGGCAAGGCTGGTGGTATGCAACGGGTGAGTATGACCAAGGGGCTAACTCACCGCCTAGACCGTTTCGATGGGTCACAATTCGTGAACCGCATGATGAGCCAAACAAAGTCAACGATTAGCTTCGAGGACATTATTGATTCTGGCAAAATTCTTATTTGTAACTTTAGCACTGACATGGGCGAAGACACCGCAACACTGTTTGGTACAACAGTACTGGCTAAGCTGAAGATTGCCGCCGAACGACGCCACAACCAGCCAGAAGCCGAGCGTAGACCCTTTTACGTCTACGTCGACGAGTTCCAGAACTTTGCAACCACCCCATTTGTGAAGATGTTGTCCTCATCACGCAAGTACAAGTTATTCCTAACCATTGCCGAACAATCTGCTGCTCAACAGGAAGAACAGCGCTTAACAGAGGCGATACTAGCCAACGTCAGCACGATTGTATGCTTTGGACTGGGTAGCCCGGCCGATGAACGATTGTTACTGGGACGGCATGAACCATGGCTTGCGAAGGGCAATTTGCTCAACCAGCCAGCCTACAACTTTTACTTGCGGGTGAAAGCCGAGGAACCAATGGAGCCAGTGTCCGGGGAGACGATAGTGTTGCCGCCAGAAGACGGTAGCGAGCAACGCGCCGACGAGGTGGTTACAGCTTCCAGAAAAAACTATGCGGTTGAATGGAAAACATATGCCGTCAGTAGGGCAAAAGGCGACTCCAAGCAACCCGGCGTCAAAGTAGCTAACGGTAGGGAGGGCGCCGAGAAGAGTGTAGATTCGCAAGCTAGAGCGTTGGATGCTTAACAGTTTAGTAGAAAATTAATAGCATCTAGATTACTTTTGAAGTTACTAGTAACAGCTCGGCCAAATTGTGCTAGTTCCGTTTTGTGGCGATAGAGTAGCCGATGGCAGACAAACCAAGTAGTGTGGCGATAGACACACCTATCAGAGAGACAGAGTGGATACCAGTGTTTGGAGCTCCGGCATTAGTTCCTGCGTTAGTCGTAGAGGCTGCACAAACAGCACCCTCAAATTGGTAAGCTCCAACAGATGGGCAAGTGCTTGGGCGAGCGATACCTCGAGCGTCGGTAGCGACGCCGAGCACTGCGCTTCCTGCAGAGATCGCAGGACTGCCTGCAAGCAGTGCTCGTGTTGGCACAAAACCGCCGTTGTTCAGGAGCACGCCAAGAGTTGAAATGATGTTATGAACATTTTGCTTATCGGTTGGCTGCGTGAAAGCTGTACAAGAATTATCGTCTGTCATGTTATGACCAAGCGATGTAATTGTTCCCACTCCAGTACCAGCACCGCCAGCTCCCGAACTGATATCAACCGTTGAGCAGTTATTTGACTCTGTGCCATCGGTAGTGTTTGAGGCCATTAAACTGTTACCTACACTAACGTTGGCAGTACCAACATTTCCACTTTGTAACCCAGCAGTTGCTGCGTAGAAGGCGCCTGACTTTACGCCAATAACAGGGGCAAAGTCTCCTGTAATTCCATCCGTGTTTGTAATGGTGACATTGTAAACAGTTGTATTGACCGTGGCATTTCCTCCATTAGCGAAGGCCAC
This sequence comes from Candidatus Saccharimonadota bacterium, assembly GCA_052034955.1. Lineage (GTDB taxonomy): Bacteria > Patescibacteriota > Saccharimonadia > Saccharimonadales > AWTP1-31 > CAZIBG01. The sequence continues at coordinate 1,055 of JBPOHZ010000008.1, read as the reverse complement.
GCTAGCGAAAGGGCCTGATATTCGATCGGAAGATATATTATCAATTGTAGTGTTAATAATTGTAGCGTTAAGTGTGCCGGTGGAACCGAATGAATTACCAAACATACCAACTCCCATTGTCATGCCATTCATACCTCCACCACCAGTACTATGAATGTCGGATATAGTAGTGTTTTTTAATGTCGCATTAGTAACAGTTCCATTGTATTGCTGGACAAAAAAAACATTAATGCCTTGTGGTGCATTAACATTAAAATTATGAATATATATGCCATCTGCGTCTATAGCTTTTGTACTACTTGCACTAGAAGACAAACGAATTCCAAATAGCACGCTTCCGGCCGCATTAACGTCCTGGCCATCGACTTCGATATTTTTTAGTATAACGTTGCAATCTTGGGTTGAGATGGCAGCTGTCTTATATCCCGTGATCTTAAGATTTTCTATGTCTATAGAGACGCCGCTTGCTTTCAATGTAGAATATTGTCCGACGTCGCCGCTAATAATAGTCTGGGACATGCCAGCTCCTTGAACCTTGGCAGGCACAGTAATTGAAGGTAAGTCGTTGGTGAGTGTCTGAGTACCTGCAGGGATAGTAATGGTGTCACTGGTTCCATAGCTGCCGCTTGGGCTACAGCCCGGTTCACTGGTAGCGTTATTAAGAGAGGTAATCGCTTCTTCGAGAGTACAGCCGCCAGATACGTTTAGCGTAGCAGCGTGAACTCTACCCGTGCCAAATGCAATGACCGCCAAAAAGGCAAATGCTGCCAGGATGAGTTTGTTTGTTTTAGTTAGATTCAGAATAGTGAGCATGATAATTCCTACTTTACGCTAGTGTTTAACTGGTAGTATACCCCCCCCCGTAAGTTATTTGCAAGACTTGAGTTCAACCCAACGATGCAACACAAGCGGAATAAGCGAGGTGTAATGTGGAAGATTTGGGTACTGCTCATAGAGGGCGCAGCCGGCAGGCTGCGCGTAAACGGAGAGACCGGTATTTCCAGCTAGTAGTTGGGGGTATGTCCTCCACTGAGGCTTGCCGGGTGGTTGGCGTC
>JBPOHZ010000009.1:0-58690 GCA_052034955.1 Candidatus Saccharimonadota bacterium | reverse complement strand
TGCTTTTGCCAGATTGTTGTTCGATTCGCTTGGCAATCAGGCCAACATACCCCTTTTCTGGACTGCTTGCACCCAGACCCTGGGCCGCAGAGTCTCCAAGTGCTACATAAACAAACTGTCCTGGCTGCTTGTTTCGTTGTTTCCAATATTTATCGAATCCGGCAATGTCTCGGTACAGCATAAGCAAAGCCAGTACCTCAAATAAAACTAGTAGCCCAATTATAGCTAGAATAAATATCATGATCTTCTTTCTACTCATATCCTGCTAGTAGTTATTGCAATTAGTATCAATAAGCCTAGTGCCCTGCGCATATAACAGCTTCCCTGAAATAGCTCCAACCAAGCCCATGTAAATAATGCACCAAATGACAAAATGCTAAATGCGGCCTCCGGTGTTCCAGAAGTGAGTTTGCTGGCAACCAAAAACAAAACCCACCCTATTAAAGGTGGGTTTGGCTTTTGAAATAGCGATAGTCGACCATCTTTATCGTGAAAAACTCTATCAAAATGTTTTTGTTTAGACTTTTCCACCAGATTCCCTATCTAAAAGGCGCCAGCTGTTGGTGCTGGTGGTACTTGATCTGTGCCACCGGTAGCTGTTGGGTCAACTGGATCTACGGCTGGGATGTCCATTGGTTCTGACATGTCTGGCCGTGGCAAGACTGCTTCGCCGCCATCAGGGCTAATGACGCTCTCTGGTGCTGGTGCTTCTACAACTGGGTCGGCTGCTGGAGCCACTGGATCAACTGGAGCAGTTGGATCTTGAGGTACCACGGCTGCGGCATCGGTTGATAAATTAGTCTGATCGTCTGTTACTGGATCCATTAGTGTTTCCCTCCACTACGTTGATTGATATCTAGTTTAGTATAACATTGGGACATCTAGCGTCAAACCTCTGTATTATAGAGTAATGCATAAACCGCTTGTTTTTTTGGACATCGAGACCACCGGAGGAAGTCACCTTAACTCTAGGGTATTAGAACTTGGTGCAATACGAGTTGAAAATGGCAAAGTGGTCAGAAAAATGAGCCAGTTAATTCACCCCCAGGAAACTATCCCAACGTTTATCACTCAATTAACCGGTATCAATGACCGTATGGTAACCAGTGCCCCGAGTTTTTCTGAAGTTGCCCAAGATTTATTGGACATGCTGGAGGGTTCAATCTTTGTTGCCCATAACGTAAGTTTTGACTATAACTTCATTAAAATGGAGTTCTCGAGAATGGGAATAAAGTTTAATATGGACCGACTCTGTACCGTCCGATTATCAAGAGTACTGTACCCTGAGCAACGTAGGCATAACCTGGATACGCTAATCACCTCTCATGGTTTTACTGTCCAGGATCGACATCGAGCCCTAGATGACGCCGATGTGTTGTGGCAGTTCTATCAGAAAGCATTGAAGGAACATGATCTAAGGCTGTATTCTGCCATGAACCGTGTCATGACAGTTGCCCGCTAGCTAAACAAGGTTCCTCTGTAGGTTAGCTCCTTGATAAACAATTCTTGAGCCTCAACCAGTTCTTCTGGATTATAAGAGTCTACACTGTTACTGCGTCGATTAGACTCTTTGACGAGATGCAGGTTAAGCTCGATAACACGGGGGTCGACTTGCAAGGCGCGGCCGTTTAAGCCAAGTAAGCAAAGTGTATCTAGACTTCTAACCCTCGACAGGGCGACATAGCCCATCCCCGGAACAAACGATTTGCTAAGATCAATCTGGGCGGCATCAAGCGTCATACCTTGGCTTTTATGAACTGTGATTGCCCAGGCCAGGCGAAGCGGTAATTGATTTATCTCGGCGACCACGTCGTCACCTTCTTCTACCCTCCAGCTCCCCATAGCCGCTGTAATGTTCTTGCCTTCTGCAGTTTTAACGATCGGCAGCCCATCGCCATCAAATTCCTTTACCACACCCAAGGTACCGTTGACGTAGCCTTTGGCATAGTTGTTTTGCACAAACATAACCGCAGCACCCTTTTTGAGCTTCAGTACCTCTGGTGATAAACAGCTAGCCATTAGAGCCTTAGCGACCGCCCTATCTCCTTTGTGGGTCATCTTATATTCGTGTTCTTCGCTAAGAAGCTTATCTAGCTCGGCATTGTTTATCTGATCGACATCTACATTGTGTGTGTAAAGCTTTGTCGGAATAATCTTGCCCTTCAGCTTGGCATCCTTGCGGGCGTGTAATTTTTCGAGGGATTGATCGCTAATTTCACCAGATCGCATTTCGTTTAGTAGCTGACTAAGCTCGTCGTCGTCATGTCTATGCTGCTCGGTTAGATAGCAGATATGGATATCCATCTGCTCCCAGGCATTGGAGGCTGTAATATACTCGGCACGTCCAGTCCTGGTCACCGGTGGCAGCTGGAAGAGGTCACCGCATAGCACTACCTGAATACCGCCAAAAGGCTCGTCTTTCTTACCGTGCATCTTGCGCAGGACAGCGTCAACCATATCCAGTCGAAAGTGATGGAGCATCGACACCTCATCGATTATCAAGACTTTAGCTTCAGAAATAGCTTCTCGATATTCTTTTCGCTTAAACATATGTTCTAGATCGACAGCCGTAAGGTAATCTTTAATTCCAATATGGGCCCAAGAATGACTAGTCTTGCCATTCATATGAGTTGCCGCAATACCTGTAGAGGCCGTAACAGCGACTGGTATGTGGTTCTTCTTTAGGTACTTAATGTATTTATTAAGTACATATGTTTTACCACTACCGGCAGCTCCGGTTAAAAAGACATTTCTACCAAGTTTTAGTATGTTGAGAGCTTGTTTCTGCGTCATGCTTTACCCATTCTACCGTAACTCGCCCAAACAGGACTGTGGTAATATTAAATTAAGCATGAACGATATAAAAACTTTACTTATTACGTGTTCATTATCAGTATTTAGCTACATGACATTCTGGTTTATTGTGTCGGTCTTACGAAAAAGAAACGACGTTGCAGACGTCGCCTGGGGACTTGGATTTGTATTTGTAGCCGTTGTGGCGTCGACGGCATCTAGTGAACTTGGTAGCCTGGCACCGCTTAGCCTAACTTTAACAACTATCTGGGGACTACGCTTAGCCAGTCATATATATCTACGAAACCGGAATAAGGATGAGGATTTTCGTTATGCCAAGTGGCGACACGATTGGGGGAAGTACTTCTTTGTGCGCAGCTTCCTGCAAGTATTTATCCTCCAGGGACTACTTCTTTTGGCTGTCGTACTTCCAGTTATCATCACCGTTGGTATTCCACACAAAACCGACCTAAGTGTCTGGGCTGCGGCAGGAGTGATAACTTGGTTGTTTGGATTCTTCTTTGAAGCGGTAGGCGATTGGCAGCTCAGCGCATTTATTTCTAATCCTAAAAATAAAGGCAAAGTCATGCAGTCCGGACTTTGGCGGTACACTCGACACCCCAACTACTTTGGCGAGGTCACTCAGTGGTGGGGATTATGGATTATTCTATGTGCAACAACCCTACCTACTAGCTACAAACTTCTGGGGCTTATTGGACCGTTAGTCATCACTACCTTAATACTTTTTGTCTCGGGTGTGCCGATGCTAGAAAAGAAGTATGCCAAGAACCCAGATTACAAGAAGTACGCCACCAAGACTAATAAGTTCTTCCCTTGGAACCCAAAGCAGCAGAAATAGCCACATTATATATTTTATGTTATAATATACTAATGAACGAAGCTCGTCCTTCATTTTTAAATAGACATAACTTACGACAAGCTCGCATAGTAGCCGAACTAGCACTCGATTTTATTGTCGGTACTGCATCAATTGCTGTTTTTGTTGGGACTTGTTACCAAGAATTTGTACAATCAAATCCTAATGGAGTCGAAGGAAAAGATATTGCTCTATGTCTAGGGAGTGCCGCTTTTAGTGCTATGTTCTTTCGAGAGGGAATAATTCGGGATAAAGAGTTGCAGGAATTTAGAAATGCCAAGACACAGCAAGAGCATAACTGTCAGCAAGCTAGTGAATTAAGACCAGATATGGTACAATTAACTGATCAAGCCGCTGTTAATAGCGGTTCTTTTATTAAAATAAGGCTTTAGGATTTATAATGGATTTTAAGAAGATACGAAATGTGGCAATTATTGCACACGTTGACCACGGTAAAACAACACTAGTTGACGGACTTTTAAAGCAGTCTAATACTTTCCGCGATAACCAGGCCGAAATGAGCCAAGATCTGATAATGGACAGCGGAGACCAAGAAAAAGAACGTGGCATTACCATTACCGCCAAAATCACTGCAGTACAACACGATGACTATCACATCAACATTATCGACACTCCTGGACACGCCGATTTTGGTGGCGAAGTAGAAAGAACTCTAAACATGGCCGATGGTTGTCTGCTAATTGTTGATGCCCAAGAAGGTCCTATGCCTCAGACCAAGTTTGTACTTACAAAAGCCCTAGCCCTTAACCTTAAGCCAATCGTAGTCATTAACAAGATCGACAAACCAGGAAGCCGCATCAAGGATGTCGAGGATGAACTTGCCGACCTATTCCTTGAACTTGCTGTTCACGAAGACCAGCTGCACTACCCAATCTATTATGCAATTGGTCGTGAAGGCAAAGCCTGGAAAGAAATGCCTGCCGACCCAACCGCCGATGGCGATCTAAGTGTTATCTTTGATGGAATCATCAATGATGTTTCCGCCCCAGATGTTGAACCAGATATGCCATTCCAGATGCTTGTTACAGCCCTTTCTTGGGATAGCTTCCAGGGTAAATATGCCGTTGGACGAATTAGCCGAGGTAGCATCAAATCTGGTAGCCAGGTTGTTGTCTGCAAAAAAGACGGAACGTTTGCTAAAGCCAAGATAGATCGAATCTACAATCACCAAGGTCTTGCTAAAATCGAAACTCCAACTGCAATCGCTGGTGACATCGTAAGTGTCACAGGAATGGGTGATATCCAGATCGGCGAAACTATAGCCGACCCAGATAAACCAGAAGCCTTACCAGTCTTAGAAGTTGAGGCACCAACTCTAAAGATTTACCTGGGGCCCAACACTTCTCCGTTCAAGGGTAAAGAAGCCGAGTTCAACACCAGCCGTCAGATCTCTGACCGCCTGAATAAAGAGCTCGAAACAAACATTGGACTTCAGGTAGAACAAGACGGAATTGGCTTCTTGGTATCTGGACGCGGCGAATTACACCTTGGAGTTTTAATCGAAACTATGCGACGCGAGGGCTTTGAGTTTGAAGTTGGACGGCCACAAGTTGTTACCCGCGTGGAAGACGGCAAGACCATGGAACCACTCGAGGAAGTCATCATCGAAGTCGGTGCCGAACAAGTTGGTGCAGTACAAGCCGAACTTGGTAAAAGACGGGCCGAACTAAAGGACCAGTTCACCACTAATAAAGGTGTGACCAAGCTAATTTACGAAATGCCCACCCGGACACTGCTTGGTCTTCGAAACACTCTTATGACCGCTACCAAAGGTACGGCCATCATGAACAGCCTAATTATTGGCTATCAAGAGCTTGGTTCTGCACTCGATCAACAGCGTAATGGCGTACTTATTGCCTTCCAAACTGGAGCAACAACACCTTATGCTCTACAAACCGTAGAAGAACGTGGTACCTGTTTTGTAGGTCCCGGAACTCAAGTTTATGCTGGTCAGATTATTGGCCTCAACACTCGTGGTGACGACATGGAAATTAACGTAGCCAAAGAAAAACACCTAACTAACATGCGAAGCAGCAGCAGCGACGGTGTCGTACAGCTAACTCCACCAGTTATCTTTAGTCTTGAGCAGTGTCTAGACTTCCTAGAGAACGACGAATTACTAGAAGTAACCCCCAAGAGCCTTAGACTTCGTAAGCGCGAACTCGACCCCAACAAGCGCAAACGGCAAAAAAGCAACGCCTAGCACGGATATTAAATCTTATAGTCGTCTAGATAAAGATCAGGTACAACCTCGCCATGTAGTTGCCTGACATAGCTAGCATATGTTCCACCCCACTCGGTGTAACCCTCCATAAACTCTACTATGGGGCCGGTTGTCCCCTCGATAATTTCAAAGTTATTTATACCAACCAAGTTGCCGAGTTTTACAGAATTAACAAATAGTCTTCGGCGGAATCTCTCTTTTGGATGCGTAATGTAGTCAGGTGTAATGCAAACACCTACGGTTACTCTTGAGTCCGCATCTTCGCCAGCTCGAACTTTAGCAACCCTAGAATAGTGCTCCAACGCAGTTGCGCGAGCACCCCAGCCAGTTAGGTTTGAGAACTCATCTTGACCAATTGGCGCCTCTGCCATTTCTAGGTAGCTTTTAAATGTAATTGGAGGCTCACAAGATACGGCAGCATCACCGCGTAATAGGCCAACAATATAGCCTGGCGTCGAAATTACAGCTTCGGGATTAATTTTCTTCATGTCTTCTCCTATCACCGACAGGACAGGAAACGCCAAAATTCAAAAGAGATTGTGCGGTTTCGCTATTGACTCCGCGTAGCTCAAGCGACCAAATACAAGCTACGTTTCACTGTCCAATTTAACCTCTGTATTATAGTACTAAATCTAATTTTTGTCAATACTTAAATCGGGCAACTTCTTTGGCAATCTGGGTAGACTCGTCACACGGTACAACCAAGACTTTTCGGGTAGCATAAACAGGGCTTATAGATGTAATGGCTTGTGGCTGAATAGCTTGACTGTTCTTTTCTTTATCTACCGACAGATGCAAGTAGTTCATTTTAGATAGAATTCTTTGCCTAATAATAGCCGACCGTTCACCTACAGTTCCAGTGAAGACCAGGCAGTCTATGCCGCCTATTACCGCCACCATCTGTCCAATGGTCTGCTGAATTCGCGAGACATACATATCTAGGGCAAGTTTAGCGGTTGGGTGTTCGGCTTCGGCGGCCAGGAGTTCCCTAATATCATCGGAGATGCCACTAACACCCAGTAATCCAGACCTGAGACTTAAGTATTCTTGCATTTTATCGGCAGTAAGACCAAGCCCATGTTTGAGGGTTTCGACGGCTACAGGGTCGATATTGCCACTGCGTGTAGCCATCATTAGTCCTTCTAGCGGGGAGTAGCCCATGCTGTTATCAGCGACCAGTCCCTTCCTAAGAGCCGTAATACTAGCGCCTCCACCCAAGTGACAAACTATCACCTTATCAGCTAAACGGTGCTTCTTGGTCAGCACATCGACTACCGAATTAACCGATAGGCCATGATAGCCAAAACGCCAGACATCAAATTTTTTGGCGTCTGTTTGCGGTATTGCATACGACCGAATATAACTTTCCTCTGTTGCCGTGAAGGCACTGTCCGAAACTCCTATTATTGGGCACTTTGGAAGACTAATTTTGAGTAACTCAATTTCCTGTAGAGTCGAATTGATATGGATCACCGCCCTACTGCCAATGCTTTTTAGGTGCTCTATGGCTTGTTTGTCAATTACTCTATGTGTCTGGAAAAATGAAGACGGCGCCACAATCCTCAGTCCGATGGCCGATATCTGGTCGTCGTCTTGGATAATTTTTTTGGATTTTAAGATATCAATCACTTTGGTAGCAGCAAAAGCGATGTGGGCAATATCAGCTTTTTGTGAAACCTGAGGTTGGTTGTGGGCCACTAGGCTGCAGTATATCTGCTTACCAACTAGCTCAAAATGAAGCCGTGCCAGACAAACCTCGCCTAAGTACAAGGCGTATTTGCGACTCTGGCTGCCAGGATTAGATACCAGTATCAGTGATCTAGCTGACATTGTTTGTATCCTGCCATTTCCAGTTACGTATTTCAGGCAGATCTGCTCCGTGCTGAGCAATATAGTTAGTGTGTTCGACTAGTTTCTCTTCCATGAGGTTCTGGAGCTTAATTGCCTCTGGCGAAGTTAGCGGCGTCCGTTCAATTACATCTATAACCAAGTGGAAACGATCAAGGCTGTTTAGGACTGTCATATCAAATGCCGTAGTAATTGTTCCCTCTTCTTTATAACCCCGAACGTGCAACTTCCTATTATTTCGCCTATAAGTCAATCTGTGAACTAGCCACGGATAGCCATGAAAGGCAAAGATGATTTCTTTATCTTTAGTAAACAGCGTGTCATAATCCATGTCGCTCAGTCCGTGCGGATGTTCAGTATTGGGCTGCAAGCGCATTAGGTCTACCACATTAACTACCCTAATCTTTAGTTCGGGCAAGTACTTACGTAAAATCGATACCGCCGCCAATGTCTCGAGGGTCGGAATATCTCCAGCGCATGCCATTACTACATCCGGCTCTTCATCACCACAGTTACTGGCCCACTCCCAGACTCCAATACCTATTGTACAGTGTTCGACAGCCAGTTCCATTGTCAGCCACTGATTACTCTCGTGCTTGCCGCAGATTGTAAGGTTTATATAATTCTCACTACGAAGGCAGTGATCCATAACTGACAATAAACAGTTGGCGTCCGGTGGCAAGTAGATTCTAGCAACCTCTGCCTTTTTGTTTACTAAGTGGTCAATAAAGCCAGGGTCTTGATGAGTAAAGCCGTTGTGGTCTTGCCGCCAAACATGAGACGTTAACAGATAGTTAAGAGAAGGTATCGACTTACGCCAAGCTATCTCGTTAGACATCTTTATCCATTTAGCATGTTGGTTTACCATCGAATCAACAATTCTAATAAATGCTTCGTAACTGTTGAGTATTCCATGCCTTCCGGTTAATAGATAGCCTTCTAGCCAGCCTTGAGACTGATGCTCGCTGAGCATAGAGTCCAGAACCGCTCCGCTAGGTGCCAGAAACTCGTCGTTTTCCCTGATTTCACCGACCCATTGCCGATCTGTTGACTCAAAGACATCTTCGAGACGGTTAGATACTGTTTCGTCTGGACCGAAAATTCTAAAGTTATGATGGTCTTTATTGAGCGTAATAACGTCTCGAAGATACGGCCCAAGAGCTTTGGTATTTCCTATACCCTTTGCGCTTGGCTTCTTTACATCAACAGCATAATTTCTAAATTCTGGGAGTATCAACTCTAACTTTAGCTGTCCACCGTTTGCGTGTGGATTTGAACCCATTCGCTTGAGACCTTTGGGTGCAAGCTCAGCAAGCTCAGGAATTAACTTTCCGGATTCATCGAACAACTCGTGAGGCTTGTAGCTCTTCATCCACCTCTCTAATAATGGCAGGTTCTGTTGGTGGTTATCGTCGACTAAAAGCGGAACCTGATGTGACCTAAAGTTGCCTTCGTTAGCTCGACCATCAACTGTCTTAGGCCCAGTCCACCCTTTTGGTGAGTTTAGTATGATCATTGGCCAACGAGGTCTTGTTGTATCGTCGTTTTCTCGGGCATTCTGTTGAATCTTCTTAATCTTTTCGAGTGCTTTGTCTAGGGTAGTGGCCATAAGCTCATGCATGTGTGCCGGATCATCACCCTCCACAAAATACGGAGTCCATCCGTAGCCGTAGAATAATTGTTCCAGTTCTTGACGGTCGATCCTGGCTAAGACAGTAGGATTACTAATCTTATATCCATTAAGGTGTAGAATCGGTAAAACAGCGCCGTCTGTCTTGGGGTTCAAGAACTTATTGGAGTGCCAGGCCGTAGCCAATGGGCCAGTCTCGGCCTCTCCATCTCCTACTACACAAGCGGTTATAAGATCTGGATTATCAAAAACCGCTCCGAAGGCATGGCTGAGCGAATAGCCCAGCTCGCCTCCTTCGTGAATCGAGCCAGGTACTTGAGGTGAAACGTGACTTGATAAGCCACCCGGGAAAGAAAATCGCTTAAATAGCTCCCTCAGACCATTTTGGTCCTGAGTTATATCCGGGTAATACTCACTAAAGGTGCCCTCTAGATAAACGTTTCCAAATAGTGCCGGACCACCGTGTCCAGGACCAGAGATATAGATTATATTTGCGTCGTACTTATTGATAATACGGTTAAGATGCACGTAAATGAAGTTTTGGCCAGGTGTAGTCCCCCAGTGACCCAGTAGCATGTTCTTTATATCGGTTAGTTCTAAGGGGCGACGCAACAACGGGTTATCACGAAGATAGATTTGACCAACCGACAGATAATTGGCAGCCCGCCAATAGGCATCAATTTTACTTAGCATTTCTTGTGATAGTGTATTTCCGGAATGGGTCATAGTTAGTTTCTATTGTTTATGTAGATATAATAACTGTTTATGCTTAGTTCTTCCAATTATAAACATTAGTATAATCGAGCTAGACAATAGGTAATATTCGTGTTATCATTATTCTAATTGTGATATTCGAATATCGAGTAAATTAGTTCTAAAAAAGTTTTTATTCTCGCTGTTCAAACTCTCGCAGTTAGAGAATATAAATCGCACCATTCACATCCTCATTGCCCTCAAGGGCTATTGCATGTGGCGTGCCCAAACGAAAGGTACATCTTGTACAAAAAATCTTATTCAACACAAAAACGCTCTGGTAACGGAGGTGGTTCTTTTGCCTACAAACACAAACCTCAGCGAAGCGGTGGAAACCGACGCGGTGGAGCATACATCGATCCAAAACGTTTTATTAACAAGCCTAAACCTCGTGCCGAGGAAGTAGCTTATGTTCCAGAACATACTTTTGCCGACTTTCCATTCCATGATGGTCTAAAAAAGAACATTACAGCTGCTGGCTACGTAAACCCAACTGCGATTCAGGACCAAGCTATCAAGCACGTCTTGTCTGGTAAGGATGTTATTGGTCTTGCTAACACTGGTACCGGTAAAACTGCTGCTTTTGTACTTCCAACCATCCAGCGTCTTCTAGACATGCCCAAGGGAACCACTGCTTTAATCGTGGCTCCAACACGTGAGCTAGCACAGCAGATCGACCAAGAGTTCAAAATTTTTAGTCGTGGATCTGGCTTCTTAAGTGTTGTATGTGTCGGCGGAATGAATATCGTTCCTCAAATCCGAACCTTCAAACAGAACCCGGAAGTTATCATCGGTACACCCGGACGACTAAAGGACTTATTTGAACGTGGTGTTCTAAAGCTTAACAAAACTCATATTGTAGTTTTGGATGAAGCCGACCAGATGCTAGACATGGGCTTCATTGGTGACATCGAGTTCTTAATCGATCAGTTGCCAACCGAACGTCAAGGTCTTTGCTTTAGTGCAACCATGACTCCTGCTATTAGCAGCCTAATTCACCGTTTGCTTAAAGAGCCAGAGACAATCTCGGTTGTTTCTCCTGTAACCAGCGAGCACATTGCTCAGGACATTATCCGCTCTACCAAAGATGAACGAGTAGCTATGCTTGCTGAAATGCTTGCCGATCCTAAGTTCGAGAAAGTATTAGTGTTTGGCGAAACCAAATGGGGCGTACAGAAGCTCGCCGATCACCTTAATAGCATCGGCCACAAGTCCGAAGCTATTCACGGCAACAAAAGCCAGCCTCAACGACAGCGTGCGCTTGATGCCTTCAAACGAGACCGCGTTAAGGTACTCGTTGCGACAGACGTTGCTGCTCGTGGACTAGACATCCCTGATGTTAGCCATGTCATCAACTACGACCAGCCTAATAGCTATGCCGACTATGTTCACCGTATTGGTCGAACTGGCCGTGCTGGTAAAACTGGCCAAGCCTACACCTTTGTTTCTCATTACTAAACGTAGTTGTTAAACAATCAGATAGCTAAGATTATATTTGCCAGCTAAAGGTACTTGGAGTCGATGCTTCCAGTGCTGGACCGATGTCATCAATTGTTGCATATGATCTATCTAAACTACTGCCTACATGAATTTGAGGTGAATCAGAGTCTGGTGTTCGATGATAAAAATAGTCATCAATAGCCAATTTCTGACCTGGCTCAACGTGTCCAAATGGCACTGTGTTCGCGCCCGTAGGGAGTACATGCGTCAATCCGCCACCAAGTGGCCTGTCCACAGTACATACCACTACGGGCGAGGAGCCAACAGTAAGTATAATTGGCCTACCAATAGATATTGCCCGACAAATCATTTGAGTCAATCCCGCTACAGCTCGGCCACGTTCAATCTGTTCTAGTCTTGGAGTGCTCGGATTGCCACGCTGTTTGCTAATTAACCCTTTAAAGAATATATAGCTTTTGATGGCGGATTCGGTTGAACTCAGCAGGTCATCATAACCCTGCTTCTGTTCTGGATTTAGACCAAAAGACATAGTTATTCAGCTTGTTGGCTATTAGCTGATCGCCACTTAGCGATTTCGGCGTGATTTCCGCTAAGTAGCACTTCGGGAACTTTCATATCCCGGAATTCTTCTGGTCGAGTGTACTGAGGAAACTCCAAAGTCTTTCCGTCGCTAAAACTTTCGATTTCGGCACTTTTATCGCCACCAAGTACGCCCGGTATTAAACGTACGATGCTGTCGATAACGGTCATAGCTGGTAGCTCGCCACCAGTTAGCACGTAGTCGCCAACAGATATTTGCATATCCACAACCGATGTAATGCGCTCATCGTAGCCCTCGTAGCGTCCACAAATGATAATTAGTCCATTTGCTGCATCAGCAAGTTCTTGAGCCTTAGACTGAACCCAACGTTGGCCACGTGCGGTCATAAGCAGCACCAGAGCTTCTGGATCGTTCTTTTTTGCTGCCTCAACCGCTGCGAATAAGGGCTCTGGCTTTAGTAACATTCCGTCACCGCCACCGTATGGAGTATCGTCTACGGTCTTACGTGGACCAATGCCAAACTCACGCAGATCAATATAACTAATATCTAGATGCTTTTTGTCTTGGGCTTTCCAAAGCATGCTGGCATTCATTACTCCCGGAAACATGTCCGGGAAAAGGGTTATAACTTGAATCTTCATTATGTATATTTTACCACATTTGTATCACATCGTCACCTATCCATGGTTAGTTATCCCTAAACATGAGATAATCTTTGAATGAAAATTATTATTGGCACAAAGAATAATTCTAAAGTTGAAGTCGTTAAGCAAGTCTTCCAAGACATCCATGGAAGTCCGCAAATCGATGTCGTATCTCACGATGCCCAGTCGGGCGTTCCTGAAGCGCCACACGGGAGAGAGACTTACCAGGGAGCGCTTAATCGAGCAAATGAATGTTACGAGATTGGAAATGCAGATTACTACATTGGAATAGAGAGTGGCTTAGTTAAAAGATATGGACTCAATTTTGAAGAGGCATGGGCGGTGATAATCGACAACCACGGTAATAAGCTGGTTGGATACTCCAGTGGATTAATGCTTCCAAATCAAGTATCAAACAGGATGGACGATGGAGAGCTACACAACGAGATAATGAAGGACCTCGATGCAAGATTAAATTTACCAGAAGGTAACCGCGACACCTGGTCGCGATATACAGGCGGTAACCTTAGTCGAGTCGTCAGTCTCCATGAGGCGCTTAGAAATGCAATCATTCAGACTTCAAAGTCAGACAATAATCTTTACAAACAATAAACAAAAAGAACCCGTTTCCGGGTTCCGTCTGTCACATAAAGCTCCCAATGGTTTTACCACTGGCTCGCAAGAGCTTATTTACTATTCGTAAATTTTTGTCTTTGATTAGACATATTGATTCTAACAAAAGAATTGTTAGATGTCTAGGTCGTCTAGATCTTCTAGTTCTTGACGAGTTCGTCGTGCTCGTTCGCTAGATGTGTCTTCTTCGCTAGCAACTTCTTCTGGTTCTTCACCATGTTCTTCGATTGTACCGAGAAGTTTATCTTCGGCACGTTCTTTGTAAGACATACGTGATCGGTCCTTAGTTGGCCGCTTAGCTTGCTCTTTTGGAGCTGGTGCCGGCTTAGGGGCTTGGGTAGCAACTTCTTCGTCCGACTGAGTATCATCGGATTGGCTAGTTTGCGCTTGGGCTGGCTTGTCGTCACGTGCAGGGCGCTGGTAGTCTTCTGGTCCGTTATCTACGATCTTTAGGTTATATCGGGCATCATTCTTAGTTCCAAGTGCTCTAAGTAGGGTACGTAAGCTTTGTGCGGTTGCACCACGCTTACCAATTATTCGACCCAAATCTTCTGGATCAACGGTTAGCTCTAACAGAACTCCCTTTTCGTCGATTCGACGTTCGATAATTACTTTGTCTGGCTGTCCCACAAGGGATTTGACGATGTATTCTACAAAGTCTTGGTCAATATTACTGCTCATTTCGGAAACTCCTGTTTATACGGTATAGGTATTATTATAGCAAAAACCCTGGATCACTCCAGGGTTCTATGTTTTGGACAAAGATTTCTACTCTTTGGTCTCTTCTTCGGTAGCAGCTTCTGTATCTGTTGATTCTTCTGTAGCAGGTTCTTCGGCTGATACTTCTTCAGCTGGCTCTTCTGCAGCTGGCTCTTCTACTTTTTCTTCTTTTGGCTGGTTCTTACGAAGTTTTTCGGCGTTCTTGGTGGTTTTGGTCTTTTTGTCAGCAGTTACAACCCAGTCTGGTAACTTAACGCCTTCTTTCTTAAGCATAGCAGCAACACGTTCTGAAGGTTGAGCACCATTGCTAAGGTATGTAGCAGCTTTTTCCTTATCAATAACAACAGTCTTGGCATGTGGGTCGTAATGTCCTAGTTGAGCCACAACCCTACCACTGGTAGGTGTTAATCGGCTTTCCTGAACTACAACGCGATACATCGCGTGTCCTTTACGTCCGGTTCGTTGCATTCGAATAGCTAGCATGTGTAAGTTATCTTTTCTTTCTTCTAAATTTCTATAAAACTTTTATATTAATAAAAACTCTTAAACCTATTTTACAGATTACGACCCCTATTGTCAACCTGAGATGTTTTGGTATGAGGCTAGACCGATTTCGGCGGCTTTCTGCTGGCCAGCTTGCTTGCTTGGCCCTGTTCCCTGACCTTTGAGTTTACCGTTAACATAGACTCCAACCGTAAAAACCTTGTCGTGATCCGGTCCCTCTTCGCTGATAACCTTATAAACGGGGGTTGCCCCTTCTTTACTTTGGGCAGCTTCCTGGAAATGAGATTTAGGATCCATCCATGAACCAGTGTCTAGAATCTCTTGGAAAGTAGTGATGAGGTTGTTATGAATAAAATCTTTAGCAGCATCATAACCCTGGTCTAAGTAAAGTGCACCAACCACTGCTTCGAAGCTATTAGCCAATATTTGAGCACGAGCCCGGTCGGTACCGCGCTTTTCGCCTCGACTAAGGCGTAGCAATGGTTCGAAGTTGGCCTTGGCAGCCGCAGCTCCAATACTCTCGGTTCTAACCAAAGCACTCCTCCAGTTTGTAAGAACGCCCTCCGGCTCATCAAAGTTTGAGTATAGATAGCTTGTAACTACTAGCTCCAGCACTGCATCACCTAAAAACTCAAGTCTCTCATTATGACTTGTTGCTGTCTTGCGATGCTCGTTTACATATGATCGGTGCGTAAATGCACAGACCAACAAATCTATATCTTTAAATTCAACGCCTAAGACCTCTTGGGCAAATGTTTTGTATGCAGAATAGTCCATGTTTAACCTAGTTTTTCGTCCCTTATCTTCTTTAGTGCTAATAGTATTAACTTTTGTATGTCATCATACTCTATTTTGTCCAACGCCTCACTGGCCGGAAACCACTTAATGCCATTCATCCAATCTTCTGGGGTAATGTCGTCGGTATCCCCAAGAGCCTGAATTAGAAAAATCTCTTGAGATATAAGTACCAAACTATTGGTTCGACGATATCGAAAGTTAATCTTCCCCAACCAGCTGATCACTTTTACTTCTTTAAGGCCTGTCTCTTCGC
Organism: Candidatus Saccharimonadota bacterium; assembly: GCA_052034955.1. GTDB lineage: Bacteria > Patescibacteriota > Saccharimonadia > Saccharimonadales > AWTP1-31 > CAZIBG01. The sequence continues at coordinate 42,990 of JBPOHZ010000009.1, read as the reverse complement.
CAACTTCTCTTTGAGCTGTAGTTTTGGCGTCTTCGCCCTCTTCCATATGACCTTTGGGAATAGTCCAACGGTCTTTGGCGTCCTGGATCATTAAGATCTCGATTTGATCATTCTTGGTGCGCCTAAATACTACTCCACCAGCAGTTGGCTCCCTAAGAACTTCACTGATTGCAGGGCGTCTTTTTACATACTTCTTAAATGTGTCGAAGGGTTTATTGAATGGACCCTTTATTGGGCCTTTGATTGGATTTGCAGGTCTTTTCATGATTTTGCCTCAACTGGTACGACTTGTTTGAATTGCAGCTCTTTAGGAAGATCTATCGATTTATCTTCTATGCTACGCATGATTGTTCCAAGCACACCATTAATAAATTTGGAGCTGTTTTCGCCACCAAAAGCTTTGGAGAGCTCAACAGCTTCATTAATCACTACCTTTGGTGGTACATCACTGCCGTTAACAAGCTCGAATAAGCTCATCCGTAGGACTAGACGATCCATCCGTGCGATCTGGTCTAGTGGCCACTCTGGAGCAACAGGTTGAAGAACAGCGTCTAGTTTATCGCCAAGTTTTGCTACGCCATTAACAAGATTAGCGACAAATGACTGATCTTCGACAGTTTCACTGTAACGATCTAGGTTTCGGGCTAGGATTTCTGCAAGATCTAAGCCGGTGTCATTACAGTCACTACGAAAATCGTACTCGTAAAGAGTTTGTAGTGCCAAGATACGGCCAAGATGACGGTTTGATGCCATATATGTTAAATCCTAACTGTCTACACATGTCGTAGACATTACCATTATAACCCTCTCAGCTTGTTATTTGCTGAGGACTTTGGCACTTTCACGACGGGTCGTGAAAATTTTAACAGGCGATTTGCCATTAACCTTACGAGCCAACTTTAGAACAAGATGACTTCGACGGGTGCCGGTTCGACGGGGACTGGTTCGCTTCTTTGGTTTACCCATAGAAAACAGGACTCCTGGTTTATTAGTTAATAAAGTTAAACCAAGTATACCCCAGATCACCTCTGATGACAAGCATTACCCGTGCTTGACAACATGTTATAAATCTGATATTATCTTTGTATGAAAATTCGTAGTCCTGGTTTTTATGACCGAAGCCCTAGACAACGCCTAGGTTTAGCAGTTCTTACTACTGCAATTTCCTTTTTGGCTATAAATTCATGTCAGAATGATAAAGTTGTCGAAGCAAAGCCTGGGCCAGTATATGCCTGCGCAACAGATACACTTGGTGGCTCTTTTGTACCAAAAACAACAGTCATGCCTGATGGATCTTCAGTAGTAGAAACTATGACCTTACCTTATGGTCACGGTCTTGATGATTTTACTCTAGCCTATGATCTAGGTCGCTATGACGAGAATAATAAAGATCAAGATTTACTGCTTGATGCTTTTGCAACTTTAAGTGGCGGAAAAGTATCTGATGTAGTTGGAGACGCTTCTAGAAATGCCAGACTTACTACTTTGGTAGATCGACCAATCACCGAACCTAATTGTCGTTATATCTAAAGCTTAGTTAATTGACGAAGCTAAAGTTTTTAGTTAGCCTAGCCTAATGCCCAGAAACAAAGACTTAGAAAATATAGGCACCAGCCTCACTGGGAATACCAACTCTTTTGATGTTCGAGTCGGAAGCTGGTGGTGCACCACAATTAAACGAGAACATCTACCTGGAAGGATTACCGACGAACATCACGATAGATGGCGATCTGTCGGCAGAAAAGCAATTATCAAGTGCGGATTTGCGGTTGTCGCGCTAACCGCCTTGCCGGTTGGAGTAATAAGTTGCGCCATTAATCGATCAAACGCACCTGACGAGTATTGCAGTGAATACGATTACCGTGACTTTGATGATGACCCAATTGAAGCAGCTTATAAACTTACCGGCGTACTTAGCGACGAGCAAGTTATTCACATAAGCCAGGGTGGCACCCTTGAACCGTGTGGATATGACACTTTTATGAAATTAGAATTTTTAAAAAAAGAGTTTGAGCTAGAGCAGAGGACAATCCCAACAACTACGACTACACTACCAAGTTAACGAGTTTACCGGGGACAAATATTTCTTTTTTGGTATCTTTGCCGTCAATAAATGACTTAACGTGTTCATCATTCTTGGCCAGCTCTATAATAACCTCTTTAGAGTAATCACTAGCAACCTGCAACTGCGCCCTAATCTTACCATTAACTTGCACGACTATGGTGATTGTTTCGTCTTGTAAAAACTCGTCCTTAACTTCTGGCCAATGATCTTTATTTACACTGTCGCTATGACCAAGTTGCTGCCAGAGTTCTTCGGCGGTGTGTGGAGCAAATGGGGCAATCAGCATGGCAATTGATTCTAGTGCTTCTTGCCAATGAGAACTCTTGCCGAAAGGTATCTTTGTTTTAAGTAGATACAACTTATTAACGGCTTCCATGGAGGCAGCAATTGCAGTATTATAACGACTCTCTTCTAGATCGTCGGTAATCTTTTTTGTTGCCTTATGAACCACCGATAGGACTTGCTTAGCCTGGTCTTTGTTTTCTTCTACTGGTTTGTTTTCAAGATATTCCTGAGTTATATTCCATGTTCTTGCTAAAAATCGGTGCGTTCCCGGAACACCCTGCTCATCCCAACGTGCACCCAGCTCTAGTGGCGCGGCAAACATCAGATAGGTTCTTAGTGCATCAGCACCATAGCCTTGCTCGATTATCTTTAAGGGGTCGGGTCCATTGCCTAGTGTTTTACTAAACTTGCTGCCATCTTTGGCTGCAACCTTACCGTTATATAACATCTGTTTGAATGGCTCAGGATTATCCATAAGACCTATCTTGGTAAAGAACCGAGCCAGGAACCTGGCATACAGTAAATGAGCCGTAGCATGATCGCCGCCATTATAGAAATCTGCCGGCAACCACTTATTAACAAGGTCCGTATCAAATATCTTCGATTGATTATGCGGATCGACATAGCGCATCATATACCAAGCACTATCAACGTACGTATCCATGGTATCGGTCTCTCGTTCGGCGGGGCCATCACACTCCGGACAGGTGGTTAACAGCCAGTCCTTGGCCCTAGCCAATGCACTTCGACCATCTCCACTTGGTTTGAAATCGGTTAGTTCTGGCAATACAACCGGTAGCTGATCTTCCTTTAGGACCACCGGGCCACAATCTGGACAGTTAACTACCGGAATTGGCGCACCCCAGTAGCGTTGCCGGCTGATACTCCAGTCGCGCATACGATAGTTGACGATGCGTTTACCCCAGCCTTGATCATGGAAGTAGTCCATGGTCTTTTGCATAGCATCGTCGAATATAAGGCCGTTAAACTGCTCCGAGTTAACCATCTTTCTTTTGATACCTTTATTCAGCTTAACCTGATCAACGGATTCTTTCTGAGGATCAACTACTCTCTCTGACTCTCCATTGGGTCCTTCGACAACGCGTATAATTGGCAATCCAAACTTTTTGGCAAACTCAAAATCACGTTCATCATGCGCTGGACAACCCTGCACGGCACCGGTACCAAATTCAGCTAGAACGAAATCAGCTACCCAGATAGGGACATTCTCTCCTGTGACCTGATTTAGTGCATACGAGCCAGTAAATACACCTGTTTTTTCTTTGCCCTCTTGTTGTCTCTCAACACTTGTCTTTTTAATACTTTGGCTGACGTAGTCTTCAACAGATTTTTTTTGATCTGGCGTTGTTAGTACGGGCACCATATCGTGCTCTGGAGCAATCACAATGAATGTCATACCGTAGTTAACAGGTGTTGTAGTAAAGCAAGTGACTTTTTTATCAGTACCCACTACTTCGTATTCAATATTTATTCCCTCACTTCGTCCGATCCAGTTTTTCTGAGCCAGCTTAACACTCTCCGTCCAGTCTAAGCTATCGGTGGCTTCCAGCAATTCATCGGCGTAATCGGTGATCTTAAAGAACCATTGCTTAACTTCTTTCTTTTCGACAATTGGATCGTCCAGACCGTCATGGCGCCAGCACTTGCCATCAATAACTTGTTCGTTAGCTAACACTGTTTGACACATAGTACACCACCACTGCCATCGGCTATCTTGGTAAGCTAGCCCTTGCTCGTGCATTTTGATAAATATCCATTGAGTCCACTTATAGTATTCTGGCTCGCTGGTAGTGATTTCTTTTTCCCAGTCGTTGCTCCAGCCCATGGCTTGATATTTTGTACGATAGCCTGGAATCAGAACGGCCATACTCTCTTGAGGAGATATCTCTTTTTTAATAGCGTAGTTTTCGGCTGGCAAACCAAATGAGTCCCAGCCCACCGGATGATAGCTCTCATAGCCTTGCTGCCTCTTAAAACGAGCCTTGACGTCACTAATGGTGTAGTTCATGGCATGACCAACATGAAGATCACCGCTCGGGTAATTAAACATGCTAAAAGCAAAGTATTTAGGCTTGTCGCTATTTAGGTTAGCGGTATAAAGGTTAGTTTCTTGCCAGATCTTTTGCCATTTAGGTTCGATCTCTTTTGGATTGTATCGCTGCATCTGACTGATTATACCGAATTCACCGATGTTTTTACAGGGTAAAGCTTAGGTCTAACAAAAACGGTTGTTTGCTGATTTCGATAGCTTCTATTATTTCTTTCCAACCCGGAATAAATTGATCGTATGGTATTTTTGTCCAGTCGGCCCATAGAAGCGTTCCATTTGGTGCCTCATACTCCTGCCAATCTTCGTTTAGATTATCTATAAACCATACTGGGCCCGTAATATGTGTCAGTACTCTTTCATTATCTCTAAGCAAAACAGAAACCATGCCTTTGTAGATCATTTCAGGATTAGTCTTTGAATTATAGCTAGTATCCCATTCCCGTTTGGCGGCATCGGTTAAAGTCTCTTCCATGTGAACCTTTCCGGAAAGGCAGCCTAGCAGATTAATGTAGGGCTGTTTGTTACGCTTTAGGATAAGCCAATTGCCTTTATTCGATCTTGCGAAAATCAAGCTATAAGTAAGCGGAGAAATAGTAATGTTCTTCTGCTCAGTAGAAAAGTTCTGACTATATGTTATCCCCTTTGCTGTTAGCCGATATTGGCCTTTACCAATCTTTTCAACCAAACCAGCACGAATTAGCTCTTTTAAGTGGTACATAAACTGACTGGATTCGATAGATTTAATATTTAATTCGGAATAACGAGCAACATCATGTTGCCTGAGCTTAAGAAAAATTTCTCGTTGAATATAGTGGTCAAATCCCTGAACAGTCATAGTAAAGAATTTTTTAGTAAAATCTCCGTGTCTAGATTAACACTACATGTAGCGCGAGAATATGTCTACCAACACAAATAGGAGGCAGAGGTGCAAGTTCAAGAACAATTAAGCCAAAGAAGGTTCGCCGAAGTAGGATTTGAAGCTACGCAACAGGAGCTTGATTTATCATTAGGAGCCTACGACGGATTTTTATCGCTTCCAATGGACTATAAAATAGCGGGCGACTACATTATCAACCAATCGACAACTGGTAAGTTTGGATACTTCCGCCGAGTAGAGGGATCTGAAATGAATGGTCGTCGTGCGGCCGCAGACACTAAACATATTTACCACTTTGGTACTAACACCAGACAAGCCTTTGAAGCCTATGGCTGGAATAGGCTCCCGAGTGAGGTAAGAGAATTCTGCGACCGAGTTGAACCAGTTTACTGGCTGGGTGTAGCTTGTTTAAAACGGACCTTGGATAGTATTTACGAAGATCTTACGTTTGCCCAGAAACATACAAATCCACAATTGACCCCAGCCTTTCTTGACCCACTACAGCTTTTGAATGTGCATCTACGACTTCTAGCGTATGAGTTACCTAAGGATCCTAACGAGCCAGTAGCCAAAGGTCACTTTGATAGATCAGTCTTTACACTAGCTTTAGCCGAAACAGAACCAGGACTCGAGATAGGCGCTAATACGGATGGATCCGACCTGGTGCCTGTAAGCCACAGCGAAGGTAAGGCAAAGTTTTTTGCAGGAAAAGGTTGGTCATACATGCCCAAAGAGTATCAAGACGCCTACTCCTTTATCCGACCCGGATACCACAGGGTGAATAATCCAAACTTAGAAAGAACTTCAGCAAGTCCAATTGTTAGACGTGCTTTAGTTATGTTTGCTAACTCGCTTCACTTTAATACTGATCCAAGTATAGAAGACACCAGGCCCCTACAATTAATGGAAGCTGCTGCTTAAAGATAGTTCAGGTATTTCTCGGAGTATTTATTTCTGCCATGCAGCATGTCGTCGTGAAGTTTAGCAATCTGCTCCGTGATTGGACCGGTCTTACCTTGGCTGATTTGGCGGGCATCAACCTCAATAATTGGCGCTATAAAGGCAGATGTCCCGCAGGCAAAAACCTCGTCGGCAATGTAGACCTCCGTAAGGTCGACGGTTCTTTCGACAATTTCAATTCCTTCTGACTTACAGATTTCGATAATTGTCCGCCGGTTGATCCCTTCTAGAAGATCGCTGGTGGTGTCTGGGGTAATCAGCTTGTTGTCACGCACAATAAAGATATTGGCAGCCGAGAGTTCACACACGTGCCCAGCGGCGTCTAAGAAAATGCAGTCGTCGTATCCGCTATCTATGGCGTCTTGCTTGGCAAGGACCGAGTTTACATAAGCTCCGTTTACCTTAGCTCTGGCAGGAATGGCATTGTCTGGAACCCTTCTCCAGACACTGCTTTTAAGCCTAGACCCGTCCTTGGGAAGTATCGAATTTGCCGGATAAATAAACATACTTAGCTTTGTATGCAGGCCTCTGGAGCGGGTGCCTGGCACAATTTCGGTAACATGCACCGTTGCCCTAACCAAGACGTCTTGGTCTACGTTATTTGTCTTTATTAAGTTAGTTACGGCATCCAAAAACTTATCGTATGTCCATTCTTTGGCAAAGGTGTCGATACCGATAATGTGCGAGGATTCGACCAACCTTTTGTAATGTTCTTGTAAACGAAACCCGGCTAACCCAGATTCGGTTTTATTGACCGAAAAAACGGTGTATACACTAAGTCCATATAACACGGCCGAGCTAGCTATACTTAGATTCGCGTCGCCAAAATCAACAAGTTCATTCCCAAAGAATACTTTCATCTGGGTATAATCATTCATTGTCATCCTCCTTCGCTATTATTACCAAATAGTCTGTTAATTGAGGCATTGTCATGCCGGCTACACTGGCCGCCTTTGGAAACAGGCTTTGATCGGTCATCCCTGGAATAGTATTAATTTCCAGCACATAAATCTGGCCGTCTTTAACTATCATATCTGTTCTAGAAAAATGGCGACAATCCATAATATGATGAACTTGTTTAGCCAGTTTGGATGCCTTCTGCTGGACGTCACTAGGTATATTCTTGGGAGGACATAACTCTTGGGTCTTGCCATTATATTTATTATCGAAATCAAAGTCCTGACCGTCGGGCGGAATTATTTCTATCACTGGCAACTCCTTACCCTGTAAATATGGAACCGTGATCTCCTGCCCAACTATCTGCTCTTCTAACAACATAGATTGGTGTTTGTTAAATAGTTTATCTAAGTCATCGGCATTTATTTTAGAGCTATCATCAATAAGCAATGTGTCTATACTAGATCCACCGTTCACTGGCTTAAGTACATGGGGTTTAAGTCGTAAAGAGTGAGTCTTATACTGCGCAAGATCTACGACTAACCCATCTGGGACCAAAACACCATTACTGGTTAGCGTAGCTTGAGTTATTCTTTTTGACATACAGTTTGCTGATGCTTGTGATCTTGTTCCGACATAAGCGACGGAATAATCCTCGATAATAGACTGGATCTGTCCGTCCTCACCACCAACTCCGTGAAGGACCGGGAATACAACATCGAACTTATCCAGATTGTCTCGTAACCACCCTTGGCTCCCATCCCAGTCGTACAGCTTAACTTTATGCCCGGATTGCTCGAGCGATACGGCAACTGATTTTGCGGATCTTAAAGATACGCTGCGTTCATCAGATATACCACCGCCAATAACTAATATATCCATTAGCTAGTTCCAAATTGATTAAGTTTTTTCTGCATCCAATCTTTGCTTTGTCTAACTAGTCGTTTACTGTCATTTTTGTTTGCCAGTATCGGTTTGATAGCTTCTTCCAGAAACACACCATTTTGTGACCCTTTAAACAAGATTGCGGTATCGGCAAGGTCCATGTGCAAAAGATGCTCACCTATTTCGAAAGGGCTTTGGAAACTAGCTACCTGACATCCCGCTTGAGCAGCCGCCTCTGCTAAATACAGATTGGCATCTTGACCAATAGTAATAAGTTTGTCGAGTTTTTTTGGATCACACTTCTGACCCACCTGGATATGCAACTCTTTAGACATTTCACCCATTTCGTTCATATTACCTAGGACTGCGATTTTGTGTTTAGTTGGTAGATTATAAAGATATTCCAAGGCCTCGTATACAGCGGCCGGGCTAGAATTATAAGTATCATCAACAACAATACTGCCCTGTAATCCATCAAGTATATTCATTCTGCCTGGCATGCTTGGCAGAGACTCAATTGCCTTAGCGATCTCTTGGCTGTTTATTCCCAATTTGGCTGCTATGTAACCTGCGACCGTAAGTCCGTTGTGCTGATGTCTGCCGGCTAATATAGGATTTGTCTTGATATTTAGCAGATCAGACTTAATGCTAAGCTGACCACCGATGGTACTCTGAACTATATCGCAATTGCGACCTGATCCGTAAGTCTTGTAGCTCTTAAGACCGCCAGCGTAGCCAGCTTTGACAACATCTTCCTGAATAAATAGTTGCTTGGCAAACCCTGATATCGATAGCTCTTCTTTGGCAACCTCTTCCAGACTTCCAAAAAACTCCATATGTTCATGGGTTACTGCCGTGACTATTGCAATATCTAGTTCTAGATATTTACCAAACTCCTTAATCTGCCCCTTGCCATCGGTGCCAAGCTCTAAAACAACAACCTCCGCACCCACTCTAGAAAGGATAGATTTTAGCATCCTTAAGTGAGTAAGAAACCAGGCTAATGGATTGAATAAGGAAGGCTCCGAAAGACCAAAATAAATAAGGGGTACCGTTACTAAATCGTTGTAGTTACCATCCTGCCAGGCAACTCGCTTCGAGGAACCGATGACATGTGCAATAGCGCGTTTGGTGCCTGACTTTCCAACACTTCCAGCAACACCAATAATAGTAGGATTGAACTTACTTTGATATAAGCTAGCGAGCTTCCAATTTATCGAAACGATAACTCGACGAGCAAATTTCTTTAGCATTATTTTATCTCTTGGATTTTTTGCTGAAGCTCATTTACAGGAATGGTTTTATTGGGAGTTTGGACTGGAGTGCTGAGCCCGTAGGAAGAATAGACTTCTTTCTGCTGGCCATAACTAACCTCTAAGATATGTCGTGATTTCTTGTCGACCATGATCGACACTGTAATTGGCTGCTGTCCGGCGTAGTCTTTAGGGTTAAGATCTGATAGATCGCCATTTCCTGACACTTTAGAAAGATCTTTGAGAACCTGAATGTACTTTTCGGCATCAATCTGGACCGGAAATACTAATGCCGATTTACCAGCTGTACGAAATGGCTTTACTGCCGAGTAATCTACCGTATAGGCCTTACCATCAATCAACTTACTTATAATCTCTTGCTGTGCTATTGAGTTGATATTTCCGAATGGTACTAATCCAAGTATCGATTGACTATGGTAATCGGCCGGGCCAACAGTAGGATCGGTAGCGCCCCAAAGGTTCTGAACTGACGAATAATCTAGTGACTTCCCTGACTTACCCTTCTGACTGGTCTCGATACTGATGTAGCGACTATAGTCTGTCGAAAGCGTTCCAACCGTTTCGGTGACAACCTTGTTGCTTCCCTCCGGAGAGTCTTGAGTGATTGATATTAAGGACCTAGTGGCATAAGGCGGAACAAAACTAAGCTGTTCTAGCTTATCTACAGAAGAATCCTGACCGGCAACTGTTTGCCTGGTAACACTTGGTGTCGAAAGGTTATTTTTAATCATGCCCATAAATACTCGTCTTGGGCTGTCGTGAACCTTTGTCCACCAAAGTGAGCTGAATATACAAACTAGGATTACTGCGACCAGGCTGAGTGCCAGGGCAGGATGAGAAACTACAAACGGTTGATCTGATGATGACTTGTTACTGGTTTTTGGCATGTTTGTATTGTACCGCAGCGTCTAGCTCTGCCCTAGGGTAATAAGTCCTCTATTTTAGCGCCTAGTACTGGCTGCCCATTAAATGCCTTTCCCAGCTCTGCAATAAGGTCTGTAATTGGCATTGAACCTTCGGGTTTGTCGATCTTCACGGGCGCGTAGTCCATGGTAGCCTCAATCTTTAAATCGTTACCATTCTTCTTCATCTCGGCGCTAGCCTCATAGGCAACCTTGCTAAACTGTTTCGTCGACTTATCTACCCAGACAGTTAGCTCGGTGTTATCGGTGTCTTTTATACCGTCTGTGTTAACGGTATTGCTAATGTCTTGATCGCCAGTCAAGCTAGTTGTCTCTGATTGCTTAGCGCAGCTATCTAGCTTTTTGAAAAGCGAGGTCTGCTCAAGTGATGTCAAGAACTGAGCCGCTTTTTTGTTGTTGATGGAAAGATCATACTTGATTGCAGCTTTGCCGCTAATATCCTCGTTAGAAGTGTTCTTGATAGTCACGAAAGGGTTTTCTGTATATTTATCGGAGAGTATCTTTAAATCAGCTTCGCTTAATTTAGTCTCTGTATTTAACACACAGTCTGCACCGGCTGTTTTTAGTATAGTGCTGTCAATTTCGAACCATTGGTCTGACACTTTGTCGGTTACAGCTTTAATTTGAGTTGCGTAATCTGGAGAGAATGCTTCGATTAGGCTAGTGACATTAGACAGGTCTCCGACCTTCATGAATGCCGATCCGCCAACCATCCGAGCCTCACCGGAAAATGTAAGTCCACTAACGGTGAACTTGGCGTCCATTGCAGATGACTTATCGGCAACATTAGCCTTCATTGTCATATCAGCCTTAAAGCCTGCACCACCAGATTTACCTTCGGCCAAAACTTTTGCCGATATATTCTGCTGATCAAAAGAGTTAAAGACGGCTGTCTTAAGTACATTCTCGGGTTTATTTGGTACCACAATACCAAAATATGCTGCCGCAGAGCCACCTCCGATAACAACCAGGCCAACAAGCGTAAGCAGTGCCGCCTTTAGCTTCCTGCGCGGCTTAGAGGCCTGCATTACTGTGGCGGAGTTAGCTGATAGAACAGGGGCACCCACTTCTCCACTAGGTGGCGTAGGGCTATTCTGAAGGCCAAATATTTGTGGTGCGGGAGCTGCAGTTGGCTCGGATGAAGGAACGGATTGTACAGGCACCTGTTCAGGCTGCGGGGATGATGCCGAAGGCAAATTAGGATCTATCGGTTGCGGTTGTGTTGGCTGTTGGGGTGTTAAGGGCTGTTGATCCATATGTTCCTTTGAATACTCTTATGTTAACTTTCAATTTATTATATACCACCATAGATGCACACCCTAACAGATTGGCAGATGGCAAAATATAGTGTAAAATCAATCAGTTATCTTCGACCAACGTATCATGGGGATATAGCTCAGCTGATTAGAGCGCTTCGCTGGCAGCGAAGAGGTCCGGGGTTTGAATCCCCGTATCTCCACCATAGAAAAAGGCTTGTCAATCGACAGGCCTTTTTCTATTCGTGCGTGCCCACCCGCGGCGGGTGAGATTTTTTTGTTTCACATTTGTTTGTTTTGGAACGCGCCGCTTAGTACGCACGATATGCAGTAATCATAAGCCTTTTCAGCAAGATGTCAAGATATGTTTATGACTAATGCTTCTCAGCCTTATATATGTACCTTCTTCTTGAAAGTACTACAAAGGCAACAATGGCTGTCGATGCAACACCAAACAGCAGCAAAGTTCTGGTATATTGTCCGGTCTGGGCAAGCTTATCGGAGGTATCGGGTTCTTGCGGCTCCGTAGATTCGGCAGCTAGAACTTCTGCAGCCAATGCCGTACTAAACTCACTTGTCGATCCGAATCCGTCGTTAGTCCCGGGGCTATTTAACATGGTAGTGGTTGCAGTAATGTATTTGCCAGCCATGTCACCACTACTACTGGTGGTAAAATTAGCGTTCAAAGCCGTTCCAGGAGCGACGTCTTTGAAGCCAAGATACTGCTTGCCCTGCCCGGGCGTATTGTCATCGTTGGCAAAGAACTCAACTCTATATTGGCCACTAGTACTTCCTGCGGCAACCAGACTAAAATCAACGTCCAGTGTAATGCCAGTTTGTTGTACTTTGGTAATTACGGGGTGGTTGAGATAATCATTTGCTTCGCCAGATGTCCATCCAGCAACTGAGTTTGTGTTAGGACCGCTCATATCAGATGAGTCAAAGCCATCCGGCGGGAAGTCGTTCTCGGTCATCTCTAGATTATCTATACCGATACCAACACTAAAGTCTGGATAAGGAGGAATGCCGTCATTGGCGTAGATAGAATTACCAATAATAGCGTTATTTGTGGCAGCAAAGATTCCAAAGCCGGTAAGTACGTAATTGGACACCAGTATGCCGCCCCGGTTACCGGCGATTATATTGCCCTCTCCGGAATTCTTGCCGCCAATACGGTTATCGTGTGACGGCCCTTCAATAAGCATGCCAGCCCCGTTATCAAAGCTACCATTGATAGTTCCAGAGGCGTCCACACCAATATAGTTACCTTGAATTGTCGAATCTGTTACCCCTGCGATGCTATCAAGCAATCCAAGTTGTACGTTCTTAACAGTATTGCCCGCTATAACATTACGGTACTGCGAGCCCGCACCACCAACAGTTATGTTAGAAGAGTCAACTAATGCTAACCCGACTTTATTTGGCCGAGCCAACATACCGGTTTTGTCGGTTCCCATATAGTTCCCATAAACGGTCATGTTTGTGTTATTTGTATCAGAATTTAACCCGCTATTAGTATTGCCAGAGAATATATTACGAGCTGCTGGAACAGTTCCGCCTATTAGCACGTTATCGCACTCACCGCAGTTAAAGCCGCTGTCATTTGGCACCATTGTTGATCCGTCGTAGCCTAGGCCAAAATAGTTTCCCTGAACAGTCATGTTCTCTGAGCGGTATGGGCTGACACCGGCGTTGTAGTTGCCAGAGAAGATGTTCATTTCGCCTGTATTAACCCCACCAATCAGCACGCCGTCTGCATAGTCAATGGTGGCGCCACCCGAACCATCACCGACATTAACACTATTACCCATTGCTGTTAGTCCGTCGGATGCCAAGCCAACATAGTTCCCCTGAACAGTAGTATCGACGGCGCAAATACCCATACCGGCACCCCTGTTACCAGAAATCAGATTACGAGCTGCTGCAGTGCTTCCGCCCAAAACCGTATTTGTCGTGTTTGTATCTGTTGACGTGTTACAGTTGGCACCTACTCCTACAGCGACTGATGACCCGCCAGAAGGTGCACCGTTGGAGCGAGCAGTCAGCCCAGTCGGATCTGTGCCAATATAGTTGCCTTCGATCTTTGCTGAATCAATATCTGCAATGCTTATTGCACTTCCTTGGCAGCGATTAATAACAAGTCCTTTTATTATCGCGTTGTCGCTTCCGTTATCCAGCTCAAAACAGTTTTTTGAGCCAACCGAGACATTTGTTCCATCAATTTCAATCAGTAGCCGACCATTCAATGGGTTCGGACTCTGAGCAGTATTGGTCTGGGCATTTGGTTGAGAGTAACCATTAATGACCACCTGATCAGTAATATTTGGCAGATTCGTAAATGGAGTAATGGTATAGCCAGTCTGTCCGTCGTTCGTAAAGCTTGTACCGCTGCTAATGTTAAAATTAATAGTCTGTGTACCGGCGGTATCATTCGACTCTTCAATGGCCGCGCGGAGCGTACAGTTCCCGGCCCCGTCGTCACAAATGCTATCACTGATGTTATCGTCGGGTACGTCTAGTACTGAGTCAACAGTAATGCCATTATTAAAGTTAACATCGTTGGCGTGTACGATGTCCGGCATTCGGATCCATACACCACCAAGTAAAACCATTACTGCTAAGCTTATTCTAAGAATAAACTGTCTTGCTCTAACATCGCCTTGAAAACTCATGATTGGACTCTCAGATTAATACATTAGTGAATCTGCTTATGTATAAATTGTAGCATATCAGCTAGTTGTTGAGCAGCTTTACTAGATCATCTTCGGTAATTTGTTTGGTACCAAGCTTGTCCGCCTTGGCCAGTTTGCTGGCGCCAACATTGTCTCCGACTACTAAAAAGTCGGTGTCTTTGCCGACGCTACTCTGGAATGTTCCGCCTAGTGCCCTTATCTTTTCGGCTGCTTGGTCGCGGCCCATAGTCGTTAGCGTACCGGTTACAACAAAGTTTTTACCAAGTAGTGGACCTCCAACTTTCTTTACATCTTCTGGCTTTACGCCGTAATCTTGGAATTTCTGAAGTAGTTTTTGATTGAGAGGATCTTGGAACCATGCCACAATCGCTTCGGCCACGACATCGCCGACGCCATCTACCGCCGAGAGCTGATCAATAGTTGCCTGACTAATTGTCTGTAAGGTATGGAAACTGTTTGCTAGGTCTATGGCCGTCTGGATACCGACATGCCTAATACCTAATCCAAACAAGAAACGGGCCAATGGCGGGTTCTTTTTTGCTGCTATGGCGGCAACTAACTTGTTAGCGCTAAGCTCGGCGAAGCGATCTAGCGACAAGATTTGGTCGACTGTTAGGGAGTATATATCCGCCTGGTCGGCAATCAGCTTTGAATCTAGTAGTGCTACGACGTTCTTTTCACCCATTCCATCGATGTCTAAGGCACCCTTGCTAGCAAAATGCTCGATATGTTTTTGTGAACGAGCTGGACATGAAATATTTGGACATCTCCAAATAGCTTCTGACTCTTCTTTGGTGAGTGGAGTATTGCACTCTGGGCATGACTTTGGCATAACAAAAGGCTTCTCCGAACCATCCCGCAAAGTTACAAGTGGTTCAACAACTTCTGGGATGATATCTCCGGCTTTGTGGATAATTACTGTGTCCCCGACCCGTATATCTTTACGCTTTATCTCGCCTTCGTTGTGTAAGGTGGCCATTTGAACCGTACTTCCGGCCACAACCACTGGTTCGAGCATAGCAACAGGCGTTGCTGCCCCGGTACGACCAATAGATACAAAAATATCTTTTACTTTAGTTGTAGACTGTTCAGCAGGGTATTTAAAGGCCACCGCCGCCCGTGGAGCTTTGCCTACCACGCCAAGCCTTTCATAGATTCCACGATCGTTAATCTTGATTACCAAACCGTCGGTATTAAATGGCAAGTCATGTCGTTTGTCTTCCCAGGTTTTGACAAATTTGACTACCGACTCTATGTCTTTTACTACCTTTGACTGGATGTTAGCTCTAAAACCTAGCCCTCTAAGTGCAGAGTAGGCTTCGCTGTGCGTTGGTACGTCGGCTGGATCGTCTCGTCGTAAATCGTAGGCATGAAAAGTCAACGGTCGTGCAGCCACTAAGCTGGGGTCTAGTTGACGAATGGTTCCAGCTGCCGTGTTGCGAGGATTAGCAAACAATGGTTGACCGCTTTTGGCGCGTCTTGCGTTAAGCGCATCAAAATCTTCTTTATACATAACTATCTCGCCCCGAACCTCGGTTCGCCCCTTCAAGAATAGCTCGGTGCCTTTAGAGCCCCTAAGAGTAAGGGGCACCGAATCGAGAGTTCGAACATTGGTGGTTACATCTTCGCCAACAAAGCCATCGCCCCTGGTTATCGCCTGGACTAGCTTGCCATCCTGGTAGACAATGGCACAAGCCAGGCCATCCATTTTGATATCCATAAAATACCCATAACTTCCGGGATTGCTAATCAGTTTATCAATGCGCACTTCCCAGGCATTTAGCTCGTCTTCATTAAACACATCGTTGAGGCTAAGCATCCGACTGCTATGGCTGGCGCGCTTAAACTTAGCGAGTGGAGAACCAGCTATCCTTTGTGTTGGAGAATCTGGGGTTATCAAATCAGGAAATTGCTCCTCGAGTTGTGTTAGCTCGTGTTTGAGAGCATCGGCAGCAGCCTCACTCATGATAGATTCGTCTAGGACATGGTAGTGATAGCGATAGTCATTTATTAATTCCCTGAGTTTAACGATTCTGGATTCTACCTGTGATTTATTCATTGAGCAACTCTATATATAAGCTATAAAGGTATGAAATCATTATTAGCAATATCCCACCAGTTAGGACAAAGAATACCCACTCGGCAACCTGAGGAAGCCAGACAAGGAACGGCAGCATAACAACAGAAGCAATCAATAACACCGACAGAGGCAAGAACAATAGTTTGCGAAGAACTAATGCCCGTCTATGTCTAACAAGTTGTCGGGCACTACGTAAGGCATTCATAGGAGCAATGCCTGGTAGAGTGACAATAATGACGGCAAATAATGAAGAAATGAGCATGTAGGCACTAACCAACATCAAGAGCAAGATAAGTGCTCCCCAAACAAACTGCTCTGGAGCTGTGGCAGCTATTCCGCCAAGAATAACTGTATTGTAAGCCCAGCTGGCAATAGCAAATGGAACGAGCTGAATACCAATAACACAAATCACTAGAATTAAGGGTATTAAGGGGTAAAACCCATTATAGAATCCGTCTCGAACCCTTATCTTTTCTTGTATTCCCTGCCTCAAGGTCCAAACGGTTGCCAGCCCCAACGATATCACCAGCAAGGACTGATAGGTGCTGGCACCGGTTCCCGCGGACGTCGCCCCGCTAGATCCAACCAGCAAACTGAATAACGCAAAGGTACTTGTTGCCTGGCCCGTAAATCCAGAGTAGAACTCACCTAACACATCTTTAACGCCAGCAAGATCAAGAGTTGTGCTGAAGCCCTTTACGAAAATGACCGACAGTATAAGATAGATAGCCAATATCCCCGCTATAGGTCGGCGGCGTTCTTTAAGTAGGACGAACGATTTTTTGAGTATTTTGTAGCCACTGATTACTTTTGGCTGAGGGGCTTTGATCTTTTTGTGCAAGCGGAACGATTTATATTCTGGCCGGATCAACATCCTAGTTCCGCTTGAGGATTTTAAGTGTTTCTTGTCTATTTTTGGTTTTCTTTTTGGTAATTTAACGGCTAATTTCTTAACTAGTTTGGGAGATTTCTTTTGAGTTGTTGGTTTCTTTTTAGCCGGCATTACGCTTTCTCCATCTGTCGGAGACGTCGAACGCGTTCTTGAACTGGAGGGTGAGTACTAAACAGATTCGATAACGACTTACCCTTTAATGGGTTCGCAATAAATAAATGTGCGGTACTAGTATTCTGTTTACGCAGTATACTTCCGCTTTGACTGATTTTTTCGAGAGCACTAGCTAGACCTTCTGGGTATCTGGTGGTTAAAGCGCCAGTTGAGTCGGCCAAGTATTCTCGTTGCCTAGATATTGCCGTTTGGATAAGCGCCGCTACGATTGGCGAAAGGATTATGGCAAGCACCCCGATAGCCATAAATACTGGGTTACTGGTAGCATCGTCGTCATCACCACCACCCCAAAACCATGCCCTAAGTACAAAGTCACTAATGATACTGATGATAGAAGCTAGAGCAAAAGCCACCAGACTAACTCTGATGTCATAGTTCTGAACATGTCCAAGTTCGTGGGCCATAACACCTTCTAGTTCGGTATCGGTCATGGCGTCTAACAGTCCACGAGTGGCACAGACCACAGAGTGATGAGGGTCGCGGCCAGTAGCAAAGGCATTTAAGCCGGGGTCTTCCATAACATATACCTTGGGCATCGGCATACCAGTGGCAATGGTTAGATTCTCGACAGTACGGTAAAGTCGAGGCTCCTGGCGCTTGGTCACCTCGTGAGCACCATTAATCGCCAAGGTCATCTTGGTTCCGGCATAGTAAGAAACTACTGTGTATATCAGAGCTGCAGCTATTGCGAATGGTGCAAAGCTCTTACCCCCAACATAGAATCCACCAATGTAAGCCATGACAGATGCAAATACAGCAAAAAAGACCATAATAATGGCACTTTTTCGCTTATTTGAAGCTATCTGGTCGTACATCAATAATAGCCCGCAGTCTTAGAACTTTACTTCTGTAGGCTTCTCGGCGGTTGCTCGCTCAGCTTCTTCTAGCTCGAAGAAGTCACGCTTTTTAAATCCAAGCATTCCAGCAAAAATGCTTGTTGGGAAAGTCTGTACTTTAATGTTTAGGTCCCTAGCAGAACCATTGTAGAATCGTCGAGATGCTTGAATCTTATCTTCCGTATCTGTAAGTTCAGCCTGTAACTGAGCAAAGTTCTCGTTAGATTTTAGCTCTGGATAAGCCTCGGCAACCGCAAAAACGCTTTTTAGAGCGCTGGTAAACATATTGTCAGCTTCGGCAGTCTCTTGAACGCCATTGGCATTCATAATTGCAGAACGAGCTTTAGTTACATTCTCGAATACTTCTTTTTCTTGCTTGGCATAGCCCTTAACAGTTTCTACAAGATTTGGGATAAGGTCGGCACGACGCTTAAGCTGAACCGTAATGTCGCTCCAAGCTTCGTCGACACGGACATTGGCACGTACCAAGCCGTTGTACATAGCAATACCGATAACAACCAGTACAGCCAAGATAATTAGGACAATATAAAGCATTTTGATCTCCCTAAGTTAGTACTTTAATTATACCACTCTTAGGGTCTTTAAAAGTAAAAAATAGCCCAGTTCTGGACTACTTTATATTCTGGTGGGCGAGGTGGGACTTGAACCCACAAGGTCGTGAAACCAACAGATTTTAAGTCTGTCGCGTATACCAATTCCGCCACTCGCCCGCGGATATATCATGGAGGCACGTACGGGTACCGCCCCCGTCTAACTGGTTTTGCAGACCAGTGCCTAACTTCTCGGCCAACGCGCCATTACAGATTGCAATTATACTTTATTTAGCGACCAACCGAAAGTCGGAACAATTATCGGTGTCGATTATGGGAAGTAAAAGAGAAGATAGGGTTTCTTCGCTTAACAACTACTATGCCTGATTCTGTATCGAAATCAGTCATTTCGCCCTCAATAGAATCTAGACCTAAGGGTGTTACAGCAACTCCACCTAAGATTCTAGTATTTCTTCCCCTAGACCAGCCACTTAAGTTTCCTGTAACTGCCAGGGCAGCGATTTTAATTCTACCGTCAGGCATCGTAAATACCGTACCGCCTTCTCCGACGATCCTGTGTGTTTCGCCGTCTACCGCGTCCTTACCGGCGGGTAATATATGAATGGTCCTTCCGTCAGTCCTAAAAGCCTGATGATCGACTCCGCCAATACCCTGTCCCGGATAATAGACAGCACCGCCATGCTTAGGAATTCGACAATCCGATACCGCTTCAGCTGCTTCCTTAGGAGTATGAAGCTCTAGATTGTCTAGATCTAACACACCAGATTCGGCAGCAACAACAAACGGAACGTATCCGCCTTCAAAATCTGGAGTACCTAACTGCTCTGGAATGTATGTCAAAATCGCTCCTAATGGTTATATGCAAAGTTATTATATTATCACTTATGCTAATTTCTGTCAAGGGATTACCTCTGTCATTTTCTCCATTATAAAGTGCTATACTTAGGAATAACTTAAAGGATAATCATATGCTGATTGTTGGCTACATCTTTATTCTCTTGGCAATCCTACTTCTAGGGTTCTGGAAGATTGTTTTCCTGCGAAATCCTGCACGCACCACACCTGTTGGCAACAACGTCATATCACCGGCTGACGGTGTAGTAATCGAAGCGTTTGAGTTTAAAGACAAAGAAGTAACTTTATTTAAAGGCAGTCACCGACTACTTGGGCTAATAAACACTATGACAAGTGACGTCGCCAATGAAGGCTATATTGTATCTATCTTTATGTCTCCGATGGATGTTCACATAAATAGAGCACCGATAGATGGCAAAGTTAAGCGAGTAAAACATAGCAAAGGAAAGTTCTTAGCGGTTAACACCTTCGAAGCTGGACTAGTAAACGAGAAGTCTGAAACACTGATCGAAGGTAAGATAAAAGTAAAAATGATCCAGATTGCCGGCTTTTTAGCCCGAAGAGTTGTTACTAATGTTAAGCCTGGTCAGGAAGTCAAAGCCGGCCAAGAAGTTGGGTTAATTAACCTTGGTTCACAGGTGACAGTTATAATGCCCAAATCTGTTATGCTTAAAGTAAATAAAGGCGACCGTACGGTCGCAGGAGAAACAATCCTTGCAAAAATCAATTCCTAAGATAATGAAACTTCCAGATTACATTACCCTATTAAATCTGGTGTCTGGCCTACTGGCCATATATTCGGCAATACATCATCGCTTTACAATTGCCGCCCTACTACTGCTTGCAGGTGTCTTTTTTGACGCCATTGACGGCGCAGTAGCGCGACGGCTTCACCAGGAGTCAAAGTTTGGTGCAGAGCTAGATTCTTTAGCCGATTTAGTGACATTTGGCGTGGCACCAATGGTACTAGTTACTGCCTACTACAATACAAACTGGTTATCGTTACTGGCTATTCTTATCCCCGTTTGTGGAGCCTTAAGATTGGCTAGGCATAACATTAATCGTCACCTCACAAAGGGCTATTTGATAGGACTACCGATTACTGTAAGTGGTTTAGCTATACCAGTTTTAATAATCCTTGATCTTAGCAAAGAGTTTGCAGCTGGATTAATAATCTTACTAGCACTGTTTTACGTTAGTACACGCAGAGTAAACAAACTTCTTCACTAGAGTATATCTCCAAAATATAGTTGCATTTTTTACACTTTTGTGTTAAACTATGACTTGATAAATTTTTGGAGATGTAATGCCCGAATTAACCCAGCCAATCGAACAACACCCTCATGAGATAGTCGAGAACGTCTATCCTTTGCCTGTTCAGCCTAATGATCCAGATCAACAGCCTAAACCAGACTACGTATCAACTGAACGAATGGAAGCATTCTTGATCGACAGATTCCGTCCCCAAAGTCGCTTCCGACGTGCACACCGTGTTGCGGTAGAGGGTGAAACTGTTCTTATACCTGGATTAGCACGAAACGGTTGGTTAATAACACCTCGTAATGCTCTAATTGCATCGTTAGTACTAACTGGTGCTGCCAATGTTATTGCCAACATTGATGATATTGCAACTGCAGGAGAAGACGGTATTGAAGTTATTCAAGGTGTCAAAGATAGCATCGAAGATCACTTCCATATTGGCGAAGTCTGCAAACCAGGAGAAGCCGAATCTACAACTAAAGAAACAACAAAGCAAAGAGTTGAGAAGTTTGTTTCACTTCAAAGTGTTGGGTCATCTGAACCAAATTTGGCAGAGGTTGACGAGCTACTTGCCACAATAGCAAACGCTAAATCACAGGACACAAAAGCAGAATTAACTTTTGTATTCTTAGCTTCCGACGATTACCGTGGAGATGATGATAATGTAGGATTCGAACATCCAAACCCAGAAAACGCTGACGTACTAGCTCCAGCTAGAGCGTTGAAATTTATGCAAGCAGTTAACGCTGTTGCTGCCGAACGTGGAATTGATATTAGTGGCGCAAAGATTGAAGCTAAAGAAGTTGTTCTTAAACCTGAAGAGCTAAAAGAAATTACTGATGCCATTATCGAGGCAAATAATGGGATTGCCGAGGAAGGCGTGGGAAGTCTTGAATATTTCCTAAGTACTTACAATATATTCCCAGATTCTCTTGACTCAAGAGTAAAAGATGTTTTTGATAAGCACATTGGAAGTAAGAGAGGCTTACAAGCCACAATAGATTTCGAAACTACTACTGTAACAGTCAACCCTGGTAAACCCGAGGAAATCTGTGAGCCCGATGGTGATCCAAACGAGAATCACGACTATGATCTAACGGGTTTGATAGTACCAATTCCTCCACTTCCTCGCTTCCGAAAAAAGATGTATGAGTATGTACGCAAACAGTATGTAGACGTACCTGCTGAGATGCCAGAACCAGAATTCCTAAAGCTTTACCCAGAAGCGAAAACAGCTACTGATGAGCTTGTAGCTGAAGCTTGGGTATATGCTCGTAAATATCAGGATTTGTTCCGCGAAGATGATCGTATCCAAGATACATATCAGCTTGAATACACTGATGACAATGGCGATCGAAAGAGCTTGAATGCCATCTTTATTGACCACAAACCTACTGAACGAAGTAAAGAAATGATTAAAGATCTTTTCCGAAACGTTAGCCAGCTACAAGCCGGACGTGTTGGAAGTGAGCTAAACATGGTCGCAATCTACCCAAGTGAAAACGCCGGAACCAGACATCAGAATCCAAAGAAAGTTGGACTTGGACTTGATATCCAGCGTGAAAGCGGCATCTTAGGACTTGCCTATGGAAGTTTTGGACTTGTAGAAATGCACATGCCGACAGATCCTACAGAAGAAGAAATGCAAGATCGCATGGGTCCATTATGGGTTGCCGCTCACGAGATAGCTGGTCACTTTACAGACCTAAATAATGAAAAGAATAAATTGATGTCAACTGGTGAGGCATGGGGTCATAAGGTGTACTTTACCAACGGACGCTTTGCCGATAAAGCTCAGTCTGACTACGATAGAGTTACAGCTGAAGAACGTGGTCAAGATACACGTACCTTCTGGCAAAAACTTCTACGACGTCCATATGACACTGACCTTAAATGGGATATTAAGCGTGGAACCCAAATGGTTAATGGTCAAATAGAACCTCGTGTAGAAAATGTTAAGACTACAGACCCTAGATTAACCGAAGCTGTTTTTGCCCGAATCGGTAGATTTATGAGCCAATATGCACGAACAAATGCCGCTGAACATTGGGCTGAAGCTGCAGCTAACATATTGACTGGAATTAGAGCATCTTTCAGCGAGGAACCAGAAGCTCGAGCCAACAGAGTACAAGGTCGAAATGGCTATGCACAGGGCTACAACGCTTCTAAGTCTATGCACAAGCTAATTACAGCTGATTGGGGATCAAACCCTGATGCTGATTTTGTAGAGTTTTCTCCAGAATCTGCTGCACGACGTCAATGGACAGATGTATTTGTGCCATTAAACGAGTCTCACTTGTACCCTATCGCCGAGAAAGCTCGAAACACACCTGTACCTAGCGAAGAAGATCTTCTTTGGATCTTTACTGGTACCCGAATTTAGTTCTGGCGTTCAGCGTAGATCTTAAAGTTTTCTAGGATTGCCTGCCAACCTTGTCTTTGTTGTTCTGCTGAGTTCTCTTGTTCTGGATCAAATGTTTCTGAAATTTGTACGCCATCGGGGTTTTCTGTAAATTCGATTTTGACTTTCCGACCATCAGTCATGTTGTAAGCGATCAATTTTTTGTCATCAACTTCAGTGTATTGGCCATCGAAATCAAACTTTGCACTTCCATCTTTTGCTGCCATAACCGTTACAAATTTACCGCCTACCCTAAGGTCGTTCTGTGCACTAGGAGCTTCCCAGTCGTCGGAGGCGAATGCCCAGCCAGTTATGTGCCTGGGTAATGTCCAGGCGTCCCAAACTTTATCTAAACTTGATTTAACATTCACGCTAACGGTAATCGGTGTTTTATTCATTTACTAATCATACCAAATATTATTTCTCGTCTTGCCAGAGTATGTGATCGATGGGGCCGTCTTTGGATAGTTCGGCAATATTGTCGTAAGATTTTTGAACTATTTGTTCGAGAACCTTAAAATCAATGTCGCTGAGTTGTTTTATGTAAACGCAGTATCCAGTAATAGTGTGTTTTCCAAGTTTGTCTAGTAAATCAGAATAGCGATTAGTACCATCTGATATGTATACAGTGATCTTCCCCTTACGAGGGTAGAAGGCGATAGTATGGGCATCGCCCTTTCGTCCACTTTTGTAATGATATTCGTAGACACCAAAACCAATTGTTCCAAAGCCATATAGCTGAGGCTTTTGCCCACTGATGCGTTGCATCATATCTGCTATTTTTATTGCGTCACTTTGAAGTGTTCCGTCCTGGAGAGTTTGAATATACTCTTCTACTGTTATGTCGTTTCGTTCGTCGGCCTTGCTCATAGATTTATGTTATCAGGACTTTATGCTTTGTATAATTTTTTCAATACGTCGATTTTTAGTATCTTCGGCTTTTGCATCTGTGACTTGCCGAGCAAATTCTTTTCGTTTTGAGTATGCTAGATCTTCGAAAATTTTACCTAATCCACTCGTCGCTAATGCACTTTGAAGTTCAGGTGGAATAGATACTTCACGATAGCCAGAATCTAGCTCTAAAGTGACCGATATTATATCACCTGCTTTTGCTCCAGATGCATGACGGTCCTTTGTCGGAAAAACTACCATGCATTTACCATCCACTCCCGTTGCAGTGCTCTGATATGTATATCCATTGACTGTGATCTTGAGGGGAGCACGTTTATTGCCACCTATTTCTTTAAGATTTATATCTGGTATCTCAATTGAGGCATGATTTCCGTGGCCAATAACTGTCGTTTGATAAGTAGTTTTCATTTATTTACCTTGTAATGTGCTTGAATTCTTCCAAGTGATAATTGTTTAGATTCTAGAAGAGTCAAACTAATATCTAAATCTTCAGGGCTGATGAACGGCCTGCCCTTACCCAGAATGTGAGGGTTGTAAGTTAGCCAAACTTTGTCTACCAATCCTTGGGATAAGAAATGGCTATTGATTTTACCGCCACCAATCAGAAGTGCTGTTTCACAACCTTTATCTTTTACAATTTTTAAAGCTTCTTCTGGACTATGAACAACGGTGTACCCTGAGTCCGCTTTGTAGTCTTTGTTACGGGTAACTATTACCTTTAGGGAATCTGTTATGTCGTTAAAGTTATGATCAGGATAAAGTTGGTTTACTAGTTCATATGTTTCGCGTCCCATGATAAAGTTACCGAAACTATGAACATCAGCTAAGAAGTCATCCCAGCCAGCAGCTGGCAACCAATCCTCTTGACCATCTTCACGGGCGACCATCCCATTTAGCGAAACAGCCATCGATAATATTACTTCCATAAAGTTATGATAACAATAAAGAGGCCAGTACAGGCCCCTTTAATAATGCACTAAGCTGATTTAGTAAGCTTTAGTAGCACCTTCTTCGATTGCTTTTTCGGCATTTTCTTTAGACATCATTGCGCAAACAGTTATGCCAGTTTCTGGGCATTTTCCTTTAGCAATATATCCGCCTCGTGCAGTCTTCGAAATTACTGGGTCTACGATTTCTACTTTTTTCTTTGCCTTAACACTGTAACCTGTAACCATTTATAATCCTTCTAGTTATTTTTATTACTTGTAAGAGTATAGTGCCTATGCAGGATATTTACTACTTAAATGTTAAGCTTTTAGTTTTTAATGGTGATTGATATCTGTAGAACTGTAGCAATAATGACCCAAACTAAGTAGGGGATATAGGCTAAAGCAAGCCAATAGGCATAAGGCCAGATAGACCACATCGCCCAAATAATGGTGCCCAAAACTATAAAAATATCTAGAGTTGCTAATAGATTATTCTTTAATCCAAACTGAATAGGTGTAAATATTGCGTTGAAAAACAAGTTAACCCAAAAAGGTAGTGCTACCTTCCAGCTAATCTTGTTTTGTATAAGCAAAACTACTACCCAAATGTTTACTGCGGCAATTATTACATAAAGCTTTGACCAAACCTGACCAAACACTTTTTCATCTGGTGCCCACTGGGGTTTATTTAACTGTCTGTACCAGTTTTGCTCTTGCATATAAATATCCTAGGCTTCGACAGCTACTTCGAATCCACCGTAAGTCATCTTGGTCATATCTACAGGTGACACAAAATCGCTGTTTTCGTCGTAAGTTTCGCCCATCTCTTTCATGACAGCTGCATTGACTTTCTCTCGGTGCTCTCTAGATTCAAAAACAATAAAGGAAAACCAAACATTCTCTTCGGCCTTAGCCCCAGTCATTTCGATAATTGAACGAGATTTCTCGTCACCCATTTCTTGTTGTTTAAGGTCATCGCCTCGACATTCAAAATACTGAAGTGCGCCGTGTTTCATCCAGGAGTCACGACCATCTTCGGCCATTTTTTGATACTCTGCTTCTTTATCTTTTGGTACTACTAGCACAAATCCGTCTACGTATTTTGCCATAACAAGTCTCCTATTTACATATGCCCTAATTCTATCACCGAGACATAAAGATCGATGTTAGAAAATTTACATATCGTAGTTTGATTATGAATCTATATTTTTTTATCTTCAGACAAATTACCCGAAGGATTAAGTTAATTTATCTTAAAGGGGTGAGTTACTAACTACGAAGTCCTTGAGCCGTTGCAAATGCTTGTGCTTCTAATGAACGAATTTCAGAGACTGTGTCCTCGGAGATTCCTAGCAAATTAACTTCACCTATTTCTGGAAAGAATAAATCATCATAAAGCTTAGCTGCTGCAAAAGCATCATCAGGTGTCACATTAAGTACGGTCTGATTCACCTGCAAATCCTTTTGTGTATAGTAATAAAACTCCGGTGGATAAAAACCACCTACCAAATCTGGAGAACGCCTTATTGCAAGACTTCCTAATATTGGCGCTCCAACACGAGCTGTATAAATAGCGCCCTCCCTTAAAAAAGGATTCTCTGCCTGTTCAACATCAGATCCTTTGGTGCCTAGACTCTTAAGAGTTCGCATTCCTGTCAGTACTCGTCCATCTGTAGTGCGAATTGTAGAATTGTCGATATCTAATCAGTTCTTTCAAAAGTATGCCAACCGGAAGCCATATACAGATGCCGTAACGTCAGTGAACTATAATGTAGCTAGCTGGTAGCGTAGTTAATGATTAATACCAGTGGAGCTGAAAACCGTCGAAATCTTTAATAGTTTTACCTGTATTTATATCTACTATGCGTGTTCGCATATTAGTTGGCCTCGAAATTGTTCCGTATCCATCAAACTTCCTGTTTTTGAATACATCCGAGAGCTCAATGGACGCCATCTGTTCATTGGGCGAGCTGTTGAGCTCGAAGAGCTGCTCTTGTCTTTGATTCGAGGAATATATTACCTGTTTCTGCGCCCCACGTGTTACTTCTGCAACACGAGTGTATGCGCCATCTGATTCTCTGTAGGCTTCTTTGATAAGAATATAATCATCACTATTTTGGAGCAGTATAATCTCGGAGGCATCTGATTCGATACCGTTAATTATGCCTGCCTCGGGCACTACTTTCTTTTGGCCTTCTAGCTCAAGTATCACCGGACCATTGTCATTGTCGCCCACTACCACTTTTCTTCCGTCACGTGAGAAAGTACCAATACTAAAGTATGAACCCAACGGCACAGGTTTCTGATTGGAGTAGTAGTCCACTAGCAGTAGCGTATTATCAAAAGTTTGAATGATCATACTAGTTCCGTCAGGGTGGAATCGCCATGAACTGACTGATAATAATTTGCCCCGCTCCAAACCGTATTGTGGAAATACAAATTTACTTCCCGTGTCATAGGCAAAGAGTGTTGAGTTATACTTATTATCTTTTTTTGGATCAAACTTGCTAGAGAACAGGAAGCCCACTAACTCATTTGTCGATGATACCCGTAACTGATCTATCGTGCCATTGTCTTCTGGCAAATTTACATCTTCTTCAGTTTTATCTTTAGGGTTATAAATTGTTAGATATTGTCTCTCGTCCTCGTCTTCGTGGTGTATAACTAGTCGACTTCCGAGCGGCGCGAACTCCAAAATCTTGTATGCTTGATATACTACTTGATCTTTGTCATCTATACTTCCGCTATATATGGTGTCGGGAATTTTGTCACCATATAAGGACTCAAGGGATATATTTTGGCTGCGCTTAAGATAAAAATATGAAGCCTTACCGGTATGGATAGTAGTTTCGTACGAAGCTTTACGGCCAGACTTTGCAGCAAAGTCCTTAATGGTCACCTTGTATTTAGTATCATAGCTCAGCCGTTGCTTGAGTTGGATAATTGCCGCCTCACCACTTGTGGTGAGGTTAAACTCTACTTTCGGGTCTATTGTAACCTGTGCTTTATCAATATTAGCTAACGGTTGATTACTTCTTAGTACAATGGTTTGGTTTACTTCTCGCGGCAATTTATCAGCATCGTAAACCACTCGGCGGATTCTTGGACCACTGAAAAGTAGCAGTATGCAGAAAATCAGAGCAAGCCCGCCTAGCCCCAGACTTACAGCCCAAAGCTTATTTCCCGAAAGTTTACTCAGTGATTTAGTAAACATATGGACTCTCCGGTTGCGAAATTGGAGTAATCGTTTCGGGCTTAAGAGAAATTTGACCATCATATACTCCGAAGACTCCAGACACCTCAACCCATTCATCTTTTTGGTAGGTAGCTTGCCAGTTTGCTTTATAGACGGGTACGCCAATGGGTCGAGCGTCTACGGCACAACAAGACACGACAAATCGAGACACAAAAAAGATGTTATTGTTGGAGTCCGCGGTCACAAAACCAGATACTTTGGCTTTCTTCCCGGCAAAAAAAGTCTGATCTGAGGTCTGACTGAGCAAATTCGCCCAATCCTTAACGGTCAGTTGTGATGTTCCAGTATTGCCGAATGGCGAGATAACATCAAAGTTTGTCAGTTTACTTAAGACTTCAGTATTACTACCGCTATTAATTCCTCTCTGCATAGCAATACTGCTTGATAACGATGATGGCTTTAATACAAGCAGAGCCACAAACGATAGCAAGATTAAACCAAGTGAAATGTATTGTCGCTCAGACAATTGGTCGATATTAATCGTCGATTTTTGACGGATATCCTGCACACACAGATAGCCGCCGACCACAGCCATAACTACACTGAAAGTAAAGTATCTAGGGTGTATATATAGATTTAGTTGGCCTGATAATTTTAACCAAATGGTTGCAACCACGCCAAAAAGAGTTAAAACTGTACCCCGTCTGTTTATTAGCCGCGCCAAACTAGAACGCATAGTTCACCACCAAACCAAGTAACCCACTAACCAGAATGGTGACTATGGTAATTGTTACTAACACTGGTTTCTTGTAAGTTGTGTGCATTAAATTAAGCATCTTGATATCAATGATTGGTCCAAAGATCAAAAAAGTTACCAGCGAACCTGCCGTAAAGGTGTTAGCAAATGCCAGGGCAAAGAAAGCATCAACATTAGCACAAATAGAGACAATGAATGCCAGTAGCATCATTACAACAATTGAAAGAACTACATGACCGCCCAAAGACAGAAGAATATCACGAGGGATAACAACCTGGACCAGCCCGGCGATAAAACTACCAACAAACAATGCCGGAACAATTACGTTTGATTCGCGAATAAATAGACGAAGACTTTCACTTAGCTTGCTTCGGCTGCCAGACGACTCATGAGTATGATCAACGCGGCAGGTCGCGGCAAATTCATCTGTGAGTAGTTCATCTTGGTTCTTTCGACTGTCAAACAACCATCCAACAATGTTTGCAATAAGCAAACCGCCTAACAATCGAAATACTAGTATAGTACTATCGCCGCCGAATGCTTGGTGGGTAGTAAGGATGGTGACCGGATTAATTATCGGAGCTGCCAGCAAAAAAGTCAGTGAATCGCCAAGCGTTAACCCCCTGATCATCAAACCCCTAGCAAGCGGAACATTGCCACATTCGCAGACCGGCAGGAATATACCTAGACAAGATAACACCAGTCGCCGCGGCACTCTTCGTTTTGGAATAATTCGAAAGAATACTGATTGAGGCAGCCAAATCTGCACCAATATAGATAAAACTATTCCCAACAGTACAAACGGCAAAGCCTCTATGATAACGCTTACAGAAAGTGTAATAAAGTCTTGCAACATCTTTGGAAGAACTACAGATGTTTGCGAATTACTAAATTGCCTGACAACCAGCAACACCAAAATGAACGCAACACCCCACATGGGAGATTGTAACTTTTTACTACTATGTAGGTAGTGCTTTGTTGGCGCCATTACACTAACTATACCTCAAGGGGAAGTACCAAAG
Source organism: Candidatus Saccharimonadota bacterium (assembly GCA_052034955.1). GTDB lineage: Bacteria > Patescibacteriota > Saccharimonadia > Saccharimonadales > AWTP1-31 > CAZIBG01. The sequence goes on along the minus strand of JBPOHZ010000009.1, from coordinate 12,918 downwards.
TAGTTAGGTGCAAATAGCTTTGTTTATTGCAACTTTTTTGCGTTATGTTACATAAAAGTGGTATGGTTTGCTTTGATATTAATTTGAGAGAGATTATGATCCAAACAGACGCAGATATTCAACACGGCCTTGCTCATATGATGATAGGCGAAGCATTTATTACTAATACAATCGAAAGCGACCGATTTCCCGTCCAGCGCGTGAATCAGTTCTTTGGTGTTTTTAGAGACAGTCACCGCGCAGCACTCGGCGAATATACTGACCGAGCAGCTGAAATAATTGGGTATGACGAACACCATGAACTCGATATGTTTGGAGTACATGGTAAGTTTGCCGGTAGGTTGTCAGTACGCGAGTCAGGACTTGCTATTATCGAGAGCGAGCTACACCATGGTATGCCTGCTGGTCTTGAGGAGGCACTTAAATCTTCCTGCGCGGCAGCTGTGAGTGTTCTACGCGGCTAGAGCATGTGGCCGTTTTGCACTATTTGAAGCAAGAATGAACAATATTAGCTGACCAAGTACGCGAGTTATGATTGGTTTTGCACTAGCATTTTGGGTAGAACCAGTCTGAGTGAACTCAAGACTGTATTCCATACTTATATCCTTCTTTAGTCCGAGTAGAATCTCGTAAGCTTGCTGGTCAAAAGTCAAAGATTCATTATCAATAGTAATATCCATTACTTCAATTAGCTCTTCAAAATCCATCGAAAGCAAATCAGCTAGTTCAGAGAGCTTCACGCGAAGCTCGGGTGAATACATCGTGAACCCTTCTATTGAACTTAAGCTACCTTCTGCAACTTCTAGTATTTGACCAATAAGTTGTTGCACCCGTTCAGAGCTGGCACTGTCAATAGACTCATGCAGCGCAGAAATCACGTCTTGATGCATGCCATGCTCTATACCCAGTCCCTGTGGCGTACTATTTTCTCTATGATCGGATTCTAAAACGTAGCTAGCTAAATCCGCATCAGAATTCTCTATCTCAACAATATTTAATGACACGGCTTCAGGTTCGGGCAAATCATAAACGAACAAATCACTGGTATCAACTGGACCAATTACTACTGGAGTCTCTGCATCATCGACTAGATAGTCTTCTGGCGTAGCAACCGCGTCCATAAATCCTTGCCCTGCTATGACCTGGGCATTAGGTACAATTTCCTGAAGCTCGTAACTGCTAGCCTCTTCGATATCAAGGGGTTCTTCGCCTAGAGACGACACTAATTCTGTCTCGGTTTCAGGACGAGGAGTGATAGCTGCGTCTTCGGCTTGTCTCTTTGCCTCATTCTGAACGTATAGTTCTTTTACACTTTCCGCCATATCTTTGCCGGCCACAGATTCTATGACACTAGTATCATGCTCTTCTGGACGAACACTTAGTTCAGCATCGGTAAGATGCTGTTGTTCGAGCTGCAAGGCATGAAGCGCGGCGGCTTGAGCGTCACTAATCGCAACTTCTTCAAGCAGGTTTTTAACTGTGTTTGCTATATTATCAGACTGCTTATTGGCATTCGAGTCTAATTCTTCGAAGAGGCTATCAGCATGCTTATTAGCCTTGCCTTGGTTATGCTCGCAATTCGCATGACACACATGTGGTTCTCCTTCATGATCATGCTGCAAGTCTTTGGCCTGATCATTAGCCTTTTCTTGATCGGTTATTACTTTCGACTCCGTAATATGGGATTTAACTTTTTGTAAGTCCGGTTGTTCTAAATCTTCAAACAAAGTATCAGCAATTTCGTTTGCCGCATGACTAGAGTGTTCGCAGTCTGGCCCACAGACATGTTCATGTGCACCTTCTGCGAATAAATCATCACTAAGCATGTCTGCTTGTGACTGAGAGTGCTCACAGTTCGCATTACAAACATGTCCTTCATTACCGTGTTCCACATCGAAGTCAGGCTGAATCTGTTCATAATGATTGTGAACTTGGCTCTGTTGCTCAAAGCTAGCAGTGGCTTCATGCTGAAATCTTAGAGCTTCTTGGGCTCCAGCACTCATACGCCAACCTTAGTGGTACTTAAGAATTCGTTTATATGCAAGCCTACCCTACTCTGCATTAGTAACTTAATACGTTCAAACTGTGCATCGTCAATCTCTTTTATAAAGAAACTGTAAAACTTTTTCTTGGATACGAAGTAGGTGGTAATCAGTAGACGTTGATAAGGCAGAACTTCTGCACCAGATTGCTTGCGAGTCCAGTATTCAATCTTTGGTGTGTGGTCAATAAGCAGCGGTACATTCTTCGTAAACACCTGCTTTCCATCACGCTCCAGCCAGTGTGAATAAAAGTTGTCCCATGTATCATACTCGGCAAATGCGTGAATTTCGTCGGGAGTAAAACTACCAAATCGATTAGCGAGCTCACTGATATAACGATCTCGAGCAAAAGACAGGAACCGCTCTGCTAGACTATCGTCTACGTGTTTTACTAGATGCTCATCGGTTTGTTTGGAAAGCGGATTAGCCAAAGTGACTGTTAGCGGCTGGAAGCCTAGTTCGTCCGTACCTAGTTGTCGTTGACGAGCATATTCTTGATCGCCAATATGCAAGAATGCGGCCACCTGCCAGTCGTGAAAACCGTACTTATTGGCTGGTTGTTGGCTAAATTCTTCCCAGAACAACTGGAAATTCTCATGGATCTTCATTCTTGCATTATTATGCATAAAGTATCTAACTATTGCAAAATAGTTGCATTAGTGTTACATTTTGCAATATGGAACAGACAGAAAGACTCAAGTCGCTATTAGCCGAACAAGACTACCGCGTAACCAAACCACGGCTAGAGGTATTCAAGGCGTTAGCTGTTACCCACGATCCGCTCAGTACCGTCGAGATTGCTAACCAGCTCCAGGGTGCTGTAGATAGAGTTAGTGTATACCGTGTTATTGATGTTTTTGAAAAAGTCGGCATCATACATAGAGTCTGGATGGGCTTTAAGAGCAAAGTCGAGCTCAGCGAAGCGTTCTCTCCTCATCACCATCACTTTACCTGCATCAAATGCGGCAAAACAACCGGTCTCCGCAGCGAAGGTCTAGAAAATGAGCTGGGTGTACTAGAGAAAGCTAATAACTTTACACTAACGCATCATTCAATCGAACTTAAAGGCATCTGCGAAGGCTGCCAAAAGACAGCCGAACAAACCATAGAGCAGTCTTCAGCCCCAACTTTATAATTGGTTTGTCTATCCCCAGAGCACCTTTGAGAGGATGAGAGCCAGGATTAGAAATGAAAAGTAAATCGGGTGGAGATTATATCAAGCCTTATGCTTACCCTTATCGTAGCTCTTGCCGCATTTGCTAAGTAAAGAACCCCGGTAACTAAGTTATCTATTAGAACTAGCTATATGTAAAACGAATCAACAACGTTCCGGCTGATCGACGAGTTTTGATCATCATTTCATGATGTTCACCAGGATCTAAGCGAGCGACCAACTCCAATCCAATAGATTTAAGCTCTCTAGTCTCGCTTGTATCTATACAAATACCTCCAATAGAGCGTTTAATCTCTCCAACATTTTCGATTGGGTCAATGCCAAATATGTACGCATCACTTGATCCATCGTCAAGTTGATCTGAAATCGATCCATACTTATCACCTGGGTGCAATTCGCCAACCGGTGCCCATTCCTCGCCGTCTCTACTTTTTTCAAATAGCAACATTGTCATAAAGCATATTATATCACAATTGAGGTGTTAGTAAATAAAGGATCTGGGGCTAGTATTCTATGGGCGGCCTTGGCTCTTGGCCTTGACTATAGATGACGCTCAATCGCCAAGCCTCGAACGTCTTAAACATCCCTTCAAGTGCAACCACTGCAGCTTCGTTAGTTGGTGCGTCAACTACTTTTGCTGCTTCGGCTTTCAATACACTAACAAACTCGTCGTAATAAGCAGCTCCGCCCATTAGTGCAATCTCAGAAACAGACTCTGTTCTTTCTGGTTCAGCCATTATGGAATAATAGCAGAAAATGCAAAAAGAGACTCTCACCCGCTCAACAGATAGACAGTAAAACAAAAGACAAACCATCAAAATGCGTCTTCTCTGTTATTCAAATGTGGTGCCCTTGACCGACTTTCTTTCGAACACCTGTTGGAGTATCTGGACTATTTGAGGAATTGCTAAAGTAGGAATATTTTAGTGAACAAACTTAAGATCAATTCTCTTTGCTGCTTCTTCAACCCAATCGTGAATGCGCGTAAGTTGATGGTTCATAACTAGTCGCTCGTCATCGGATATCTCTTGACGCTTAGCAAGAGCATCCAGAAGTCCTAACGTCTTTTGCAGGTCACTCGATTCAGCCTTGGCCTCTAAGACTTTTTCTAAACGATCAAATCGCTCGGACATATAGTTGAAGAGTTTTGTGAATTCATCGTTACTCATATCCAAATTATATCATGTACAAATAGCCCATAAAGAAGACCTCTCGCTGTCCGAAAACTCTCTTTTGGTGCAGATTTACAGAATCTACTTAAACTTTTTGAATGGGTGATTGAAGGCGGAAATATTTCTATACCAATACACAACAGTCGGGCAACTGCAAAGAAGATTATCTACTAGACTTTACTACTTAAGTAACTACTCCAGAAGCTATCGTAATAAGAGCCTATTTGAGCTAGCACATCAGACACATCCTCAAATTTATAGCCGTCTAGCTCCTCTTCCTGAATACTGAGTGTTTGATCTTGATCGATTGGTTGAGTGTATTCATAAATAAGGATTATCTCATCACGTTCCTTAAGAAAAACCAGATCAAGCAATTTCAGCCTATCGGGGCTGATTGTCAGTCCAATCTCTTCTGTAACTTCCCTCACAGCAGCACTTTTAGGACTTTCTACTGCTTCAACGCCACCGCCAGGAAATTGCCAAGTATCCTTATAGTTTGGTTTTACTAGAAGTATAGATCCGTCTGTAGTCTTAAATATAACCTTAACGGCTACAGGTTTCTTAGGTAATTTTCTTAGCCATTCTGCGGTTTCTTTCTCGTCAAAATTGTATTTCGCCATGACTGTACTATAACAAAAAGAAACCTATGACCACCAATGATAAACTTAAGCTAATGACAATTACTAACCACTTGCTTGCAGGGTCACTGATTGGCATAGCGATCAAACAACCAGCCTTTGCTCTACCAATTGCACTCCTGTCCCACTTCGTAATGGATGCTTTACCTCATTTTGGGTATGAGGGTAATAAAGGCTATTCGGAAGCCCTCAAGCATCGCCTCTCCTACTACGTTGGTATTGTGAGTTTCGTAACAACTGCCATGGTAGTTGCCATCCTCTGTGTTAATGGAGCGTGGCTAGCATTACTAACAGGCTTAGTTGCTATAGCACCTGACGGACTTGGAGTTTATAACTACTTAAATTATGAGAAGCATGGAAATAAAGCAGATGGTTTTGTTGAACTAGTGCATATAAAGTTCCATCGAGCCATACAACGATACGAGCGACCGTGGGGTATATTCGTGGAACTGCTAGTGTTCCTGGTGCTGACTACCCTTCTTATTCGCGAACTCTAAATCTATACCTCTAAGCTCGGCACTTGAGTGACTCTACCACCAATATCTGCACTGTTGTTGGGTGCTGGCTTTGCATATATCAAGCAACCGTCGCCATGTTTTATCTCTATGGACTTATTCAGTTGAGCTGCCAGCAACATAGAACCCGAGCCATTACCTTGTGCCTCTGGGATATCCCAGTCGGTAGCAAATGTTCTGGCACGAATAAGTCCCTTTTCTTCATCCATCCAAGCCCAGATCATTGTATGCTCCCAGTCCTTAGTGTCTACAACCTTTACTAGCTCAACAGCCTTGGCACTATCAAGCTGTTTGTGATTCCATGGTGGCATTGCAGACAGATTTGCTCTCACCCAGAACAACTCACCATCCTGGGAAACTGCAATATCGCCACCCTTGCTATTCATAGTCTTAATTGACCTACCTCTAATTTTTCTCAACAGGTATGCCGCTCCCAGTACAGCAACTCCAGCAAAGTTTGTTTCACCCTGTGTATGCATAATACTGATGTCGGCACTTGCCAGGTCATTCACAAACACAGTCTCCACCGTATCAAGTTTTTCTGTTATGGCTAGTCGTTCATCATCAGATAGCTTTCGACCTTCGTCAATGACTACAGTAGCGATGTCACCGAACTTATTGTTAGAGTCAGAGAAGACACGAAGAATATATACCTTATTCATAACTCAATCATAACAAATATACGCCAGAAGGCGTATTTGACAGATTGACTATATTGGTGCGGGTTAGGGGACTCTAACCCCTGGCCTCGTCCTTGGCAAGGACGCGCTCTAAACAACTGAGCTAAACCCGCATAACAGAGGAAGATTATATAGTAAGTATGCGTTTTACTCAAGGGTTATCTAGCCCAGAGGCTGAATATCTAGTTCTTGTCCGACCGACAAGTCAAAGTAGGCATCACAACCGTCGAGCGTCCGGGCGGCAAGAACCGGCAGAACGCCCATAAATTCTTCTGGAACATGGTTATGTCCTGGGCCTAACGCTGGACGTAGAAAAAGTCGGCGAGCCTCGACATCCAAACTAACTACATCTGGAAGATGGAACAAAACTTACCCGTCTGGCTGCTCCCACAATATAACTCTTCCAATAACACGATATTTGGTCGCCTCTCCGCATAATGTCTCGACAACGTCAGGACACATAAGCGCCTCTACGCCCCTTGATACCATTTTTCTATCTGTAAAATCTAACATGTCTTCTCCATAATTTAGTGTGTAGTGCCGTGCTGCCCTACATGAATCATTCTTTGGCAAAGAAAAGATCCCGCCGGAGCGGGACCTTATGTGCAAAACGCGGCCGCGCCGACTAGAGCGAAATCTTTGCCTTGGTAATGCGCTTTGTACTAATCATAGGGTTAGATTATTACACCCTGCCACTGACATGTCAAACTAGAGAGTGTTAAGGGGTCGGTATGAATTCAGTATATACTTCACCAGATTTGTATTGATCAATAACGTGTTTAGTTACCGGAACCATGTTCTGGGGCAAGCTGTCCAAGGGGAACCATTGCAGGTCATCACACTTTTGTGGTTCTTTAATTTCGGGCACCCCCTGCCACGATTCGACTTTGTAATAGCCGTATAAATATTCTTTGTCGTCCACATATTGGAGTAAGTGTATAAAAGTTGCATCATCGGGATTAATCGTAATCCCAACTTCTTCATGTGCCTCGCGGGCCAAGGCCTGGCGCAAGGTCTCGCGTCCATCGTGATGACCGCCCACTAGGTCGTAGTTACCATCCGACCAGCCGGTATTCTGCCGACGCATCAGCAGGACCTTGTCATATTTTACCAAGAGCATCAATACAACAACATTTACCGAGTGACGAGGTGCCTTAGCCATGTTCCTAGCATAGCAAACATGTAACTAGACCAGAACCTAGCCTGCTTAAAGTCTTGCTACTCGCTCCTAAATATCATCGGGGCCACCTCTGTTACGAAAATTGGTGGCCTCTACCAAGGAAAACTCGAATTGCATTATGGACGACACTAATTAGAGTGTATCTCGTAATTACTCGGTGCTGTCATAAGGCGTGAGTATGGCTCGCACCTTCTCTACGAATTTACTTATCCCGCTTACCTGATACTTTGTAGCCAAAACTTTAAGTCGTGGGGTAATTTCCTCAACAGAGGGCTTCTCTGTGACAACCCATGATACAAGCTCCTCGAACTCACCCGTCTTATCCGCCCTACCACCAAGCCTGATACCATTCAACTCGTAGGTGAGGATGGCACTAAGTAGCCCCGTCCGTTTATTACCGTCAACAAAGGCATGGTTCCTCGCTATTGAGTCAAGTATCACCGCACAGACCGTATGAAGGTCACAACCATCATGATAGGCTAGATATGTCTTAGGTCTGTGTACCGCTGAGTCAATTATGTGGAATATAGATAAGCATTATTTATCTGCAAGAGAAATAAGTGTTGACTTCATACTCTGTGCCAACTTCTTGACCATTTTTTTGTCAGTCTTCTTTGCAAATACTAATTTTGCTGCCATACACATATGTTACCACGAAGCGGAGCCTAACGATCGGTGAAATTACTAATTCTCAAACTTGTGTTGAATGTTTTGGTATTAAACAAAGAGTTCCGGTTTGGCATTAATAAAAAGACCCCAGCTTTGCTGAGGTATTATTATTGGTGGCTCCTCCCAGGGCGGTCTTCGACCCATTTCCTCACATTCTCGGTGCAAGCACCTGCGAGTGTTCGTCATGAACGAACTGGCCAGTTCGCGCCCTAGACAGGTGTCTAGCCAAATTAAAAACCCGACAAAATGTCGGGGCTTTAATTTGGTGGCTCCTCCCAGACTCGAACTGGGGACACGCGGCTCTTCAGGCCGCTGCTCTACCAACTGAGCTAAAGAGCCATCTTGGTACCAGTTTAGGATACAGCATCAGGGGTAATTTATCAATTACCCAGCTACGGTGTAGTAAATTCACCAGTCATTGGATCAACGCCGTAACCTGCTGCTTCAATTTTCTTAAGCAAACGGGTAGCCTCTTCGTTGACCACAAAATCACGACCATCACCCGGTAACTCACAAGTGACTTCGCTTGGCTCGTCCGTAAAGTAGTCGAGTCCATTCGATGCGCTACCAAGATTATCTTGTCGCTGATATTCAGGACTACCGTATTCCAAATCTGGTGCACTTCCTGCTAGTTCCGCCGCACGGATACTTGTATCTTCCTTATGAATCGGAGAGCTGACGGCTCTAAAACCTCTTGCGAATTCAATTGGATCAGCTGCCTGCCCATTCCAGCCAGGGTCACACTCACTGATAGTCCATCCAGTTGGTGTTATCTCGTCTAGGAACAGTCTAGTCCCTGGATATTGAGGTAGTACGGATGCAACTAGAAACGCAGCCGTTCCTAATGCCGCAAAGGTAACTAAGCAACCAGATGATTCTGATTTTGTGGGTTGTGAACTAACTGGTACTTCTTGCTCAGGTTGCCATAGAGGTGGCTGTTTTGGGTACTCGGGTGTATTTGCTGACATAATAGTCTACTATCTCATGAAAAATACATATAGTCAATTGCGTATTGAGTGATATTGACAAATCCTGTGTTTCTTGTTATTATATAAGTAATATGACGAGTCCTTCACCGGAGTTAGTGCAAAATCAACCTAATCGATTAGTTAGAGGTGTTGCGATAGTTGCTGCAAGTTTGGCATTTAGCGGGCTTATTGCACATGAGATCGCTCAGGAGAACGCCATTGATGATGCCCAAACTGAACTTACGGCAGCCCGCAAGGCTCTTTCCGACCAACAATCTAGCCACGATGACGACATAGAACAGATTGAGGACGAGCTACAACGTGCCAAGCGGATAGAGGCTATCCGTGCCGACCAAGATCCAAGTATGATTGATGATTCTTGGCTAGTTAGCCCCGAAGAACTGCCAGGCGTAGACAGCGAAACTAGCTACGAACAGCAGAATTTGCTAGCAAATAGCACAGTGAAGATTCTAAAACGTCTAAAAACTAGCACTCCAGATGTAGCCTGGGAAGAACTCTGTACTGGAAACAAAGTAAGTTATGGCGGTAAGGTTTATATTAGATCTGCAGCGCATTGTTTTGTTAAAAGCCCAGCAGTCCAAAAGGGTGGTGCGGCAGATGACGATACGGCCTATGATTTAACCCCAATTCTTGATTATGAATATGCAATCGTTGACCCTACCGACTATCTAGCAACTCGTGCGAATAACCCTCTTGCAACAGTTGGTAACGTAGCAGTAGATTACTCATACAGCGATTCAGCGCTTATGACACTTGCCTCTACAAGTCCAGAATTTGAAGCACTCCAGACCTTACAGCTTGATACTCAAACGGTCGACCCAATGATCGGCCCGGTGGTTGGACAAGAGGCATTTATGGTTGGCGCTCCAGAGTCATCCGGCAATACGGAAATTTACGCTAAAGGCCAGTATCTGGGGCTCTTCCCCGGTAGCGACACAAATACTATTCCCTACCATATTGTAGGATTAAAAGATATTTATGAGCCCTCTGAAGATGTTTGTAATTATGGCTCGAGCGGCTCGACTTCGATGCTTAGCGATGATACAGTACTAGGTGTACTCACCCAGAGAAATAACATAACCTTTAATCTAGAAGGTACTCCGCCTAACGACCCCGACAATCCCCAGGGCTCCCTGACTAGACGAATGGATTATGAAAAAGCAATGGGAATAAGGATGGATCAATTCTCTACCTTATGTTTGTATAGCGTTATATCGCCAGCCGTAATGGCAGGACTGGTAAATTCCATAGGTAACCCAGATCGCACGGCCCACCCAATACCTGCTTATAAATAAATTGGCTACTTGTGTTCTTTGGCCATGAACGACTTAACGTCGCTGATGGAGTCCATGATCTGAGCTGGGAAGATTATAGTGCTGTTCTTCTCTACGGCAATTTCGCTGAGAACCTGGAGGTTACGTAGTTGCAGGGCGATTGGGTGGTTGGCAATGATATCGGCAGCTTCGCCAAGCTTGGTGGCACTAAGTTGTTCACCTTCGGCGGCAATAATCTTGGCTCGCTTTTCGCGCTCGGCCTCGGCTTCCTTAGCCATTGCCCGTTGCATACTATCCGGCAGTTGGATGTCTTTTAGCTCAACGGTGTCTACGAATACACCCCATTGCTCGCCGGTTTTATCTAGGATTACTTTAATGGCTTCGTTAATCTTGGCAGTAGCGCTTAGTACTTCGTCCAGACTGCTTTGACCTACAACATTTCGCACAGTAGTTTGAGCAATCTGATAAATGGCAGATTGGACGTTTTCGATCTCGACTACTGCCTTGACCGGATCGATAACATGGTAATAAGCGACGGCTGCAACATCGATAGAGACGTTATCTTTGGTGATGATTTTTTGGCTTTGGATTGGCAAGGTAATGACCCGCATTCCAACTTTTATCAAACGATCGACTATAGGGATGATGACCCGAATACCGGGGCCCTTGGCTTCCTGGACTCGTCCCAGACGGAGTATTACTGCCCGTTCGTATTGGTCGATGACCTTTACGACATTAAAGAAAATGACAATACCGGCTATTGCAAAGAATATTACTGGACCCACGACAAACTCCTTATTACTAAACTCATGTTAGCACCGATGTTACCAATGTGAAATAAAAAAGCCATCCGTTTGGATAGCTTGTTTATATGGTGGGTGATGAGGGACTCGAACCCCCGACCCCCTCGGTGTAAACGAGGTGCTCTAGCCAACTGAGCTAATCACCCATTATCTGAAATAATCTGATAACAGAGGTGATTATAACAAGCTTAGCTATTTATTTCAAATGAGAAACCTTGGCACATAACCTTAGTGGATCCAACTTGCTTAGTTTCGTAGCCAAATCCCTTTACTTCAATGTTGCTTAGATCAAAATTATATTCTGCTTTTGTGCGAGATTCTACCGACAGCTGGAATTTTTTATCACGTATATTACCCCCACTAACATAACCGTAGACCCATGTATATGTAGGATATGACTCTCCAAATGGGCTTTCTTTGAGTCGCCACACCTCTACTAAATTACTGTTTGCTCCGTCGCGCTGCCCTACTTGCACAGTAAACTTATCTTCTGGCATATCGGTCATGTGGCATTCTGTTGTCACGCTATCTAAACTCGCCCAGAACGGTACAAACGCCACCCCTCCCATATATTCCTGGTATTCTCTGAGGGCATCGATATTGGGTTCTTGACCACGAAGCCAAGCATCAGCCGGTGTTTTGTCAGTTTTAGTAAGTGCTCCAAAGCCTTCTTTGCCTACTTCGAAGCCACATTTCTCGCCAGCTAACTCTAGTAGTAGAGCTGGGGCCTTATTTGGATAGTCTCCATCGATTACCATCGTAGAACGTCCACCGCCCATATTCTCGACCCAGCCTTGTTCCAGGGAATGCAACATGTCGCTATATCCTTGAAGCGAGAATATATCTACTGGTTGCTCATGGCCAGTTAATACTGTGCGCGGGGTAAGGCTCAGCTCGCTTATAAACCGAGTGGCGTCATCACGCAATTGTTTAATGTCGGATATCGTAAGATTGGCTCGACTTAAGTTATCCGAAATCGGCAAGCCAATAAGCCTCAGTTCTGGCAGCTTGTTAACATGGTACGTAAGATTAAACTGCTCTAAATGAGAATTCATTACCGCCTCGATAGCGTCCGAATCTTTGGCAGACTCTATCCTGTCGTTTAGTACTTGTCCCTGTTCTGTAGATACCCCCATGGTCATATTAACCACCTTATGACGGATAGTTGCTAATGTTTCGTCCTCTTGGGGTGTAGTGTCTGACGGACAGTAAACTTCTTCCGACCTATCGGGTGGAGCGGCTGGCAAAACTATATTAATTCCAAAGCCTAAACACGCTGTGGCTACTAAAGCGCCGCCGATTGCTACAACCGCTCTTAACCTTGGGTGTTTAATATCTTCAGAAAATTCAACTGGGAGTTTTGGTGGCATCGGAGGCAAATGGGAATAATCATGTACTACCTCATCAATTATTGGCCCCCGTGGTTCGGGAGGAATAAATGGTATTGGCGTAGAAAACTCAGGAGAATTTGACATAGTAATAAGTTATATATTATAACAGTTTATGGACATGCCGTCTAGTCGTCGGCATTAGCCTCATTATTTTCTAACAGAGAGAAAGATGGTAGAATACATCTTAATGCGCGAGTGGTGGAATGGTAGACACGCTTGTCTGAGGGGCAAGTGCCGCAAGGCGTGGAGGTTCAAGTCCTCTCTCGCGCACCAATGAAACATCCTGGGAGTGAGCGAGCTTAAATATCTCATTCACCCCTGGGATTTTTTCTATTTCTAGGGTTCCACAATCGATATCTGCGTATGATGGAACCTTATCGAAAATTACCCC
>JBPOHZ010000002.1:0-88207 GCA_052034955.1 Candidatus Saccharimonadota bacterium | reverse complement strand
ATAATTGCGATAAAGATATACATCGATGAATGAAGTTGCACTAAGGAAAGCTATTGGCACGAACTTACAAAAGGCTCGTAAAGCCAAGCATTACACCCAAAAAGACGTTGCTGAAAAAGTTGGTTTAGCAACCAACTATTATGCGACATTGGAGCAAGGTGTTGCCATTGCTTCAGTTGAAACACTATATGAAATATTTTCAGTTCTAGGAGTTAAGGCTTCAGATATTTTTCCAGATAAAAGTTAGCTATCTTTACTGCGAGTAAAGTTAAGAATCTCTTCAGCTAGTTCTTCGTCGGTTCTAGCTATCTCATTACTCTTAGCTTGCATGGCTTCAATAAACTCAATAGCATACTCTCTGTTTGCATTTTCGGGATCATGAAACTCAAGGTATTTTATAACCTTAGTAATATCTTCTTCATTAATTTCATAACTATCATTCATATTAGGCCTTAGTATATCACCAAAATCTATTATATATCTTCGTAAAACTAGCCATTTGCTGTGTTAATTCAACTGAATCTGTACGACGCATAATTTCTTTACTATGTACTTGAGACAAGATATTTAATGAACCCTCCCAAAGTACTTGCTGGTCTATAATCGCTAACTTACGGTGGCGCATATCATTAAAGAAATATACTTTAACTCCATTATCTCTAAGTATTCGTATCGATTCCCAAGCCTGTATTTCTAATAACTTATCGTGATGACGTGGGTTTCGGGTGTTAACACGAATTTTAACACCTCTTTTAGCTAATCTTCTGAATAAACCTGCAAAGTATAGAGTTCTTTTAGTTGTCAGAAAAGGACTCTCAATAATTAGAGTGGACTGTGCTTTCTTTAGATCCTTCACAAAAGCCGGATAGAACGACTGTTCATTATATAGAGCAGTATTGAGAAGTTTAGCTGCTGGAGTCTTATGAAAAATACTAAACATCTTGACTCTCCATAGCAACTATTTTGTCAGATAACTCTTCAAGCTCACGATAAAAGGTTTCGGAATCAGCCCCCTTTAGGTTCACCAAATTAAGACGCCATCCGCAGGATGGCTTTTTAATTTGGTTATTTCACGCAGTGAAATGAAGCGAACCCCGGTTCGAAGAACAAAGGAGCTCACGGGAACTTGTTCTGAGCACTCCTGAAGTTTGCAAAATTGTAGGCATTATTCCCGGTGAGGTCACTACGAAAATGCCTCGACTTTTGTCGAGGCATTTTCGTGCTCACGATGATTGAACCGCTAGTGCTAGCGAACAGAGTGAGCGGCAATAGGAGTTCCTTCATGAGTGAAGCGAATACTGTTTTCTACTTGGTTATTCGCAGAGCGAAATGAAGTGAGCTTTAAATAACCACTGCTTTGGGTGTGGGTATCGAATTAAAATTTGATGTAAGCGCATGCGCATAAGCACCCATATTTGGCGTAATAAGTAGGTCGCCAACTTTCATATTGGGTAGAGGCGCACTTTTGTCGATTATGTCGATGCTGTCACAAGTGGGACCACCAACAATATAGGTTTTTTCTGGTTTAACTCCGTCTAGTTCGCTCAATCCATACAAAATGTAATTCATGTGCCCAGAAAGCATGTCCGAAAAACTACCGTAAACCCCATCATTGATGTATAGCCAGTTTTTGCCGAGTCTAGTCACGGCAGAAGTTACCTGGGAAATGTTATATATAGAGTCGTTGACCAAGTATCTTCCGGGTTCACAAAGAATTTCTATATCTGCAAAATGTTTGTCTAGAAGTGGATTAATTGCTTTTGCAAAGTCTTCAATTGGCATTACTTCTTGCATGTATTGAGACGGGAAGCCACCACCAATGTCTAAAGTTAGGAAGTTATGATCATAAAGGCTCTTAGCTTTATCCATAAATTCTTTTGTGTCTAGCAGGGCTTGTTTAAAAGGTTGTGCATTGGCAAGTTGGCTGCCTACATGAAAACAAACACCAGTAACATTAAAGCCACGCTCTATGGTCTGACCCAGTGCATCAAGTGCTTCTTTAGGTGTTAGGCCAAATTTGTAAGATAAGTCAATTAAGGCATGACGGTTAGGGAAGCTTAGCCGTAGAGTTAAATTAACGTCAGCTTTACGATCCTCTAGCTTATCCAGCTCTTCCACGCTATCAAAAACAAAACTACGGATACCAAAGTCAAAAGCTTGCTTGATGTCTTCTGGCCGTTTATGTGGATGTGTGTGGATGGTCAATTCTGGAGGGTAGCCAATAGATTTAAGTATCTCAATTTCGCCATTTGTGGCCACGTCTAGGTGAACACCCATTTCTTTATAAATAGACAGGACTTCTGACATGGGGCAGGATTTTATAGCAAAGTGCGGGGTTACTCTGGGTAGGGCGTTGATAAGAGCACTATATCTACTTTGTAGCTGCTGTTTGTCGATTAACATTATGGGCGAGCCATGTTTCTCAACAATTTGCCTGATTTTTTTTGTTTTAATGTTCTTGGTTAGATTATCTAACTGCTGCTGACGAAATCTTAAATTCATTATTTGATACTACAGTAGTTTAAATTAAAAATCATCACCTTGACTATGCCGGCAGACTATACATATTTGACTATTTATGTTATTGCACAACTGTAGTAGAATGGATGGATCATGGTTGGTTTAAACTTAGTAACCGAAATTTTTAATCCCGAAGACGAAAGACATCTCAGGGCAGCAACGCAATTGGTTGAATTTCAGGCGCAATCGGATAGTACTATGTTACCAATCACTATTAATGGGTTAAAAAACCATGCTTTGGGCGTTATGGCGCTAGACGCAGAGTCGGACGATTTTCTTGGATATAACGCCGTTACTAGGGTCTACCAAGATAAAAACTGCATAGAAATTGGTAGCTTGTTTGTTGCGCCACATTTGCGAGGTGGCGGTAGAGGGATATTAGCGTGGGGCCCTGTAAAGCAAAGACTCTTTGCCGAAGCAAAGCAAAAATACCCAGAACACCTTGCACTAGTTTTTGTTAACGACCGTTCATATAGAATAAATGCCGAGATTTGCGGCTTTGAAGAAGCTACCGAAGAAGATGTTGCACAGCTTGGAGATGCACTAGAGATCTGTAAAATAGAATGTCCTGGCTATGCGGCTGCACAGTGTGTAGGAAAGATGTGCTGCGATACAATCCTGGTTAAGCCTGTAAACGAATTGCCAACTTTAGATGAATTTAGTGTCTCATAACTTAGCCCAATTAACTTCAGATTTAGTTAAGATCAACTCTGTAAGTGGTAACGAACAACATGTTGCAGAGTTTATTTCTAACTGGCTTAAAGGACATGGTGTCCAGAGCCTTCTAATAGACCGTTGTGTTTTGGGCCGAGTAGTTGGTAAGGATAGTTCCAGGGCGCTAATTCTTAACGGACATATTGACACGGTAGGTACGGGCGATGAATCTAGTTGGCAGAAAAGTCCAAACTCTGGGTTGATTGACAAAGAATATGTCTACGGTTTGGGTGCTAGTGACATGAAGGCAGGGGTTGCATCAATGATGCTACTTGTTGAATATTATGGATCAAAAGCTTCCAAGAATAAGCCGCCAGTTGATATTATTTTTACTTTTGTATGCGAAGAAGAAACCACTGGACATGGTACAAAAAGTGCCTTGAAGTACTTGCAGAAACAAAAGTGGTTTAAGGATTACAAGCAAGTCGAAGCAATACTTGGTGAACCAACCAATAACGGTTACGTCGGCATCGGTCACCGTGGCAACCAGTTTGTAAAAGTAAAGATAGCTGGTGATTCAGGACATGCTTCTTTACCCGATAAAATTAATAGTAATGTATTGACTGTTCTAGATGAAATAATAGTCCAAATAGATTTACTCCAAAAGAAATGGGATAAACAATACTTACATCCGCAACTCGGCAAGCCTACTATAGCCGTCACTCAAATTTTTAGCGGTGATGTTGCAGCCCCAAATAAAATTGCCGGTAACTGCGACCTAACTTTAGATATACGTACAACTCCAGATTTGCATGAAAAGCTAAAGCAAGAGCTAAAAGTGTTGACAGAAGTTAATTTTGGCGGTGACATTACGCTGGAATTTGGTAGTGGCGAGCCAGTGGGCTATTGCAGTCCAGAGTCTAAGTTAAGACAGCTGTTTGACATTAAATATCCAGACTTACCACAACATCCTATCCAAGGGGCGGCCGATCTATGTATTTTTACTAATCAAGCAATTCCAGCTGTAATTTTTGGTCCTGGGCAGCGAGACAAAATGCATGCTGCTAATGAGTCCGTTAATATTCAGAGTTTGGTAGATTACAGAAAGATTATGGAAGATGTCGTCGAGGAGTACGCACATGCCTAAAAAAGACATCCTCAGTTTAGAAATGGTTAACTTTGACCCAACTAATCCGGAGCTCGTACCAGATATTGAGCAAATTGTTCGCTGGTCTACAAGAGAAAGTATGGTTTCTATTAGTAAAAACTCAATTGGCGGTCACCAAATGGGTGTGGCCGCTTATGCATCAGGAACAAGGTTAGATGGAAATGTTTTGGCAGGATACGGAGCAATTACGAATATCTACTCGCGCAACGTGGTTGAACTGGGTGGCCTAGTAACCAACCCTAGAATAAGGGGTCTAGGCGTAGGATCACACCTGGTGAAGCGTTTGGTCCAAAGAGTTAGAGAAGAACTTACAGCAGAACAAATACTGGCTTTTTCTAACTACAGCAGCGCTACATTATTCGCTAAACTTGGCGGTATTCAGATAGAAAATGCCAATGAATCATTGCCTCCAGAGGTTTGGAAGCTATGTCATCTTTGCCGTTTTTATGACGACGCCCAGAGTATTGGCGACCAATGCTGTGGCAGGGTATTTGATATAACCAATATTGAGGTGGGTCCAGATGAATGATATTAAGTCAAAGCTTAAAGATTTAGTCGAAATTCCGTCTGTATCCAGATCAGAAAAAACCATACTAGATGCTATTGCAAACTGGCTTAGTGAATACGGCTATCAGGTGAAACGCGGCACTGGCTGGGTAGCGTGTGTATTAAAATCAACTAAAATAAGTAGCCGTGCCCTAATGTTTAATGGCCATATAGACACCGTTCCTGAAGGTGACGAGACCATGTGGCATAGTGATCCTTTTAAGCTTAAAGAAATCCAAGATAAGTTGATTGGCCTTGGAGTAAGCGACATGAAGTCAGGCTGTGCAATCATGCTTGAACTGTCGCAGAAGCTGCATACAGATAAAACCCAGACTGACCGCGGATATGATATTTGGTTCTCTTTTGTGGCCCGTGAAGAAATTGACGGATATGGTGCAGCCCAGTTTGTTAAATGGTTTTCCGCCAATACTAGTTATAAAGATGTAGAGGCAGTTGTACTTGAACCTACAGATTGCCAGTTTATTGGCATTGGCCACCGGGGCAACATGCTAATTAACATTGACGTCAGCGGCCAGTCTGGACACGCGTCAAGACCAGAAGAAATAAACTCACATGCCATATTTAATGCATTATCTATCAAAAAGGAAATCACAAAACTTAATAGAGAATGGCAAACAAAATATAGCCATCCACTTTTAGGCAGTCCTAGTATTGCGGTCACTTCAATAGATTCCGGAAGTAATAATTCGGCCAATCAATTCCCTAGTAATTGCACATTGGGCGTAGATATTAGGTTGGTACCTGAGTTAGAAGATAAAGTAGAGCCTGCATTAAAAAAGTTGCTTAGTGCATATAAATCTAACTTCAAGCATTTAGGAGAAGACGCAAAGAGTTTTTGGCACGATAAAAACGATGGCTTGGCTAAAAAGCTACAGCAGATAGAGCCAAGCTTAAGCGCCAAAGTATTTTCTGGCGCCACAGATCTATCCTATTTAAGAGAGATCGTAAGTGCTGGAGTTATCTTTGGTCCAGGCGATTCCGAGACCATGCATAAATACAACGAAAGTATGACTTGTTCAAATTTGCAAATGTATTACAATATAATTATTGAGTTTGTGGAAAAGTACGGAGAAATAAAGTGATCACTTCACCAGAAACATATGACCAGCTAGAGCGTGCCCTGTACGACCAGGGTGGTTTGTATGATCAAATCGACTCTGTCCATGGCCTACAAAGTGCAGAAGTTGTTGCTGGACAAATAGTTTTACCAGCGACTCAAACAGCCACAGAGACATTGGTGGTGTCTGGTCGTCAGGGTCGGGGTTACTGTGTATTGTTTGGCAGAAATCAGAATCTTATCAACGAAGGTGAATGGACATCAAGATTATTAATGCCTCCAGCTGGCCCGATTGATGATCTACATCGGCTTCAACGTCGTGACCGTGGCCGTCAAACATTAGTCCACGGACCAGTAAATTTGCTAACCGGTAGAACCCGCTTAAGAGTGGTGCCCAATGCAAATCATACTTGGGCCAATGACATGGTCAGCGACTACTGCCGCGAGTACCATGGGGTTCTGAGCCGAGCAGCCGGCATAATTAAGGAGAGTATGTGAATATAGAAAAATCCCCAGAAATTTTCAGCCCCGAACTATCTGTCCACTTAGCTGGCAATATTGCAGTACCTCCAAAACCAGCAGCTAGACTAGAGATAGAAAGTTTTACACCAGAAGAGCTACCTGAGTTAACTGATTACACCATGGCAGGTATGTCCAATACAATTGGCGATTATTTGGCTTGGCAGGGTACCAACTTGCCAGTAGTTTCTGTAGCCAAAAAGGCGGGAGTTGAAGCGGATTTAGCTATACCGGCCCACTCTATGCTTAAACAAGCTGGCGCTGACGCCGTAGCTGAACTCTCGGGTAAGTTAGCTAAATGGTTGGGTCCAGACAACCCCGTTAAGGTAAATGGTGGTTTTATAAATATTGAACTAGATAAAAAACTTACGGCAGCAAATATTCTTGGTGATGTTGACGCTATGGGCGATAAGTATGGATTTAATAACCGGGGGGCAGGCCAGACCGTAGTTTTGGATGTTTCCTCGCCCAACATTGCTAAAAGCATGCATCTTGGTCATTTGCGCTCTACCGTAATTGGTGAATCTATCGCCAGAATCATGCATGCTAATAGCTACACTGTCATTAGGGATAACCATTTGGGTGACTGGGGCACGCAGTTTGGCATCTTGGCTTATGCCTACCAACTCTGGCACGATGAGATCCCAGAGCTAGATGAACCAGAAACTCAGATTGCAGGTTTGCAAAAACTTTACGTTAAAATAAATGCCGCAATTGTTGAAGAACAGGAAAACTCCGAAGACGGTGGCTCGGCACTTCAGGACGAAGGGCGTAAGTGGTTTACTCGGCTAGAAGCAGGCGACGAGCGAGCACTTGAGCTTTGGCAATGGGCTAGTGATCTTAGTATGAAGGAATTTGACAAAGTTTATCAATTCTTAGGTGTTGATTTTGAATATATCATTGGCGAATCGGCATACTCGGACATGTTATCGGATGTCTATGAAGCATATATTGGTGCCGGAATTGCAACACATGACGATAAAGGTAGACTACATTTGATTCCAGGTAAGAAAGGCACGCCCCCACTTACAATACGAAAATCCGATGGATCGTCATTGTACGGTACACGAGACCTAGCCAGTTTGTCGGCCAGGATGGAGTGGTTTGATCCGACGAAGATTCTTTACGTTGTAGGTAGCGAGCAAAAAGATTATCTTAAGCAGGTATTTGATGGTTTCAGTCGTTATGCTGGTGATCAAACTCCAGAATTAACTCACATCGGTTTTGGAGCTATAGAACTTCCAGAAGGCAAAATGTCTACGAGGCGCGGCAACGTTGTTTTCTTAAATGATGTGATTGACGAGGTTTATCAAAAAGCCCTAGAAAAAGTTACACAAAATGCCGAGTCTCGGGCTAGTGGCCAAACCCCAGAAGAATTAGCCGAAATTGCTCGCCAAGTTACCGTTGGTGCGATTGTCTACTATGATCTTAAGCAAAGTGCAGACCGTAAAATTACATTTAGCTGGGATGAAGCGCTAAGCTTTGAAGGTAATACCGGTCCTTTCTTGCAGTACACTCATGCCCGAATGAATGCATTAATAGGGTCACATCACCCAAAATCACCCAACACCGAAGATGTCCAAAGAACCGTCGAGAATTTACGATTAGAAGGCTTCGAAGGTGAAATCATTAAGCTACTGGCCGAGTATCCAAACGTGGTTAAAACTGCCGCCGATAAATACGAGCCTTCTGTTGTATCTGAATATCTTTATAGACTAGGTCATGGATTTAACACTTACTATGCAAATACCCCACTATTAAAAGAACAAAACGAAGACATTAGGGATGCTCGCATGACTTTGGTAAGGGCTATACGGCAAGTATTAAGCAACGGTATGAACTTACTTAACATACCACTTCCTGAAAAAATGTAAGTCTAGCCAGTTTTCGAAGGCGATTCAGAATAGACATAAGCAGCTACAATAGAACAAATGAACTAAAACAATAGCCACCATTGGGCCGGCGACACATAGTTATAAGTCAATTTTGGTCATTGGTAATTTCGCTGAGCGAAATGAAGCTAACATTGGTTCATTCATCGAACCCGCCAGCAGAAGCTTGCTTCGATGCCGGGTGAAGATAGTATCTACGACGATTAAGAGCGGTGCTGTCTGATAAAACCAGCAGCGGCCTTGGCGCCCTTGAAAACCAGGTGCGTGGCACCAAGTGGTCCCCAGAGTTGTAAAGGCATCAAGCCAAAGCCTTTCATAAAGTCTTCGGGTGGACATCCTGCTTCCACGAATTCATTGATATTTTTTTCCTGTCGATTTGCCGTCCAAGCAAGTGCTGCACCTGCAACAACTGTCAAAGCTACCCCCTCTAGAGCCTCAATTGGTGTGACGCCTTCTAAAGTTGATCCATCTATGCTCGGACCCTGTTCTATCGGACTAACAAACTGTTTTACGTCTGCCATTTCAATGCCTCATTAAATATACACCTATTATACATTTAAATTGGTAGTATGTCAATTTATTAGCGGCGGCTAACTCTTCCTTTGAGGGCTAAGAATGCCATGCTGAATGACAGGACAAGAATTATGCCAATGGCTAAGAAGGTTTTTCCGAGTATCACTGCATCCCAGCCAACATAGATTAGGCTGCGCAATCCGTCTAACAGATACGTTACAGGGTTGAACTTGGCAATAGCCTTTAGCCAGCCGCTGAGGGCCTCTAGGGGCAAGAAACTGGTGGTTAGGAACGAGAATGGGAAGAACAGCAAGAAGGATGAGTTAACGGCTGCCGGGCTACCGGTCTTTAGAGCGATGGCATATGGAAAGCCGGTAAATGCTAGTCCCCATAGGCCAGAGATTGCTAGGAAAGTTAATATTCCAGCAACACCTGTAACAAACTTGATTCCAAGTAATGCACCAAGGATCACTACGGGGATAGATAGACCGATAACTAAAGCTAAGTCGGCGATCATCAGGCCGAGTAGTAAGGCGCTTCGACGGACGGGTGAAATTAGTAATCGGTCAAAATAACCAGACTTAATGTCAATGACTAGCGCGTTAGCCCTGGAAATACCAGTTACAGCAAAGACAATAGCTACCGGCAATTGGAAGGCTTTAAAATCGACTACCCCAGCAAACTTAGAGGCTTCACTTAGTGATCCAACGTTAACAATAAAGAAGAACAAAGGAATCATTAGTGCCGGTATAACTGCCTCTGGCTCGCGGGGGATAGCTCGCAGGGCTCGTCCGGCGACAGTAAACAGGTCCCGGAAGAAGCCGGCTGGCTTTGGTGTTACATTAACGCTGTTGGTTAGGGATGTGGCGCTCATACTTCTGTCTCCTGTTTGGATAATCTGTTTCCAGTGTATTCCAGGAAAACATCATCCAGACTGGTTTCGCGGAGGGTTAACTGCTTGATTTTAACTTTTAGTTTTTCCAACTGGACTACCACGTTGGCAACCGACTCGGCTCCATGGGAAGATGCGATTAGAATCTCGCCGTCGGACTGTTCTACCTTTGTAACGCCCTTAATCTTGTTGAGTGTATCAAGAACAGCTTGAGATTGCTTGGAACAGCTTACAATAATCGAATCTTGTCCTGTGCTCCGCTTGAGCTCGGCCGGGGTTCCTTCTACAACTAATTTGCCGTTACTAATAATTCCTATTCGGTCAGCAAGTTGGTCAGCTTCTTCTAGATACTGAGTTGTTAGAAAGATTGTCATGCCTAGTTCTTTATTGAGTCGTCGTACTTCGTTCCAGACTTTAGTTCGGCTAATCGGGTCTAGACCTGTTGTTGGTTCGTCTAAGAACAATACTTTAGGGTTATGAACTAAAGCAGCTGCAAGATCCAATCGGCGCTTCATACCACCAGAATATTCTTTGATTGGTTTGCTAATAGCGTCACCGATATCTACTAAAGTCTTAAGCTCAGTAAGACGATCTTCCATGGCAGATCCTCTTAGGCCATAAAGTTGAGCTTGCAAACGTAGGAATTCATCCCCCCTTTGGCTTTCGTCAAGAGCGGCCTCTTGCAACGCTACACCAATTTCTAGGCGTACGGCATCAGGATTGTCGATAGCGCTGACGCCCAATATATTTACTTGCCCGCTAGTTGGCTCTAACAGGGTAACCAGCATTTTTATAGTCGTTGATTTCCCCGCACCGTTAGGACCCAGGAAGCCGTATATCTCGCCTTCTTTAATTGATAGACTGACATCCGACACTGCTACTTTCTCATCGAACTTACGAGTCAGGTTTTTGGCCTCTATAGCAATGTTTTTAGATTTCATTGTTTTATTGTAGCAAAATCTAGGCTGTTGACCGACCTTGATGGCTTGTTTGTTATTATGACTATATGTTGGCGCATCACATTCAAAAATCGATAGTCTATAAACTGGCTTTTGCAGATGCTTTGCGTTTTAGTGAGCTCAAACCCGATGGCATAGAAAGTAAACTTTTTGATTACCATCTTAAAAAAGTTATCAGTGCTAATTATGTTCACAAAAACGAGGATGGACTTTATCAGCTAACTCCTCAGGGTAAGATGGCTGGCCAACGAGCATTAAAGAACAGTCAGGCGTTGATAGATCAGGCCTATCCGATCCTAGTTCTGGCTATCAGGAGAAAAGAGGATAAGGCTTGGTTGCTCTGTCGTCGAAAGTCGCATCCACTAATTGGGCGAGTTGGGTTTATGCGAAGCCTTCCAGAAGCCGGTAAGAATGTAGTCGAAAGTGCAAGCCAAACCTGTCTTGAGCTTTCTGGTATCAAGGCAAATTTTAGGGTACTTGGTAGCGGCTTTGTTACCGTTTATGACCAACAAGAACTTGAAAGCTACACCAACTATACTTTCCTGGCAAGTGATGATGCCGAGGGCGAGCTGCTTCAGAATGACCCGCTAAACGAATTTTATTGGGCTCAAGATCCAGACTTTACTGACGAGAATATGCTGCCAAATACCAAGATGCTTGGTAATTTGCATAAGGCAAACGAATTATTCTTTGTAGAAAAGACATTTAATATTTAGGCTGCAATCGCGTAGGCTTCTTCCCAGGCTTCGACCACAGCGTTTGTGCCTTGTCTTCGGAGGTGTACGGATATTCCGCTATCGGGGTCTGCTAGGCCTGCCAGACTCGGCACTTCGCCGGTTACGGCATGTAATGTGCGTGCTTGTTCTAGGACCTTAAGTCCTCTTTGCCGGGACATAGCTTGGAGGTCAAAGTCGGTGGCCTGTATATCGCCGTAGCCAACTTGGTCGCCTATAGGGACACTATCTAGCACTAAAGAGGCATGTCCGACTGTTCGGGCAATATTCTTTTTGTAGTCGTCGATAGTTTCTAACCCTCTGACCGTGGCAATTACCAGTCCCTTTGCCTGTTCGGTTGCTATTCCAAAAAGGTCGGTGGCTTGATGATGAAGCATGTACGACGAAGGTCGTTGCTCGGGGTCGTCTGCTGCTAACTGAGCTAGTTTTAGGCGTCGTCGCATAACCTCGGAATCTCGGGCAAAACTATACCAAGATGTATTAAGTCCCGCTGGACTGATGAATGAATTTGCTGATTCCAGATCGGCAGGATCTTGAAGAATACCCAGGATTATGGAGGCCATTGAAAGTCCTCGTTGCTGGAATTCGGCAAGTAATGTTCCGGCTGGAAGGCTCTGACGTCTTTCCCTTTCGTTGGGATCACGCGTCTTGGGTGGAACAAAATGGTTACCGCCCACTAGGTGCTTAGTTGGTAAATCGAAATCTATAAATGGTTTTTTACTCATAAAGCTAGACTATCGACTGCACGAGTAAAAGGCAGTGAATACTTTTTCACTGTTTAGCTATGGTCGGTGGTAAGGAAGGCCTGCGTTAATGGTGCTGGCACGGTACAGGGTTTCGGCAAGGATAACCATCGCTAGATCGTGAGGAAATGTTAAATGAGAGAAGCTTAACTGGGAATCAGCCATATTAATTACTTCTTGAGGGAGACCGTCTGGTCCGCCAATTACAAATGATAACTCTTGGCCGGCGAGAGCTTTTTTATCTAAGAATTCGGCGAGTTCTGGGCTGCTCATTTGCTTAGCTTCAATTACAAGGGCTACAATTCTTGTTCCTTTGGCAGCTTCTATGATGCTTTCGGGATTATTATTTTTATCAGCAAGATGAGTGACCCGGACTTGATGGTAATGGCCTAGACGCTTGGTATACTCTTGCCAGCCACTTCGAGCAAAATCTAACTTTGGCTGTCCAATGGTTATAAGATGGATCTTCATAGCCCTAGCTTGGTTCTGAGAGTATCGCGTTCATCCTTGGTAGGCCAAGGATTGAATTTGCATCCCTGCAAACTAATGCTTTGTTGTTGCATTACCGGGGCAGCCTGGCCCTTGCCTCCGCAGAATCGATGTCTAAAGTCTAGCCAATGCCCTGTTTCATGATTAATCACCATGTTCCGGTAATCACTTAAGCTGCCTCCATTCTCGTTCCAGGCAGGGCTAGCGCCCGTCCAACGATCATAATTAATTATGACATTTGGAGGAACGGAACAGCTCCATGTGCTGTCGCAGATGGCTGCACCAAAGCTTGGTACCAGCGAGGCCTTGGATAGCCAGGCCGTAAAGTCACAGCCGCTACTTACTTGGGTGAAGCTCACCTGCCCGTCCAAAGCCCAGCCCTTAGGGTTATTTAGAGTGGACACGAATTTAGATGCAAAGTCCGGTAAAAAGCTTTCACTTATTCCCTTAGCTCTGACGCAAAAAGTGTATTTTTTGATTGCTTTAGGTGCGGCCACTAATGTGGCTGTAAGCTTTGTGTTCTTTTGCAGGGCGGCATTGATGTCGCCGGTTACTTTTTGGATATTCTGGACGCTTATTCCCTGCTTTGATCCAAAAGATGTTACATAAGAGTCGATACTATCATTGGAGATCTTTAGTTTATCTTTACTTATTTCATACCAATCAAGTATTTCAGATGGACTAGCTTTAGATATTTGGCCGTCGTATTCTAGTTTGATCTCAAGGTTAGCCCTAGCATTCAGCTCCTTGACTAGCGGCTCAAGTGAGGATTTATTGATTTCTGGCTGAATCTCTTTTAGTGGTACAGAAATTGGTGAACCGGTGGTGGTTATTGATTTGGCAATCTCGTCACTAAGCTTGTTTTCGTCTACCTGAAAGCCGTTTTTCCCGGAATTTAGGCTAGCAGTTTTGGATTTAGAGATACTCCAGTTTACTGGCTCCTGGAGAAAATATTGGCTAGCTTTTTTAGAAATGATATCCAATGATTTAGTGTCGTAATTTATAACCAAGCTGAGCTGATGGCTACGGATATAATCGTAAACTGGTAACCAGCTTTTTTCGTTAGAGATGCCTTTATTTGTCGATTCCCAGTCTGTTTTTACGCTTACATCACTTAAGGCAACAATTTGTTTCTTATAAGGTGTCTGAAGCTCAACACTATCTTTTAGTAGCTTCAGCTTCTGTATGTCGTCGTATTCTTTGTTGCCTACTTGTATGCCGGCAATATTACTTTTTGGATAAGTTTTATTTTTGTATGTAATGCCAGCTACAATATTGGTGATCAGGAAGACTACAAACAGTACCAAAACTGATTTGATGAACAGCTTTGATCTAATTAAGGACTGGAAACGTTTGACTAGCCTAGGACTCAACTTCATATCCTATAAGTATACACTTTAGCGGAATTTAGCCAGGGGTAATTCCTCCCAATTTGTGGTGTATCTAGGGCTGCGAATCATCTGTTTTGGTTGCCAGGCCCTGGCTAGATTCTCGGCTGCGTACTTGATTGTTCCTCGTCCGAAGCGCTTGTTAAGGAGGTCAAAAGAGGCCATGCGTTTTTTTGACCGATCGTATTTTGCTACATCGACCTGGCCTAATAGATCGGTTTGGAGTTGATCATCTGCCACGAAGTCTTCTAACCATACACCGGCTCTGTGGTAGGCCATAGTGGGCTGAAACAGCTCGGCCGCGACCTGGACTAGAATTTCTATTAGTTCCCCGCTATCGGCTGTTGGAGTGTTTAGGGTGATGTCTTGGCTTTGATTACGAAATCCGGGTTTATGGCGGTTGGTCATCATAAATATTCCTGCTCTTCGGGCAAGCTGGTTGGAGGACCTAAGACGATAGGCGGCCTGAGTGGCAAAGCTGGCAATAGCAGCTTCTAGTACATGAAATTGGTTGGTATCCTCGCCAAATGTTCTAGTACGGGATATGGTTTTTGGCTTTGCATCTAGTTCGGTAAATTTAAAACAGGTTTGGTTATTGAGCTCGCGAACCATTTGCTCTCCACGTACACCTAATAGCTGTCTGGCACGTTGAGTAGACAGCTGACTTAGATCGAGGGCGTTGGCGACTCCCTCACCTCTTAGTTTAGGAGCAAGTCTCCATCCCACGCCCCATACATTCTCTATTGGGACATTGGTTAGGATGATGGAATTGTCTTTTGCTGACCCTAATAGATTTGTTACGCCTAGCTTTTCGGGATTCTTTTTGGCATGGTCGCTTGCCAGCTTGGCCAGGGTTTTACTATGTGCAATTCCAATTGAAACTGGTATGCCAACTTCATTCCAGATACGGTCGCGCAGTGTCCTTGCAACTGAGTCATAGTCTTTGGTTTCGAGCTGAGATAACTCCAGGAAGGCTTCGTCTATGCTGTAGATCTCGGTTCGAGGGGTTAGCTCGGTTAATATCCGGATAATCCTTTTGCTGAGGTCGCCGTATAGCTCGAAGTTGGCTGAGAACTTTACGACCCCATGTTTTTTGAACAGCTCCTTATACTTAAAAGCCGGTGCTCCCATTGGCACGCCAAGCTCTTTGACCTCATTGCTCCGAGCTACGGCACAGCCGTCATTGCTGCTTAGTACGACTACAGGCTTATTTTCGAGGTCTGGCCTAAATACTCGTTCGCAACTAACAAAAAAGTTGTTACAGTCCACAAGAGCAAATACTGGTTGACTCACTTATCAATACCTCTATAGGCATGTATGCAGTGCGTAATAACTCCCCAGGGGGCAAGTTCTTTAGGCAGCTTACTAGAGATGGTGATTACAAAACTGTCATTATCCCACCAAACGACTAGATCTGATTTTCTGGGGGTCATGGCTCGGTCGACAACGATAATGTCATTAGAATTTACCCCAACCTCTTGCCCGCTATCGCCATCGACACGCATATAGAAGGTGCTCGAAGGATGTTTGACTAGAAGCTTGGCAAGATCCAGAGTATTGAGTCGGGCGTCGGTGGCCGCATTCGGAAAACCGGTATGCTCTGAAACTCCATGACTGTTTAACTCTTCCTGGTCCATGGATACAGTATACGGCCAAAGAAGTAACTATTTGTAGATTACGCCGCTGTCTTTGCCGACAGCCGTTATCCAGGTCTGTCCGGGGTTGAGTGCGATTGGCTTGCCACTTGAATCGGTGAAGGTAATCATCGATTTTACCGACTCTTTCTTCCAGGTTCCAATGGTTACTGTACCGTCCTGGAAAACATAGCACTTGCCGCTGCCGATATGGTCGTAGGCAGTATTGACGCCATTACTGTGACGTTGGTGAGGAATTATGTTGGCAATGAGTACCTTGGGGGCGATTTGCTTACCGGTTTTGCCGTCTTTGTGGGGTTTACCGCCCTCACTCCTGAGGTAGGTATTGGTCTTGGAGTCGTAGACATGGCGAGTGTTGTAGTAGAAGCTCGAAATATTCATTTCGATAGTCGAGGCGTTAGGCGTCTTGCTAGGAGACTCTTCTTTTCTGGGGAATCCAGTAAACTCTTCGAATTTATAGCCACGCTTTTTCTTGACCTCATCAAGTTTATCCATAGATGTATAAAGGTTGTGCGGAGCTACTCTATTGCTAACTCTTTGGAAGGCACTGGCATTTACTCCGTGATCCATGTCTTTGATGTCCATTTTCTTGATCTTCTGCAGTGCTTCGGCGCTACCACCTGCATGGGCATAAGCTGGATGGAATGCATAGATCCAGTCGATAAAATAGGGGCGCGCACTTCGGACTGGACCGATGTATTGGGGTTGATCCTCTTGGTAGACGGCTGCAAATCTGGTGATTCCACCCTCGGCAATAGCTTCAAATACTATACCGCTGTCGGTCAGGCCGGATTGTGGGCGGGCGTCAGGACTGTTTTCGATCATAACCGCAGTGACTGGTCTTTTGCTTAATTCTGGCGAAACTTTAAGGCCAGTTAAAGGACTAACGATCTTCTCGGATTCTGGTGTATCAGTGATAACTTCTTGCTTGGCTGCCACGGGTGTAGCCGGGCTAGGACGAGTTATGGCCCAGGCTAATGCCGATCCACTTCCGCTTAGCAAAAGGACTACACCGGCAATAAAAGCTATCCTTTTCTTCTTGCTGAGATCCCCGTACCAGTCCTTAAAACGATTTATATAAAACCAGTCTCTCTTCTCTGCTGTGATAGGCTTTTCTGTTAGTATCTCTTTGAATTCTTGGCTTGGTTGTTCGTCGCTGATTTGTTCTTGACCGCCAACTCTGCCAAGTAGCTCATCTTCTTTTATCTGGTCTGCCGGGCTTATTTTATTTTCTGTATTTCTTTTGAATATTCGATTCATTAGATTATTGTAGCAAAAGCTTATGCTTACAAGAAATTGCAGACTTGATAATTATATTGTATTATTTGCTAATTATGTTATTCAGCAATGCCCGTCAGCGAAGTCAGCAACGAAGATTTGCCCAAATAGAGGTCTTGAACACTCGTGCCCTAGAATTGCGCCAGGAAATGGGGCTAGAGCCAAACAGCTGTTTAAGGGTCGAAACAACCGGACTTAAAACTAGGGTCAGATTAGCTCCCTTTTTAGAAGGTTTGGGCACAGGAGTGTTTGTAACTTCCGAAGATTTATATACTCGCGTTCATGATACTGCCCACCTTGGACATGTATGGCGGGCCGGACCAGCAATCGTTAATCTTGCGCTCTCGAAGGCTCCTGTTGGGAGCCGACTACTGCAAGCTGGGCGACGACGTGAAGCTGGTCTTGTTGGACGCGGATTAGACCTAATGCTGTCGCAAGCTGTGTCGACAGACGTTATATCTCGCCTGCTCGCCAGCGGTGATCAAATAGAACCACCAACTCCGCCGGATTCATTGCCAGAACAAAGTGCCCGAATAATGGCCGAACAACAACAATTCCTGGGTGAATTATATGAAGTTGCCAGAAACAGGACTATAGGACTTCGAGCGTCTGCTTAAGTCGTTTTAGGCTAATCTCTTTACCAAGAAGATTCAGGGTATCAAATAATTGAGGAGATGCCGGGCTTCCACTAACTGCAATTCTTACTAGGCTAAACAGTATGCCAGGTTTAGTTTCTAGTTCTACTAGTAGATTGTTTAGACGCTCTTCTAAATCTTTAAGGCTAAAATCGGATTGTTCCAAAGATTTATAGGCAGCTTCTAGAATAGACTTACCCTGGCCAGCTTCTAGTTTTCGTAATTGCTTGTTCTTAGGATCATTAATTAAATCTAAGATTGATTGATCGGTTGGCTCTTCGAAAAAGAAACCTGTAAGTTCCGGTATTTCTTTGAAGAATTTAAGTCGCTCCTGAATTAATCCTAGAACTTTCTTCTTATAATTTTCGTCGGCGGATTTACTGCTTGTTGGCCAATAGTCGGTAGTCTGTTCGTAAAGATTATCTAGCGGCAATGCTCGGATATGTGCACCATTTAGCCATAGCAATCGTTGTTCATCAAAACGGGCTCCGCTGCGCTGGACTCGGTCCAGGCTAAATTTATCAATTAATTCTTCGACACTAAAGACTTCTTGCTCAGATCCATCATTCCAACCTAGAGATGCAATAAAGTTAACCATTGCATCTGGGAGATATCCATCACGAATGTAATCTAGTACATCCTTTGCACCGTCACGTTTGCTTAGCTTTTTGTTACCCGATTCTCCTAGGATGTGAGGCATGGTTGCTAATATTGGTCTGTCAATTTCTAGCGCCTCGTACAGGTTGAGATAGTTCGGTGTCGAGGAAATGAATTCCTGGCCACGAATAATATGGGTTATTTCCATCTCGGCATCATCAACAATGTGCGCAAAGTTATAGGTTGGGTATCCATCTGACTTAATAAGAATAAAGTCATCAATAGCCTCAGCCCCGGCCGATAAATCTCCCATAACTTCGTCGTGCCACGAATAATCCTTAGGATCAGATTTGAACCTTAGGGGCGTGGTGCTATCCCAGGCGGGTGGATTTTCTGGACGATGATTACGGTATAAGAATGGCTTTTTGTTGTCACGTGCCTGCTGTCGGAAGGCGTTTACTTCCTCAGGGGTGTAGGGGTCGGCATAAGCCCGACCGGCATCAATCAGTTTTTGTGCCCATGGTTTATATGTATCTAATCTTTCACTTTGGCGATATGGGGCAAATGGACCACCTATGTCAAAGCCTTCGTCATGATCTAGCCCAAGTAGCTTTATGCATTCTAAAAGATGGTTGTCGGCACCTTCAACAAGTCTTGCCCGGTCTGTGTCCTCTAATCTTAAGATAAACTTACCTTTTGCCTGACGTGCAACAAGCCATGCAAACAAACCGGTACGGATATTTCCTACATGTTGGTAGCCGGTAGGGCTAGGAGCGTATCTGGTTCGAACTGTTTTCATCCCTGTTAGTATACGGTAAAGTGGCTTATTGACCTAGAGGGAGGACGCAATGTTGACAAGTTGTTTTTCGGAGAGCGAAGCATCGCCGGTAAGGTTGTACCATACACCGCCATTTATCCAAGTAATATTATTTCCGTCGTAGATATAGCCGGGTTGACCATTAGCCGACACTTTTTGGTAGTCCTGGCCCTGCAATACGCTTTGGGTTAAGGCCTGTTCATCCATATCTGTTTTTTGCTGTGTTAATTGGTAGCTTTGACTGTCGCTGTTTGACCTAAAAGTAAGGCTTACATTACCTGGGCCATAAGTCACCGGCCCGTTTAGTCTAAATCCGGCTGGCTTATAACCGGGGATGCTTGCATTGAAACCAATAGTTGAGCTTGCCCTTTTTAAGGCAAAGGCGGGCATATTCTGATAGCCAAAGAATGCCACCAGGAGCATAACGGTCAGTGCACTAGCCCCAAGCCTCAATATCCGGTGCTTGGCTTTTGGCCGTCGTAATCTTTTAGCTTTATGGCTGTTAGCACCCTGCAAAGCTGTCTCGAATAAATCTTTATGAGATTCACGAAGTGGCTTACTGCCAGGGTGTATTCGTGGAGCCGGCGGCGTGTTGCTTATATCATAGTTATGGGTTGTCTTTGTTGTCGGTGCGCTAGCTACTGGGATATGGGCGGTTTTTGTGGTGTGAACACTACTGCTAAGGCCAAACTTTGTTATTTGAGGGCTTTTAGTGTGGGTATGTAGGGTTTTATCCCTTGTAATCTGTTTACCAGACTTTACGATAATAGTCTTTGGCTGCGCGGTTAGGCCAGCTACTGAGTGAGTAACAACTGGAGTGGATGGTCGTTTGACTGTGTTGCGCATTAGCGTCTTCGAACGCTCAATTTTTCGCGCTGGTGTGGTGGCAGAAGATCTCTTAACAAAGACAGTTTGTTTTTTGTCTTCGTAATTTGTTACTTTGATCTTCTTGGTGCTCACCACAGCCTTGGCGGGAGTGGTTGCCATATCTAAAGCCTTGCCAGTGGTGGCATCATAGGTACGACCGTTGATGGTAATGGTATTTTTTTTGGCCCTCATATGTCTGCTTTTGCAAATAAATGCTTATGTATCAATACTACCGGTAAGCATGAACAGTTACAAGTATTTAACAACCGAGGTTTCATTTATGATCAGAAGTTGTATAATTGGTTTGTAATCGCCACAAAACAAAAAAATATGGATTTCTTAGACCCCGCAAAACGACAAGCCCACATCCGACGACTGTTCTTGGGATATTTCCTGGTAGGCATAGCCATTGCCCTGGCCTCAACCATAATAGTAATTTTATCTAACGGCTATGATGTTGATCGTAAAACCGGCAAAGTGATTCAGAACGGCTTGATATTTACAGATTCGGCCCCCGAATCAAGCACTATATTTCTGAACGGTAAAGAGAATGGACAGACAGATAAGCGATTAACTGTTCCGGCTGGAAAATACGACCTTGAGTTAAGGCGAACCGGATACGATACCTGGAAGAAATCCTTTCAGTTAGACGGCGGAAGTATTGAGCGTTTCATTTATCCAAGACTCTTCCCTACTAAGCTTGTTGTTGCGGAAACTAAAAAATATGACTCTCGACCAATATTCTCCAGCCAAAGTCCAGACAGGCGGTGGATTATGGTTTCTGTTCCAGGATCACTAGCTGATTTTGAGGTTTACGATACCGAGAATACTCAAGATGCTCCGAAAGCCATTGCACTTGAGGCTAGCCTACTGACAAATGCAGATACTGGTAAGCACAAACTTAAATTGGTTGAGTGGTCTACTGATAATCGACACTTGTTAATTAGGCATTCATTTGACGATAAATTTGAATATATTGTTATCGATAGGGCCAAGCCAGAAGAGTCGATAAATGTTAACAAAACATTAAAGGTTGATCCAACATTAGTTACTCTCAGGGATAAGAAGTTCGATAAATTGTATCTGTATGATGAAAAAACCAAATTACTGCAAACAGCAGATACCAAATCTAAGAAGATTACAGACATAATTAAATCTGTCTCGGAATACAAATCTTATCAAGATGACACTGTGATATATACCGTAAACGACCCTAAGAGCCCCGAGACAACACAGGTTCGAGTATGGAAGGACAACAAGAATTATTTACTTAGAACTATAAAGTCCAGTCCTGTTTTAATTGACATGGCGAAATTCGACACTGCTACCTATATTGCAATAGCACCTGTTAAAGAGAATAGGATGTTGATATTTAAGGATCCAATTGGAAAACTGGGCAAGAGTTCCGAAGAGCTTGCGCCGCTAACGCTGATGAAAATAAACAAACCGGAAAAGATATCGTTCTCTAATAACACTCGATTTCTTGCGGCTGAAAGTGGTACCACTTTTGCGGTTTATGACTTCGAAGATAGTCGACGCTTTAACTTTGAGGTGCCTGGGAAAATAGACGAGTCGGGCCAGCTAGCGACCTGGATGGACGGACATCGGCTGCTGCTCAATCAGGATTCCAAAATATTGGTATTTGAGTTTGACGGTGCTAACTACCGGGACTTAGGATCTGTAGTATCCGGGACGATCCCTGCGTTCGATAGAGACTACGAAAGATTATTTAGCTTTGCACCAATTAAAGACAGTAAGGGTGTATATCTGGTTCGCACTAGTCTTAAGTTAAACCTAAAACCCTAGAACCAGTCTTTAATTCTTTGCCATAGGCTGGGCGCATTTCCGGCTAGGACAGTTGTCTCTGCGTCAACTGGCTTGGCGGTGCTGGCCACATTCTTGGAGGGCTTTGGGCTAATCTGTTCGCCGACGACTACTAATCGATTCCTGGTCGTCCCAGGAGGGTCACAGGTTATAAGGGTAACGGTTGCGGCTTTATCGTTGGAATTAAGTACATCAACTTCTGTAGGCTTAACGATTTGTTTACTATATATTTTGTAGGCATATCGGATGCCATCTTTGTTTAGATAGAATGTGTCGCCCTCTTCCAGACGACTAAGCAGTACGAAGGCAAACTTGTACTTGCCCTTATTAAGGATGTTGTTGCTAGAGTGTCCAAAGATGACGGCATTGCCTTTTTCGCCAGGACTCGGAGTGGTGGCATAGTGGACTACACCGCGTTCTAGGGCTTTTTGAACGGCAGCTTCTTGAATGGACGGTTCATCGTAAACAACTGGTATCTCGACATTAATTTTTGGAATGATGATCTTAGGCTCAGAACTTACATCGGCTGAGGCGTCTAGAATAATTGGTGTACTGCT
This sequence comes from Candidatus Saccharimonadota bacterium, assembly GCA_052034955.1. Classification (GTDB taxonomy): domain Bacteria; phylum Patescibacteriota; class Saccharimonadia; order Saccharimonadales; family AWTP1-31; genus CAZIBG01. Next base: position 65,882 of record JBPOHZ010000002.1, on the reverse strand, counting down.
GACGTTCCTGCTAGGGGTTATAAATGGCGCTATAAATCGATCATTGAAGAATCCGAAAAGTAGGATAATTACAGCGATTAGACCCATGCCTACCCCAAACAACAGTGACTGAAAATGTTGTTTGGCGCGTGTCCGGTTGCTCGCGCTAAGGTTAGCCTTTCCAACCAGCTGCCTTTTAACTTCGCTTGCTGAACGTGGTCTATGACTTTCTGACTTCGGCATAGAGTGAACAGTCGGTTTTTCGCCGTTTTGTCTAATCTCCTGAGCCAGAACGGCCGGTTTTGTTGCCGGACTTTGTCTTTTACGATCATGCTCGGCGTAGAATTCTTTCCAGACTTCGTGTTTTTCGTTGTCCGGCAGGCTAACATAGTATTTGTGCCAAGCTGTTTGAATATCGGCCAATGACATACCCGACTGACTGATCTTTTGCATATAGGCCTGATGCTTGCTAAGAGGACGTTCCATGGAAGATATTTCTTTTACTTCTTCTTTGGCACTTGGTTCCTGTCCGTAGATGTCACCTAATTTTTCTCGCACTAAACTAACTGCTGGATTATCGTTGCTTTCCGGTTTGCTGCTTTTGGGGCTCGAGTTAGAATCGGTCATGGTTAATTATATAAGTATACAGTAATTGAGGGTAAATACGGATGCCACTATGATATAATTACCCCTGTCGAATTTATTTTTGGTATTTGGAGCCGCGGTGGTGGAATTGGTAGACACGCCGGACTCAAAATCCTGTGAGGGCAACCTCGTGACGGTTCAAGTCCGTCCCGCGGCACCAAATGCTAAAAAAACTAGATAAGCGATGATGTTAAAGCTTCGAATGGTTTGGATGGGTTCTGCACCCACCAAACTGTTGCTTTTGACGCTGTTGATACTCTCCAACTATCTTCTAAATCCTGATCAGAGTGTGTAGTACTTATATTGCCCTTGCAGGCAATTAGAATTGTATCGATGTTTTTTACGATGATGTTCACTGGATATTGGAATGTGAAGTCATGCATGGCTTCTACAAAAGGCATTAAGTTCATACTAAAGGTAATGGCAGTTGGAAATTTAGCTTTAGTAGCTAGTTTTTGTAGTTGGGCCATGGTTAGGACCAGACAGACATTCTCTCTTCTAAGCAAGGTCATTGGGTTGTCAGTAAAGTAATCAACCGCATCTTTGGTTAGTACAATTGGCATTGAGGTTTTTTCTATAAATTTTTCTAACACGATTGCTGTTTCGCTATTGCGACCTAAGTCGCCGGCAAGTAGAACGGCATCAGCCCAGTTGGCGGTAGCAAGTAGTTCGGCTAATGACTTAGAGGCAAAGCTGCCGCTTGGGGTACTTGGAGCAAATTCAAGTTCCAATCCTGGTTTTTGAAACTTCATTAGCTGAGGTCGAATATGATCTGGCAACATCACCCTAACGGTCCCCGCCCCGGCTTCCTGAGCCACCGCAAAAGCTTCGGCAGGAGCTGCAAAACCGTGAGCATTGCCCCCGATAACTAATAGCTTGCCAGCGTGTTGACGATTCTCTGGCCTACTCCACAACAAGTCTGGAAATAGTGGTTCGGTCCCCTGCTTTACCCAGTAATCATTCATTTAGCGGCTCAGGCTTTCTACGATTTTGATTTTCTTTTCCAACACCCTGTCTTTATCATCCAGGGTAAATTCGCTCTCAAGTAAATTTCCATCCAGTATTACTGGTAGCCAATCTTTATCCGCTTCCCACATAGATATAAAAGGAATTTCATCTTTTCTAAACCACTGTGGCATCATCTCTTCACTCTCTGTAATTTCACCCTCCCACTCAGTTGAAGTAAAAACGTGAATATTCATTTTTTTGCGCTCATCTAAATGAATCTCGTCATAGACCATAAAGCCAACTTTTTGGAATTTTGTTACTCTGACACCAATTTCTTCGAAACATTCACGAATCATCGCTTCTTCAATAGTTTCGCCGGTATCTATTTTTCCGCCAACACCGTTCCATTTGCCCATCCCGAATCCTCGTTTTTTCATGGCCAACAGAACTTCGTCGTTTCTGGTTAGGTACAAAAGTGTAAGTTCTAAAGTCTTCATTTACTGTTCGATTACGATGTAATCGCCTTCTTCTAGGGCGTGGACTGGGAGTGATGTATCTCCGTATGCACCCAGTTCTTTATAAATAGCGTCCCAATCAATTGATCCTCTTGGATCGTCTAGGCCTAAGTCTGATTTGAAATGACCGGTAAATTTAATTGGAACTATTCCAAATCCATCTTGGCATTCTCTCCAATCACTAGTCCAATAATGTTTGGCTAAAATATAGCTGGTACCTGAGTTGCCTGAAACAATTTTATCTTTCCATATTTTTTCTAGGTCAAATTGTCTAAGCCAATATTTAGATAAATCACAATCCCCACCTTGCATATAAATGATGTCATTGCTCTTACAGTCTTCTTCAAAAGTTTTTGGCATAGCCATTTTGAAAATTGGTTCAACTCCCGGCAGGTCTTCCGTAATTGTTTTGCAGAAAAGATCATATCTTTCTTCCCAGTTCTCACGTAGTTGCCCAAACATACAAACCAATATTTTTGGATTTTTTAAGTCACCAACCAACGCTCTGTGAAATTTGATTCTTTTATCTGGGTGTTTCATTACGCCACCGGATTGTAAGAAGTATTTAGTCATCTAGATTTCCAACTCGATACTTACCGGGCAATGGTCTGAGCCCATAACATCGGGGTGTATGGTGGCATCTTTGACAGAGCCTTTTAGGCTTTTGGAAGCTAGCCAATAGTCTATACGCCAGCCTACGTTTCGGGCTCGGGCATTAGCCCAATGGGTCCACCAAGTATAAGCTCCTTCTTCTTTGGGATGATGAATTCGGAATGTATCGACAAATCCAGCGTTCAAGAAATTTCGAAAGCCTTCACGTTCTTCGTCGGTAAAGCCATGCTTACCAATGTTTGGTTTTGGATTTGCTAGGTCAATTTCCTCGGCAGCGACATTGAGGTCACCACTAAAGACTACCGGTTTTGATTCTTCAAGTCTTTTAGCATATGCCAAGAAGGCTGGGTCCCAGAACTTATGTCTTAGCTCGAGGCGGGATAAGTCGCCCTTGCTGTTTGGAGTGTAGCTTGTGAGCACCCAGAATTTTTCAAACTCTGCAGCCATCACTCTACCCTCGTCATTTGGATCACCGTATTTGTCGCTAGTTAAATTGTATTGCTTTACTAAATCTTCTGGAAATCCATTTACAACCTGCACCGGTTTGATCTTGCTAAAAATTGCAGTACTAGAGTAGCCCTTCTTCTTTGCGGAATACCAGTACTCTTCATAATTTGGTAAGTCAATTTCGAACTGGTCACGACTGGCTTTGGTCTCTTGCAAACAAATAATGTCAGGGTCGTGTTCTTCTAAGAACTTTTGAAAAGCACCCTTATTTAGAACTGCTCGGATTCCATTGACGTTCCAGGAATATAGTTTCATAACCTAATACTCGAATCTTCTCCCATGGTTCTAGCTTCCCTATCTCTTAAATCTCTTAATGCGTCAGCAAACGCTGTTTGTCTTTCGGCGGGTGCGTCTGCATATTCACTAGACAGTGATATATCACATGGTTCGCCAGCAGCTTTAACGAGTGTCGCGCCTTGAGGTAACCAATCTGGACGATCATCTGCATTTTCGGATTTTGGCTTTGGTGGAGGAATAATGGGAGGGTTCGGTCTAACCTTAATGGTTCTTGACATCCCGGGCTTTGGTTCTTGCTCAATCATAAACTTAGTATAACACTGGTAATAAGGGATTTGGTCGCCTCTGGCGACCCCGCAACTTCGTGGCATGCAACCAGTTGCATCCAGAAGATTGCCTTGCGGCTTGCCCCAGGCAACCCTCACCCTATCGGGTTCAAATGCTTTCTCACAGCATAATTAAAACACCACCCTTACGGGTGGCAGTTTAATTCTGGCGGAGGGAGAGGGATTTGAACCCTCGAAGGAGTTGCCCCCTTACCACCTTTCCAAGATGGCGCACTAGGCCACTATGCGACCCCTCCGCAGCTGCTTATTCTAGTAAAGCCTTTGTATTATACGAAAAAAATAACATTGAGACTAAATTACTACATTACATGCTTGCCGGAAGTGCAAATAACAGAGTAATATTAGTTGAGAAATCCAATAAAAAGTTAGGCCTCACACTATAATGTCACTCATCTCACTCAAAGATGTTAGTAAGCTGTACGGCTTCGGCGATGCTACCACCATAGCGCTCGACGAAGTTAGTTTAGAAGTTGACGCTGGAGAATTTGTGGCCATCATGGGGCCCAGCGGATCAGGCAAATCGACCCTAATGAACTTAATCGGATTATTGGACCGACCAACACACGGCGATTACATGCTTAGCAAACGGTCAGTCGCGAAGCTTCGGGCCAACCAACGAGCCAAGGCTCGGCGAGACAAAATAGGATTTGTGTTTCAGTCATTTAATCTGCTCCCAAAACTAAATGTTATTGATAACGTTGCCCTTCCCTTGGCCTATAAGGGTGTTAGTCCAGTAAAGCGTCTCAAGCGAGCGGCTGCCGTTCTGGAGCGCGTAGGGCTAAGCGACAGGCAGTATTTTATGCCCCGAGCATTAAGCGGTGGCCAAATCCAACGTGCGGCTATTGCTCGGGCACTTGTTAATGATCCGCAGATAATAATTGCCGACGAACCAACCGGTAATTTGGACAGTTCCTCGAGCTTGGTAGTCATGGAACTACTAAGCGAGCTCCACCGGACTGGAAACACTATTTTAATGGTGACACATAACCCAGAGCTCACTCGATATGCCGATCGAGTGGTTTATATGCACGACGGAAGTATTGTTCATGATCAACGTACGCCACTTGGAGAGGTTGCCAGCATGGCTAAACGTGCGATGTATGTCTATCCGCGTCGAACCGAAGACGATGACTTGGCCGGTGTCTCGGCTGTAATGGAGATATTCCCCGATAAGACCATGGAGCGCTCGAGCAAGACTCCAAAGAAAGCCACTAAACGTAAGAAGTCGGTTAAGAGGAAGAAGTCGTAATGTTGAGCGGAAACTATCGATTAGCCTGGAAGCGATTGCGAGCTTCGAAGTGGACCAGTACCTTGACTATGTTTGGGATAATCGTCGGCGTCGTTTCGGTGGTGACAACTGTTTCTTTGGGTGAAGGAGTTAAGCGCCAGGTAATTAGCCAATCTGGTCAGCTTGGCTCGGAGCTAGTTACAGTCCGTCCGGGTAAATTTGTATCCCGAGATAAAGAAGGACGGATTAAATCGGTTGATACAGCTGCTGCCTATGGATTTGGCAGTGGCAGTCTCAGTGAGCAAGATATCGATATTGTTAAGAAGTCCGGTTCGGTTGAACAGGTATCGCCAATCAATCTGTTGACAGGTGGCCTGAAGACTTCCGATAGTACCTTTGCACAAGGTTTTGTCCTGGGCTCCGAGCCCAACCTCCCACAGTTACTAAAACAGAAAGTAGAGTTTGGAAGTTATTTTATTGATGGCGAGCAAGAAAGTTCAACGGCTGTAATTGGTAAACGTGTTGCTGAACAGCTATTTAAGGAGAATGCGCCAGTTGGTCAGAACCTCTTAATTCGGGGTGAAGAATTTGTAGTTCGGGGAGTCTTCGACGAGTTCAATAGTACTACCTTAGGCCAAGGTATAGATTTGAATAAAGCTGTTTTTGTGCCACGAACAAAGTTAAAAAATGTTTCCGGCGATTCTACTACCCTGGTTCAAATAGTTACCAAGACAAAGCCAGGTTCCCAGGCTTCTGCCGTAAAAGAAATAACTACAGGGTTAACAGAGCTACATGGTGGCAACGAAGATATAACTGTCATTCGTCAGGACGAGAGCTTGGCGGTTGCAAGCGGTATGATGGACCTTCTATCAAAGCTTGTGGCTAGTATGGCAGTGGTCTCTCTCTTGGTTGGTGGTATTGGAATAATGAATATAATGTTGGTTTCGGTAAGCGAAAGAACTCATGAGATCGGAATTCGAAAAGCAATTGGTGCAACTAATCGTCAGATACGGAATCAGTTTATGGCCGAAGCAGTTGTACTTAGTCTAGTGGGCGGCGTGTTGGGCGTTATACTTTCTTATCTGGTGAGCTTTGTTATTAGAGTCACGACTAACTTGCACCCTGCTATAACATGGCCGGTTGTGGTTGCCGCTACCGGCGTTGCTTTGGCTGTTGGTATAATCTTTGGAACCGTCCCGGCCGTAAAGGCGGCTCGCAAAGACCCGATTGAATCACTACGAGTCTCTACCTAGTTTAGAACAATAGTAGCCAGGCCGAGGAAAGCCATAAAGCCTAATATGTCAGTTGCGGTGGTAATAAATATTGTGGCTGATGTCGCAGGATCTTTACCCAGTTTTTGCATGACTAAAGGTACCATTGTTCCAAAGAATGCAGCGACTAGTAGGTTTATAACCATAGCCATAGCAAGTACGATTGCTACTTTGGCGTCGTGGTTAACAATCATTACGACCGCTGCTACTAATACTCCGTTGATGATACCGTTTACTAAGCCTGCACCAAGCTCGTTTCGAAGTGTGCCCCATGCAGTTTTAAGTTCAATTTGACGCAGTGATATTCCCCTCACCTGCACGGCCAATGTTTGAGTGGCGGCATTTCCACCCATACCGGCTACTATTGGCATGTAAATTGCTAGGAGCACAAACTTATCTAGAGTTTTCTCGAACATCCCTACTGTGAAGGCCGCCATGAATGCTGTCGCTAGGTTTATTATTAGCCATCGGTAACGGTTTTTTACTTTGCTTTTTGCAGAGTCAGTAACGCTTTCTTCTTTGACGATACCGGCAAAGTTATAAAGGCTACTAGCTTGCTCGTCCTGAATATGCTTGAGCATGTCGTCGGAGTAAATTATTCCGACAACCTCATCACGGTCGTTTAATACTGCAACTTTGCTTCTGGGGTGGGATCGGAATAGATTAATTACTTCTTTATGTTTGGCGGCATAGGAAATTGCCGGAATTTTTCGAGTGTATTTACCGATAAGTTCATTACGACCGGCCAGGCCAAGCCTGTGCCCTGGCAAGAATCCAGTTAACCTGCCGTCGTCGACGGCCAGAATAACGGGAGGACGTCCGGTGTGTTTTTCGTGATTTTCGAATCGCTTTGCTACGGTCTCGATGTTATCTCTTGACTCTACTTGAATATAATCTAGGGTCATCAGTCCAGCGGCGGTTTCTGGATCAAAGGCTAGTAGTTTGGAAAGTGAGTCTTTTAACTCTTGGCTTAGAAGAGCCAAAACTTTGTCACGCTTACTTTTGGTAACTATTTGTAGCAGGTCGGTAGCCTCATCCGGACTTAGTGGCTGCAAAAGCGCAACAAAATCTTCAACTGCCAATCTTTGGAGTATGTCTTTACGTACACCGGTAGTGACCGACTGAAGAACAGCCATTCTTTTTTCTGGCTCTGTTTCCATAAAGATTCTTGTACGCTGACGGGGCTTGAATAAAAGATCGGCTAGAGATAAAGGATTAACATTTATATTTAGTGACCCAATGACCGGAATGGAGTTTATGCTTTGGTTTATTCTTTTACGTAGCTTCATTAGCATTAGTATAGCAACAAATTTGCCAGTATTAGTGTAAGCTGGAGCGGTGATAGGTTTATTAATATTCTTAATGGTCGCAATATTCTTTGCTGTAACGGCTGTATCTGGCGCGCCTTGGGTGCCGATTCGTAAATTTGATATAGACCAAGTAATCGCCGACAGTAAATTAAAGAGTGGCGATAAGTTTATAGAACTTGGTTGTGGCGATGGTCGGATGGTCAAAGCGGCTGCAAAAAATGGAGCGCGGGCTATTGGTTACGAACTTAACCTGGTTTTGTGGCTTATCGGCTGGCTAAGATGTCTGGGTACTAAAAATGCAAAGATAAGATTTGGTGATTTATGGGGAGTAGACCTTTCAGCGGCCGACGTGGTGATGGTCTTTTTGGTGCCAAGGACAATGCCCAAGCTTGGACTAATGGCTCAGAGCCAAATGAAAAGAGGTAGCCGATTAGTTAGCTATATTTTTGAGATTCCAGGTAAAAAACCAGATTATCATAGCAAGAGCTGGTTTATATATCGTTTTTAATTTATCTAAAAGAGTTTTTGTACGAAATTGATAACTAGATCAAAGAAGACAATTATTAAAGCTACGCCAACCGTGCCGGTAATCAGGCCGGCAATAAAGAAAGAAATATCTTCTAGAATAATAGATAATGCTACCAAGACTGCCGCCATGGCTGGGAGAGTATCTAACCATGAGAACGGTGGAGCTAGTCCAACACCTAGGGCGAAGATTACTACACTAAATCCAGCTAGTGATCTAAACAAGGCTTTGTCAAAAATATTAGATAAACGTGGACGAGAGAATTTTTCTAGCCACTGAATACGTTTGATCATAAATGGAAGGCCCTGCTTAAGTGATTTATCGCCAAGCTTTGTGCGTTTCATAAACCACGGTAGCCACAGAGACCTACGACCAAAAATCATTTGAGTTGCCCCAACAATGACTGTTGGCACCAGAATAACGGTGGTTATTCCACCAGTTGGTATTGGCAATGCTGGAATAAACATGAATATCAAAAACAATATTGCAAAGCTTTTCTCGCCAAATACATCTTGAAGATCACCTACAGTTTTGGGACCTTTACTGTTGAGCCATATTTCCAAGTCTTTACTAAATGGTTTATTGGACATAGGTTCAGTTTAACAGATATCTGGCATCGATAATCTGGATGGCGTATACTTAGACTTAAGATCTCATAAAACCAAAAGGACCTATATGGTAAGAATATTTCACCGCTCGGCAAAGTCGCCAGTATTAGAAGAACTTAAAGATGTTGTTGATGGTTCTTGGATTCATCTCGAGGCCCCACAAGAAGAGGATCTTGTAAAAATTGGTGTTGAATATGGTCTAGATGTTGATTTGCTTCGAGACGGTGTAGACCCTAATGAGTCACCTCGTATAGAGCGAGACGGCGACGCGACTTTTATTTATACCCGATTCTGCTTACCCGAAGCCGAGAAGATGACTACCGCTCCCCTTTTGATTGTCTACGCCAAAGGGGTAGTAATTACGATTTGCGAACGACCATTTACGAGTTTAGATATTCTATTGTCGCCTAGATATGAAGTTGTCACCAGTAAGCGTGCACAGCTTGTCCTACAGATAATTAGTGAAGTTAATAATGGCTATAAACGACGTATTAACATTGCGAGTCGCCGTATTTGGCAAAGTCGTGCACAACTTAACAAACATCAAATCGCCAACGAAGATTTTATTGCTTTCATTGACATAGAAGAAGACTTGAACGACTTCTTGTTGGTACTAGAGCCAATGGCGGCTGTTTTGAAAACACTTTTAAATGGTCGGTTTATGAGGCTCTACGAAGAAGATAAAGACTTGATCGAAGATCTAACTTTGGGTGCCCAGGAGTTAACACAGTTGGCTCAATCTAGATTGAATACCCTTCGAAACATACGTGAGGCCTACAGTACAATTACTGCCAATAACTTAAATAAGGTATTTAAGTTGATGACCAGCATAACCATACTTATGGGTATATTTACGCTCATAACCGGTATTTATAGCATGAACATAAATCTACCTGCTGCTCATAATCCAAATGCATTTTGGATAATACTATCGATTACCGCTATCCTTATCGGGGCTGTGGCCGTTTACTTTAAGAAAAATCGCTGGTTCTAAAACCTAGCCCAGTGAGCCGCTTCTGGTTGTTATATGTCTTGGAATAGACAGTTTTAGTTGCGTTTGTTTTCGGGGAGCAACAATCGTAGCAACGGTTCCCTTGCCGGGTTTGCTGGCAATCTTTAGTTCCCCACCGACTCGACAGACAATTACTTTGCAGATAAGTAACCCTAAACTTACTTTAGTAAACGGTTCATTCTCGGCCTGCCCTACCCGATGATGACTGAAGAGATATTCCAGCTGCTTGCGATCCATTCCGTTTCCGGTGTCTGTTATGCTGATGACGATTTTATCGCGTCGATTTCGACCCTTAACTACTACCTTGGTGCCTGGCTTACTGTTTGATATTGCGTTGCTTACTAGATTATCTATTAGCTCGGTAAAGTCTTTGGGGTAGATTTGAAAGGCCAAACCTTTGCCGATTTCGGAATGTAGGGTTAGATGTCTTTCGGTGGCAGCCGGTCGATATCTTTTGTCGATTAGCTTTTGCAGGAAAATATCTACCGAGAATAGTGGTGCCTGACTATCCATCGATCCTGCTCTATATACCGATAATGTACCGTTACCAAGCTTTGACAACATAACTAGCCCGTTAAAGAAGCCTCGAGCTTGGGGTATGGCAGTTAACTTTTGACTATCTTTCATCATCTCTAGCTGATGATTAATAATTGTGTTGCCGGTATCGTAGATGAATATTCGTCTCGCTTCATAGGACGACACCTTAAGCGACGCATATTTTTCGGCGCGCAGTAATGATGATTTTGCAAGGCCGTACCTACTGTAGACCGCTGTAAACAGTAGAATATCAAAAACCAGAACCCCGGCTTGAGTAAAAGGAGTTAAGTCGGTGGATACAATAGAGTTTAGGGAGGCGATAGACAGAATTACGGGAGCTATAGCTAGCCAGTATGTCCAGCTCTTTAGGATGTTTGGCCTTTTTCCGAAGATAATCTGGTTTTTGGTATCTGTCTTTGCCTCGGAACTGGTATTCTCGATTTCTATTTGCTTGGTAAGTTTAGTAAGAGCCTCTAGCCGGGACTTTAGCTCGCTAAGGTACTCTGCCGATGAAAGACCTAGCGATTGGACTTGCTCAAGTGAGGACAAGGTACTAGACATGACACTTGGCATGTAGGCAGCCATGGTGTCCATAAAATCATTAGCTGACTGGTGGACGGAGTCGTATCGGTTGACGATTGTTTGGAGTTTTCGTACCGACTTTCGGTAGCGGTGAGACAAGTAAAGTAAAACAAGCGACGTAATAGGTAGGACACAAAGGATAAGCCAAACTATCCAGTCTATCCCGTTAGAGGGCCTAAAAACATTAATAAGCATATCCACCATTACTACTACTATAACACTTGGCGTTCAGACAGCTTTCAGCAAGAGCAAGGTATAATAATAACTAGTGAAAATACTACTTGTAGAAGACGAACAAAAGCTAGGCCGAGCTATGAAGACCGGCTTGGAGCAAGACGGCTATGCCGTTGACCTGCTTCATGCCTACGAAGAGGGGCTGGCCTATGCCGAGACCGAGAATTACGATGTCATTATTCTGGACAGGATGTTGCCAGGAGACAAAGATGGTCTGGATATATGTCGAGAAATTCGAAAGTCTAGCAATAAAACTCCAGTGTTGATGCTGACTGCAAGGGGTGAGCTAGAGGACAAGGTTGTAGGCTTAGATAGCGGCGCTGATGACTACTTGGTTAAGCCTTTTGACTTCGAGGAGCTATTGGCTAGAACCAGGGCCTTGGTGCGGCGACCAGCCCAAGCTGTCGATCTGACTATTAAGGTCGACAAACTCCAGATCGACACTGCCGCTAAACAGGTATTTATTGATGGTAAGGAAATCAAGCTAAGCAAAAAAGAATATGCCCTTCTAGAATATCTGGCGCATCATCCAGGACAAGTATGGAGCAAGGATCAGCTAATTGAGCATGTCTGGAACTTCGAATCAGACATTTTGCCCAACACCGTGGAAGTATTTATTAGGGGCATACGCAAGAAATTGGATAATCCAAATGATGAGTCAATTATCGAAACGGTACGCGGATTTGGCTATCGCTTGAGGACTAGCTAGTGTTTAGGTCGGCAGTATTTAAACTCACGGCTTGGTATGTTGGCGCACTGGTTATTGTTTGCCTGTTGTTTAGCTTGCCGATGTATAGCGTCGCTTCAAGTCGCTTGCGTCGAGGGGCCGAGCGCCAAACTCAAGTCGTAAGAGATTTAGACAATACTATTTTCCCAGACAGCGTAGTTCGATTACTAGAAGGACAGCGGGATAAGCAGCTGGCCGATGATCGACATGAACTACTGCTTACCCTGATGCTAATTAATGGCATAATTGTTGGAGTCGGTGGAATAGCTAGTTTTATGTTTGCCCGCAGAACTCTAAAGCCTATTGAGGATGCTCATTCTGCACAAACTCGTTTTACGGCTGACGCTAGTCACGAACTTAGGACTCCCCTGGCTGTTATGCAGACCGAGATAGAGGTAGCCCTAAGGAGCAAAAAGCTTGAAGAATCCGAGGCTCGAGATATCTTGGCAAGTAACCTAGAGGAGGTCGCTCGGCTTCGTAATCTAAGCGACCAACTCTTGGGCTTAACCAGGACCGATGCTGAATCGATAAAGCTAAATGATACTAATTTGTCTAAGCTAGTACTAGACCAAATCAAACTTTTATCTAAAAGGTACAAAACAAAGATCAATGCCAATGTAGCTAAAGGGATAACCGTATCACTCGATAAGGTATTAATCGCTCAGGTAATGGGCATTATCGTCGAAAACGCCGTGACCTACAGTGGTCTAGATGATCCAAAGATTACTATTAAGCTTGTTAATAACGCTGACATGGCAATACTTGATATATCCAATATGGGAAAACCGATTGCTCGTAAAGATCTGGATAAGATATTCGAAAGATTTTACCGTGGTCCATCGGCAACGACACACAACCCCAAGGGCCACGGGCTGGGCCTAGCGTTAGCCAAAGATATAATAAATCGTCATGATGGTCAGATTATGGCTACCAGCACAAAAGCTGGCCTAACAACGTTTACGATTCAACTTCCCCTATCCTAGGTACTGTCATAAAGTCGGTTTGTTTAAGTCCTGGTATATATCTTCCCTGCCTTTAGAACTGCATCGCGGAATCGCCTCATGGCCAGCCAGTATAAGAGGGACGCGTTAGCGAGGCAAGCTAGAGATATTCAGCAGTGTCCAAGTAAAATCAGAAGAATCAAACTGAAGACGGTAGTTGCTTTGGCCATCGCTCATGTCGAATAATTGGACAACTTTTTGACCTTTTTGTAGCAAGTAGCGCATACCTGATTCAACAAATGTAACTTGGTGATTGTCGTAGCTAATCTCGCGTGGGAAGCTTCGGAAGTTGTTCCGACCACTAAAGTAAACAGAGTTTACATTGACCTGTTTGTTGATAAAAGTTTTAGCTTGGTCTTGGTTTTTGATTTGGTCTTGATAATGGGTGATGCTCATAGTTTTGCTCCAGAAAGTTATAAATATTGAAGAGTTGCCAGGCTTGTTACTGAGGTAACGCTGACCGAACGGTAAAAAGATTGGAGCTGCTGCGAGCCACGACTGGTAACCGTTCGAATACCATTCATGTAAGCCCGTGAGCTAATTCTTTTGGGTTGGCAGTGACGCTTGGACCGATGGTCTAGTGTGTGTGCTTCCCGAGTTTTGCCTGTTTGGTCTGTAGCGACCCAGGCGATTTATAGCCTATGAGTAGGAAGTTTGAGTGGCCAATAAATTGCCCACCAATCAGCACCCATATTGCTAAAGCTAATTATGCTCCTGGCCAAGGCTCAAAACAAGTTTGTTTTTTACAACTATTTGTTATCCTGGGAGAATCTTGGGTCTTCTGGTCTGACGGGTGAAAAAACCATAAAAATCCGTCTTTTGCCTGCTACTTCAGGGTCGTTAGAAGGGTTGGCATGAACAGTATCTCTATCAATTCTAATAATGTCACCACTTCCCGGAATGGTTGGCACCATTGCTTGTGTATGTACCTGATCCACGAAAGATTGAACTCTTTCTGCGCGATCTGCGCCTTCGGGAACCTGGAATTCCCCTTTCCAATATTTTGTTTGGTCACCAATAACGCTTAAGAATCCAATTGAATAATCATCAGTATGTGGAATGCGGTCACTCGTTTCTGGATTAAAAGGACCCATAGCAGGAGTAGCTACTTGATCACGAATAGACATACCAATTGCAGTTTTGTCTCTTCCATGTGTTGCTCTCCTGTCACTATCTGCAATCCTCAAAGCTGGAAGCAGCATTCCGAATACTTCTGCGTTAACTTCTTCGCCAAGGTCAACAGAGTGTAAAAACCCGTCAATAGATTTCGACGAAGAAATTCTGGATATTACTGGTTGTTGGTCCTCGTCAAAAACAGCACTCGCCTCCCATTGCATTCCATCCGCAAAATAAGCGCTTTCCCAAATATCGTCTATATTTGGAATAGTGCCAACTATCTCAAAATCAGAATTGATAGTTTCCATTGGTCGTTCAATTTCTTGTTGGGGAAGAGTGTCTAATTCTGTCATTACTTCAGTTTAGCATGATGCTATTCGTCGATGTGGATTGGGTGTTCTTTTAGCTTCTTTGGCCACCTTAGAGAGACAAAGATGCTTCCAAACAGGAAGGTGGCTAGAACAATCAAGCTAATTACTACTGGTACGTGAAGGCCAAGTGGTGCGGCGATCATCTTAAAGCTAATCCAGGCCAGTATTCCAGATAGCGCCCAAGACAATGCCCAGAACTTGGTGGCTACCGATTGGTAGACAAAGAACAACGCCCTAAGCCCTAGCAAAGCAAAGACGTTACTAGAATAAGCAATAAAGCGGTCAGGGCTAACTGCCAATACCGCTGGTACGCTGTCGACGGCAAAGATGATGTCGGTGAGCTCGATCAATATAATAACAGCGGCCATTAGGGTGAGCATGCGCTTACCATTGACCTTGGTGGTTAGTTTGTGGCCAACAAACTCGTGGTGGATAGGCAAAACCTTGGTCATGGCCTTCCATAGTTTCTTGTCGGTGATCTCGACTTCTTCCTCTAGCTCGTCCCCGCCCCTGGCCTCCTGGAAGGCTTTCCAGGCTGCACGAGCCAGTATTACTCCAAAGATAATACTTACCCACTCAAAGCGCTTTAGAAGCTCTAGGCCGGCCAGAATAAAGATGAGCCTAAAAACAATGGCACCGGCAATTCCATAATTAAGCATTCGCCGCTCTAACTTGCGACTAACCCCGAAACTGCTAAAGATTAAGCCGATCACAAAGAGATTATCTAGACTTAGTGCCTTTTCGATAGCCCAAGCAGCCAAATACTCGCCTGCGGCTTGATGACTTATAAAAACAAACACCGGTATAGCAAAAAGTAAGGCTATGGCAATATAGAATGCCGACCAACGAACGGCCTCGGGGAATTTAATTTCGTGATCTTTGCGGGTGTGGTGTATTTCGATTGCTGTATAGCCAGCAAGAGCGAAAGCTACCAAGGCATACATAAACCATGGCACATGATAGCTATGGACTTCCCCGGCGACTGCGGAAGCAAAGTTAAATAACAAATTCATTGATACTAGTGTAAGTTATTTGGACGAAGATTGTCTATCGGCGTTTGTCGGAAGTTTGCCACTTAAACTTCTGGGCCACAAATTATATCTTCTGATATAACGGGTTTGAGTGGCGTACATAACAACAGTCGCCTGAAGGTAAATCCAGAAGATTAGACCGAGCACCAATGCAAATGTACCATAAAGTGGACTTAGCTTTTGAAGTTGATTAGCAATAAGATAACCTCCGAAACTCTGGATGACCAACAAGCCAATACTGCTACTAACAGACATAATCCAGCGATCTTTGCGATTTGCGGTGTCTGTGCCTAGACTGGCTGTTAGCAGAAAGAAGAATGTTGGGGCTAGAACCAAGAAGCTTACAAGAATCGATAAGATATTAAATACTAGTGTATCCCCTAGCCCAGAAGCATATGTCGAAAGTATGGCGGCCGAGTAGATTCCGATGCCTCCGATGATAATCATAGACATGCTTATTAGCATTGACTCTGGAAATCCTGGTTGCTTTTCTTTGGGGACTTTCCAAACGTAGTTAACTGCACTCTTAAAGGCGTCAACTCCTCCCCGGGCACCATACAGGGCAATAAGAAGCCCAAGTATCAAGGCTAAACCAGATTCGCTAGAACCATGAATATTCTGAGTTAATTGCTGGCCAATGACCGGGAAATAATTACTAATGTTGGACATGATGCTAAGTTCTAGCCGCTCGTTGTTCTGAACGACCAGACTTACGATTGACGCCGTTACCAGTAGCAATGGGAATAAAGACAAAAACCCGTAGTAAGTTATTAGGGCTGCCTGGTAGCCAATCTTGTCATCACCATAGCGTTTAATGACCGCGTAAGGCAAACCAATTACAGAATGTTTTTGCTGGATACGGTCGATTTTTTTGATTAGATCGTCAATAATTTTCATTTTAATTCCTGTAGACACTATAACATCGCTTATCTTTGGGTCTGGGATATACTTAAGCATAAGGATTTAGATGAATACACTATATAAAAGAATCGTTAGGTTGCTGACATCTAATGTTTTTGGGTATCTAGTGGTGCTGCTAGCTGGACTTCAATCTGTTTGGCTCGCAATATCGTCTCGATACCCAATGGCTTTTGATGAAGCCTATCATTACAATCTTGTAAAACTACATAGTCAAACTTGGTCACCGATCTTGTATAGTCAGCCATCTGGGCCGGCGCCCTTCGGATCGGTTACACGAGATCCTTCCCAGCTGTATCATTGGATACTTAGTATCCCCTACCGGTTGCTAGATACACTCGGGGTAAGTGAGTTCACTCGCATTGTTACGCTTCGAATGCTTAGTGCTCTGATGTTCTGTGTTGGCCTTCTTATTTTTAGAAATTTACTGCTACGCACCAAAGCCTCGGCATCGGCAGTTCAGGCTGCACTTTTATTCTTTATTATGATTCCAACAGCTCCACTTTTATCTGGTCAGATAAATTATGATAATCTGCAGTTCCCTCTGCTAGCTGGCGCATTATTTGCTACTTACCAGGCGTCGATAAGTTTAAGAAATAAGAAACCCGATGCCCTAATGCTTGTAAGGGCTTTAGCCCTATCGCTTCTTGGTTGCCTAAATAAGTTTACGTTTTTACCAATTCTACTGGGCATAGTTTTGTATCTAGCTTTTGTGGGCTATAGATCCTACAAACATAAGTTTGGAAATTTTTGGAAGTCATTTAAGAATTCCTGGCGACAGATTGCTGATTGGCATCGTCCAATAATAATCTTCGTAATGGCGATACTAAGCTCCGGATTTATCTGGTTTTACGCTGTTAATATTGCTGTTTATCGTAATCCGGTAGTGCAATGTCATCAGGTAATCGATCCCGTTCGATGTGAGCCATTCGAACCTTGGCAAAGGAATTACAGCTTGGCTCAACAGCCTCCTAGTGTCAGCCCTAACCCAATTAAGTTTGGAATAGATTGGATCGGCGGAATGTTCTACCGACTATTCTTTACCATTAACGGGGCTACTGGTCCAAAACGCTATGTAAACATGGTAGCTATTCCGTTGGCAGCCTCTGCGGCAATCTTATCGGTTGCTGGATTTATACTGACCGCCAGGTACTTTAAAAGAATCGTAAGGGGTGACCAAGCCCTAGGGTTACTGCTTTTTGTTAGTCTAATATATCTGATGGCATTGATTGGCCGAAACTATAATGACTATTTGCATCTAGGTCAGATGGTAGCCATAAACGGACGGTATCTGCACCCAATTTTGCTGCCAATAATTCTTATGGTTATCGCAGGCTATCAGCACGCTCTGTATAAGTTCCCGGCTATAAAGCTAACTATTCTGATGTCATCACTCCTTCTATTCTCGGTTGGAGGTGGGATTACCGGGTTTGTTCACTACAGTGATCCTGATTGGTATTTTGAGGGACAAAGTTTTGTAGTCGCATTAAATGAATTTGGTCGCCGACTTGTTGCGCCGCTATTCCTGTGGCGAAATTAGTTAACTAAGGCTTTTTATGAATATCCAAAACTTTCCAAGTGTGCCACGTTTTATTAATACACGATCCTCATAACAAACTGCTCTATCTGGTGAGGTCCATGATCTAAGTATAGCAATGCTATAGCAATACGATTTCGAGCTCCGGCACTATAACCTGGCATCTTTCGGCCACTAAACGTCGATGGCATTGTTCTGGTGTCTCTTCGGTGCAAAGAAGTGTAACATTCCGCCTTAGGGCCATATGGGCTAGTCTTTCAACCACATCGACAACAGGTGCTTCTTCTAGATGGTCCATAAATCCGGCTGTATATTCATCCCAGTCTATTTCTTGTCGACAGTAGGCCCCAATTAGCCCTAGGGGCGGTCCTAGTATTGGCCACCACTGATCATAGCTGTCTGGCGTGATAGTGCTGTCTGGAGTCTGGCCGTCGTCCTCTGTGTGGCGGCTCATGATAGAAATACGAAGACCATCGCTTGGCTCGTGCTCCACCCGGATGCACTTGGTCTTTAACATTTGTTTATCATATCAGATGAAGGTGTAGAATAAAGATATGAATCAAGAAATAAAAGATTATAACGACAAGCAGGACGAGGTAAATAAGCAAATTTGTAATACTTTGGCCGAGTGTATAGGCAAGGCCTTCCCCGAACATCAAAACAAGCTATGGCACGGTGCCCCAGTTTGGTTTTCGGATGGTAACCCAATCGTTGGCTATGACGTGTTAAAGAGTTGTGTAAGATTATTATTCTGGAGTGGCCAGTCATTCGATGAGCCGGGCTTGACTGATGAGGGCTCTTATAAGGCGGCCGAAGCTAGATACACTGCTGTTGATCAGATAGATTTAGATGCATTGGCTAGATGGCTCGATAAGGCAGAATCTATCCAATGGGACTACAAGAATATTGTTAAGAACAAAGGCCAACTTACTAGGCTAAAGTAGACTTTAACTTCCGGCGTCAGACTCCATTTTTTCTAGTCGAGTGTAGTAGTCAGAGATCTCCTTAAGATGTGCCCAGGCAATCTTGCCAGTCAAGTAAACATCACCATTAGTGACATTGGTCTCTGGGTCGTCAGATCCGTGCTCTAGCTCTATGCCTAGACCCATACGGAATTGCTCTACGTCAAATTTATTAAAGTCGATTCCGATCTTTGCGCCAATGGCTTGAGCTTCTTCTAGTGTAAATTCTTTCTTCATATCTGGAGTATAGCAGTACAAATTTGTATCGATAACTTTTGATAGTAAGATTATAGAATGACTATCTCAAATATCCCTGGTGGAACGGAACATAAAATGGAACCAGATATCAAGAAGGCTTTAATATCTTCGCCTAAAGCCTTAAAGGCCTGGAATAGCCTGACGCCCCTGGCCCGTAACGAATGGATATGCTGGAATGTGACTGTTCAGCAAACCTTAACTAGGAAGAACCATATTGCCAGGATGATAACCGAGCTACAAGAAGGTAAACGTCGACCGTGTTGCTGGATAGGCTGTATTCATCGCAAGGATAAGCCCATAAGCCCTTCGATTAGAGGGATCCTGAGCAAACGAAAGAAGGTCAGCTAGTGGAAAGAATATATGGCATGGCTTTTGCCGCTGTTTACCCATTGTATGTTGCAAAAGCAGAGCGAAAAGGCCGCACTAAGCAAGAAGTAGATCAGATTATTGCCTGGCTAACCGGATATGATGCTAAAAAACTTAGTAGAGTTCTAGAAGATCAAATATCTTTTCAGGAGTTCTTTGACAAGGCACCGACATTGAATCCTAGCCGGAAGTTAATAACTGGAGTAATCTGTGGTGTGCGAGTAGAAGATATAAAAGAACCTTTGATGCAAGAGATTCGCTACATGGACAAGCTCATTGATGAACTTGCCAAAGGCAAGGATATACAAAAGATACTTCGGCATGGATAAAAGCCGTCAGCAGATAATTAAAGATACTAAGCTATCTGGTGATTCTGTTATTTATGTTATGTCTCGTGATCAAAGGGTTGACGACAATCACGCCTTGCTTGCCGCCCAGGAATACGCATTAAATAACAATATTCCCCTGTACGTTTTATTTGTTATTAGAAAAGTTGGAGTTAGGTCAGGAGAACAATATAGGTTCATGGTTGATGGACTAAAGGAAGTCGACCAGTCATTACAGAAATTGGGTATACCCCTGTTTATCAAATTAGGTAATCCAGTTGATGAAATAACCGGAGTAAGTGATGATCTTCGGGCGAGTGCTATTTTCTTTGATTTTAGTCCGTTGCTTGGGGCCAGAAACATAGTTAAAAAAGTTGCTAGCCATTTTGGCGGCGAGGTAATCGTTGTCGATACGCATAACATTATTCCATGCTGGGTGGCATCGGATAAGCAAGAATTTGCTGCCCATACCATGCGATTAAAAGTGCATAAAAAACTGGCCGATTATTTAGTTAGCCCGAGCCCCATGAAGGTTCAGAATATTAAGACTATCAACTTGGAATCTGTATCAGTTGAAGGGCTCGAAGAATTTATTAGTTCTCTGCCCAAGTCTGGTGCAATTTATGGATACCCGCCAGGAGCTAAAGCCGCAAACCAAAGACTGAAGTTGCTGATAGAAAACGGTCTTGAAGATTACGCGGTTGGCCGTAACGATATTTCCGTGGATCAACAAAGTGGACTTAGCCCCTATCTGCACTTTGGTCAGATAAGCTCATTGCGGGTAGCTCTGGACGTAAGGGATGCCGTAGGGCAAGCACCGTTATTGCTCCGTCAGGCCAAGCTGGCAAAACCTGGTGAAAAGCCCGACAAACAAGATGGAATGAACGCCTTATTCGAGGAGATGATTGTTCGAAAAGAGTTATCCGACAATTTCTGTTTGTATAGCAAAAACTATCGCTCGCTAGGCGCAGCACCAGAATGGGCACAAGCAACCTTGAAAGAGCACGCATCTGATGAGCGTGAATTTGTGTATTCAAAAGAACAATGGGAGAAGGCTGTAACACACGACAAAGCCTGGAATGCGGCTCAAATGGAGTTGGTCAAGACTGGTAAGATGCACGGCTACATGCGTATGTACTGGGCAAAAAAGATACTGGAATGGTCGGCTACCGCCCAGTCGGCACTCGATACGGCAATATATTTGAATGATAAATATTCTATAGATGGAAATGATCCTAATGGATATGTTGGAATACTTTGGTCTATTGGTGGATTACATGACAGGCCATGGTCTGAAAGACCTGTATTTGGCAAGATCCGCTACATGAACCAGGCCGGTTTGCAACGAAAGTTCGACCTCAACACCTACATAGATAGAGCCAGCTACCCAAATAACTAGTGTTTATATAAACTGGTGGTACAATCTAGATATGACAAAGAATGAAAGAAACTTCATAAAGATCAACAAGAACGACGGGTCTGTAGGTTTTGCATTGTTTATTGCATACGTTGGTGCAGCAGTTTACTTTGTAAATCAAGTAGACGGTTTCTGGAACATTATCGCAGCCCTACTAAAGGCTGCAGCTTGGCCAGCCATCTTGGTCTACAATATCCTTCAGAGTTTTACTGCCTAGTCATTTTTGACTATCTGTAGAACGGCACTCGATCTACCGCAATCGGATATTATCTTTAGCTGCCTCTAATGTTTGGATTATTCTGTTCATTTTGGTGTCGGTTGTTTTTGCGTCGTAAATCCATTGTAAGGTATTACGTTTTGCGCCGACCGGAAAGCTATCGAAGTTCTGTCTGGCGACAGGGTTGCTAAGGAACAGCTCTATTAGTTCGGGAGGATATACTAAGTTGTCGGATAGGTCTAGAGCATTCCAGGAGCCATTTTGCTTGGCTACCTTTACAGATTCAAGCCCTGCTGGCATCATCTTTCCTGCACTCATCAACTTTTCGATATGCTGTTTATTTATCTTTGACCAGACGCTCTTTGGTTTGCGCTTGGATACGTAGATCTTTGATTGGGTGTCAGATACTTTACCGGGCCTGCTATCTATCCAGCCATAGCAAAGAGACTCTTGTACGATGTCTTCCCAAGCCATTGTTCGGCCCGGGCCCCTATCGAATATTAGCCAGACAGAAGATTCCTTATCGTGATTCTTGTCGAGCCATGCCTTCCAGCTTTTTCTGTTCTTGGCATAGAAATGTGGAGCATTCTGCATAACTATTTATGTAGATTATCGCTGCGTTTGGTTACAGGAGCTCGGTATAAATACTTCCTACGACTGACGATTAAGATTATTACAAACGAGATCGAGCCAAGGAGGGTGAACGGTGCGTTGGGCAGTGAGTCGGTGCCGGTCTGGGCAAGGTTTGATGCGGACGGCTCGGCTTGCGCTATGCCGGCTGGGTCAATAATCTCGCCATTGACTTGGCCATCCATGTCCCGCTCACTGCCGTCTTTTACTTGGTAGGTCACGACAGTAACCGGAGTATCGTTGATGGTTGTTTTAGTGAACTGGGCGTCGTCAATCGTAAAATAATCGCCGGTATTCGGGTTGTATTTCCGAAGTAAGCTTTGGCTAGATTGGCTCTGGTAATGATAGAGCTTGATAGTTGCGTCATGGCCAGCATCGCAGATCAGCTTAAAGCTAAACAAGCCTTCAGGATAGTCGTAATCGGTGTCCTGGGTGATGTTGGTAGCTTCAGCTTGCACTACGGCAGTGTCGACTGAACAGTCTTCGTCTGCCTCAAGAACTGCTGGTTCCTCAGTCACTGTATTGGTCAGTCCTACGACGTTGGTTTGAATTGCGTCGGCAGTGCCGTCGTCATTTTGATCGAGATTACTCACAACGGTGACCGTACGGGTAATCTCTGTAGCCGGATTGCCTGCTCTATCGGATATGTTGTAGCTAATAATGTACGTCCCAACCGTGTTGGTATTAACTGGGTTGGTGGTTATGATATCTTCGGATATCGTTCCGTCTAAGTTGTCGGAGGCAGTAGCGCCTGGGTCGTTGTAGGCTTGTCCTTGGACAACGGTAACATTGCTATTCCCCGTAAGGCTTATGACGGGCGCGGTAGTGTCTATTGTCCAACCATAGGGATTGCTGGTATGCATATTGCCAACCGAGTCTGTTGCTCGAATGGTTACGGAATGCGCTCCTTCGCTTAGTAACGTATAGGCCTTAGGGCTAGTGCAGCTATTAAAACTTTGGGCATCTATCTTACAGGCAAAGGTTATGGGTGTAGACACACTTTCCGATCCACTAAAACTAAAGCTGGCGGTGGTTTGGTTGGTGATAAGGTCCGGAAAATCAGTTAGCTCTATCTCTGGACTGGTTGTGTCCCAGATCAGGGTTATGTCGTCGGTGGCAGTATTGCCTGCTTGGTCGGTTACGGTTAATCGCAGCACATAGGTACCATCCAAACTAACTTCAGAGATCTCTGTGTTTAGCTCGTTAGAATCGGTAAACGTTACACTGCCCGGGCCGGACTGTTTTGTCCAGGCGTAGCTGTCTATGCCGGTGAGTCCGTCGTTGGCGCTGGCGCTACTCTGGGTAAAACTGGAATTGGTTTGGCGGTTATCTCCGGCGTTAACTGTTGGAGCGGTGGTATCGTAGTCGAATGTTCGGGAGTTGATACCAAATTCTTCGCTGCCAGTGTACTTGGCATGAATATATAATGTGATGTTTTCGCCTTCTTCGGGCTCGGGAATGTCATTACCATTATTACTGCAAGCAACATCTATCCATGTGCTGTTATTCCAGCTGTATGCACATTCATCGCTGTCCCCCCAGTTGATAACCGGGTTCCAGGTGTTGTTTGTGCTAGAAGCTGCCGGGCTAGTAACTTGGACAGATGGAACCATTGGTCCGCCTGGACCAGCTTCGCCAGTGCCAAGGCCGTCCATTTCTTCTGGTGTTAGAGCACGGTTATAGACTCGTACATCGTCTATGTAGCCATCAAATGGGCCACTGTCTCCGCCATTCTGAACTCCTTTTCCGATGGTAAAGTCACTACCTGAACCGTAGTTATTTGTTGGAGTATGGGCCTGGCGAGCGACTTCATTGCCGTCGACATACAATATTATATTCTCGCCATCACCTAGACAGGTGATGTGATGCCAGTTATTCAGGAAACTAGAGACACCGGCAAAGCTCCAGTTGACTGAGCCGGCGCTACTCCAGCAACGTAGCTCGGTGGGGCTGTTAAAAATAAACTCAAAGACATCATTGGCTCCAAACCAGCCCTCGGCAGTCCCCGCCGATCGAGGGTAGGCCCATCCGGCAAGCGTAAATTCGGCGAAATTGTCGACCGATAGGCCTGTTGATACACCATCGTTAATACCGTCAAACTCAAGGCTATAGGGATTGGTAAAGTTTACTACCGGTGTATTAGTCGAGTAGGTCGCGCCACTGATTGTTCCGGTATAGCCGTTGCCTGTAGAATCAATAGCCGATGTGCCGCTGCCTTCGTCGAACTTCCAATGAGCAACGAGTGGACTTGGCGGTGCGGCGGCTTCTTCGATGTCTGCTAGGTCTAATGGAGTCTTCCAGAATTTAACATCATCCACAGATGCGAGCGCCGGATAGGATGAACCGGCAGCATTAAAGGCACCGACTACAAAGGCAGCACTGGTATCGGTTGGTTCGGGTACGCTGGAAATGGTGTCGAAGGTACCGCCATTGACGCTAATGCTGTTGGTGTTGGTTGCTGCATTGTGTACTCCGGTTAGGTGATACCAGGTATCTACCGCAGGTACACCGAGCTGATCTGCCATTACAAAATTATTTGTCCCACCAACACCATATGTCGAGAAGACGAAACGGGAATACACATTTTCGTAGAACAAGGCGTACTCCCCCGACCCACCATACTTGCCGGCAAATACCTGCGTGTTGGTTCGGCTATTTAGCTTAACCCACAAGGACATCGTAAAACTAGTTTCACCACCAACACTCAGAGTAGTATTGTCGTTAACAGTAAGCGCCTTATTGCCACCAGTCGATGGGAAGCTTGCGGCGTTACCGAATTGTCCTGCAACGGCGTTGACCGTCCCAACTTGGCTGAGGTGATTACTGCCGATGCTATCATTACGGGTTCCACTAGCTTCGTCTAGGGTCCAATGGGCCACAGGATCAGGCGCGGCGGCCGAGACCTCGAGGGTTACTGCTAAAGTTTGGCATGCTAATAGCAAAGCAATAACAATCAGCAAACTGCGTTTACTGATATTTTTTAGCAATCTCCCTATTATCCCAAAACGAGCAACAAGCACCTCTGGCCGTCCCCTCATTACGTTATTGCTTAAATAATAGCATCCATGGCATACCCGTACAACGGAGAAACTAGAATCTGATATTAAAAGTGTAGACTTTTCCGACCACGGTTGTTAGAGGGATTGATCCAAAGTGCCGACTGTCTGTGCTTTCTTCTGTATTGTCACCGATTACCTTGATGAAATGGGTACTAACTGTTTGGATTCGCTTAACCTTGTCTAGTCCTTGGTGCCTGATCATGACGATGTCGTTGACCTTGGGGGTGTACAGCCATTTACTGACCAAGATGATCTTACCCGGCTTTAGAGTCGGGGCCATGCTATTGCCGGTAATTCTACGCAGCATCATTGTTAGGCTTTTTTGGTCTCCCAAAATATATCGGCAATTTCATCTATCATTGACAGTAATTTCTTGCCCTCTTCTGGTTCACTGTGGTGCTTGCATTCGCCTGCTTGCTTTGTGGCTTTCCAAAACTTCTCGTGAAGGTCAGGATATTTCTCGAGGTGCGGTGGCTTAAAATAGTCGGTCCAAAGTACCCATAGATGGTGCTTTACCAGCTCGGCTCGCTGTTCTTTGATTATGATTGCCCGCATACGGTTGTCTGGATCGAGACCCTCCATTTTTTCTTGTATAGCTAAAACACTTTCGGCTTCGATACGTGCCTGTGCTGGATCGTAGACCCCGCACGGTAGGTCGCAGTGAGCGTATGCAGGTTTAATTTTCGGTAGCTTCATAACACCTCCTTAAGCATTCTCTTGACTATATCAGTTTACTCCCTGTAATTAAACTTTGATGAGGTTATGACTATTCATCCAACAACGATATGACTTGATAGCCAAATTTTTCAATATCGTCTTTGGGCCAGACTTCCCAACTTTTTGTTTTTCCAACGTAACCAACCTTCTTTTCCATGCTGCACCCAGTGTATTCTTTTGTCTCTGGATCCCACTCACGAAAAATAATTACATCTCCAGGCTGCACCTTCCAGTCAGCTAGTCTTAAGTCGTATGTCTTCTTACCGGTACGAACAAGCTCATATGACTCTGGCCACATCTTTTTTTCGATTTTTATCATGTTTTTATGATAACAAAAGTTTAGTAGCGTGAATGCTTCCTGGACTTCTTGTTGCCTATATATTCTTGGCTCTCGCTAGTGGACGTACTTCGCAACTTAACTTGGGCATTTATTTAATACATGGAAGAAAATAACCAGAACTCATTTTAAATAGTCTGTAATGATTTCTATGGAAGGTTCGTTGCTGCGTCAAAGATTGTTGGCCACATCTCATAGAATTTTGCTGCTAATCCCCATCCAGTTGAGAACATTTGTAACTCAGTCGTATATGGCTCGACAGTTATCTCATCGGTAATTTCCTGTAGTGCTTCAAAAAGTTTTGTGTGTGATTCGTCTACGTTTTCTTCAATTGCCCAAGGGTGATGTTCAACCTTAACCTTATTGTCCTTATAAATCAAAATTCCGGAATGAGTTCCAACACCACAATCTCGAGGTTCCGAGTAAAATACAAATCCGCCCAGGAGTTTATGAGCTCTTTTACCAGATAACTTAACATCAGGACCTAACATAAAAGCGCATAGTGATGAATCAAATTTATGACTACCGTTCGGTAGCTCCAGAATTGCGGCTACGGGTTGATTTGCTATAGAGTCTTCATCCTCCAAGCCATTAAACGCACCATCTTCTTCCCAGTTATTGATGAACAAATCATTGCCAGCACCAAGTATAGAGGGAGTGGCGCCTCTAGTTCTAAATGAAGCAGTAACTAACTTAAGGACGGCAAGTGAGTCATTATCAATAGTTTGAGGTGTATCTTCATGATCAGATTCTGGCGTTGACATAAAACTAAAAATACCACAAAAGTGGTATTTAGTCAAATTTTGCTTGAGAGGCCGACAACCGCACGTTAATCTGTGCGCCGTGCTTTGCTCGGGCCCAGACTAGCAACCGAACCTCCGGTTCGTCTCCAACTTCTGCGAAGTAAAAGAAAAAGAGCCATTCTATGAATGTCTCCTATTACTTTGGCTCTCGCTAGTGGACGTACTTCGCAACTTTAGTTTTGACGTGAACTCTTCATATCTCGCACATCAATTTTGATAAGTTTGTTGACAGCGATAAGCATCATGCCAAAAGCAATCCAGCTTGTGGCGTAACGTATGGGTGCTGAGTAATGTGTGCCGACAAGGTAGTTTGCAGTAAAGTAGGCAGCTAGAGCTATGCAATTTCGAGTGAATAGTGCGGCTTGAGGCAGTAGTCCAGAACGATTCTCAAAAACTGCGAATACCCCATTGTAAGGAAAAGTTACCACAAATGCTGCTAGATACTGGTGTGCCGAGAATAGGCCGAACGCAATTACAAAGATGATGAACGCCTTCAGGTATACGTTTGTTTTTGCTGGGGCAACTTTACGATATTTAAACGTCATGTTCTTGAACAAGGTCATTAGTGTTACCCATAGAGCTAGGTAGATACCAAGCATTGTCCAGTATGGAATTTTTAAGTTGTGTGCAAGGGCATAGGCGATTCCTATGTACATCACAGACAAGATTACATCTGTAATGAGAATATTAACTTTTAGTCTCGAATATAAGAAATAGCACGCCCATAAGAATCCACCTGTGAGCGTCAGGCCACTGATACTCAAGCTGGTTGCAATACTGCTGGAGCTTATAAGTGCAATAGTTATTGGGAATGGTAAAGCATACAGAACAGCTTTTAGCTTTTGGCTATGCACTTTTGCCATAGCTGTAATGATCATGCTGACTGCTAACGCAGATAATAGATTTGTGGTTAGTTCAGTCATCATGCCTTAAGCATAACAAATTAATTCTAAGTCCGTCCGCTACGCCCACCCAATAAAAATAACAGAGGCACACGACCTCTGTTATTCTAGTTCTATATTTGGCTCCGTCTAGTGGAAACATTACGAACTAGTAGCGAGCAGTATGAAGCTTATGAGTTTGAAGACCTTGCAGCAACGGTAAAACTATATGAACCCAGCTTAGTGTTTAGCTTTGATAGCCTGTAATGTTTTAATGGCTATTCTATACCTTATTTAGGTAGTTAAACTGTAACTTAATTCTATCCAGCTCATCAGTTCATCATTGATTTGCTCAGGTGCATTAACTACAAGCTGGTTGTGATAACGATTTGTAGATACTTGTTCACATTTTTTAAATCGCTTACTGTCTATAGGCTCAGAGGTAACAATATTTAGAAGTAGCCCCTCTTTACGAGGATGTACACCGAGAAAAGCTCTTTTGTGTACTACATGCAAAGTCGTTTTCTTCACTTCAACCTCAAACTGGCCTATATTATTTAATTCTTCAAGCAGAGAACTATAGAGTTTACTCGTGATTGGGTTGCTCTCGATAGTCGCTAAAGCGTTTGTGTCCATGCGTATATCTTACCAATACTAACTTGTTTGATTAAGCGTCTATTGCAACTTCAATAACCTCGTCATCAGCTCCATCTTCATGGCGATGAGGAAGCCAGATTGAGGCGATTATCGCTGCGACGCCCACAATAGCTGATGCAATTATGGTTGCTCGTGATAAACCGTTCATCCATGCTGTCTTGGCTGCCACACTTAGACCGTCGCCTAACGGTCCCATTTTTTCAGCAACCGCTAAAGCTCCAGCCAAAGAGTTACTAGCCGTCTCTTGTATTTGAACTGGCAATTTAGAAACAGCGTTTGCAACTTGGTTCGAATACACTGAGCTTAACACCGCACCCAAAACTGCAATACCTAAAGCACCACCTAACTCCCGAGTTGTATCGTTCATTGCTGAGCCCATTCCCGCCCTATTGCGTGGGATAGCTGACATTAACATATTGGTGGCGGGCGTCATGGTCAGTGACATACCGGTCATCATTACCAACATAGATCCTAGTACCTGCCAGTACTCAGGGACTGTAGGCCATTGTGACATGATTAGAAACGATGCAGACACCAATACCAAACCAGCAGTCACAGTCCATCGGGTCCCATACTTCTTAACAATATTTGGTACAAATGGTGCACTAAGCATCATCAGTAGAAAGATTGGCAGCATTCTAAATGAAGCCTCGAGTGTGCTGTAGCCCATTATTAACTGAAACAATTGGCTAATAGAAAAGAATATTCCCATCAGTGAAAAGAATGTGAGGGTAACAGATAAGGCAGAAATGGAAAAGGCTGGTATTTTGAACAGTTTCATATCGAGCATCGGATGCTTTATGCGAAGTTGACGCCAGATAAACAGACCAATTCCGGCTATGCCTGCAAGCAAGCTTAGCATAACTGGTGTATCAGTAATGCCGTGCGAAGGGGCTTCTATAATACCATATACTAGCCCCAATAAACCGATAGTCGACAGACCGCCACTAAGCCAGTCAATTGGCGTTTGCTTCTCATCACGAGAGTTTGGAGTTATCAATTGGTTGAAAATAAACCCAACTGCACCCAAAATGGTGCTAAAAACAAATACCGATTGCCACGCGTAATGCTCCAGTAAAAAGCCCGTCATAATCGAGCCCAGTGCAATACCACCGCCAGCCACACCACTCCAAATCGCTATCGCTCGGGCACGCTCCTTCTTTGGGAATACGTTCTCAATAATCGATAAAGTCGTCGGCATGACCATAGCTGCCCCAATCCCCATCACAGCCCTAGCACCAATTAGTTCAACTCCAGAACTGGCGACAAATCCAGCATAGATCGTAGCCGATAAGAAAACTGCCAATCCGATTTGCATTACAAGTTTTCTACCATAACGGTCAGCTACTGCACTAAACGTAAACAATAAACTAGCGAAAAGTAGAGGATAGATATCTACAATCCAAGTTAGCTGCAGTGAGGTAAGACTTAGCTCTTTTGCTAGCGTCGGTATTGCCTGATTTAAGCTGCTGTTGCCAATTATCACAAGCAGCAAGCTTAAACACATCGCAGCAAGTATATTCCAACGACGTTTATATATTGAAGGCTCGATGTTTTCGGTCATATTTTTTATCTGACTACTCATTATTTGAAAATTTCCTTTTATTTATTCTGTGCTTAGTATTTTATCTATGTTGGTCTGCATTGCTTTCAGATGTTGCTCTAATATGTTGGGTCTTATAATAACTATCGCTTCGCTATCTGAAGGACTAACAATGAGCAACTTCTCTCCTTCTTTCAGCCCTATTACTTCTCGAGCTTCGGCGGGGATAACGACCTGTCCTTTTGTGCCGACAGTAGCTGACCCCCAAAATTTAAATTGTTTCATATCTATTCCTTTGTGCTAAATATCATACATTTCATACTTAGTGTACATATCTCATTTGTTTAAATCAAGTGATGAAAATTTCACGGATTAAGGAGTTGTATTGACTCATCATTTTGGCTGCAAAAGAGCAAGAAATACAGGGATCGATTAGTGTATTTTACTGCTGGCTTTTGCTCGCATGTTACCGCATAATCAGCAGACCGGCTTTGGAGTGCCAATTGTTATAGACCCTTGAACAACTCTTCCAACGAAATATCTAGTGATTTGGTAATTTTATAGAGTGTAGATAATGTTGGCTTTCTACGACCTTGTTCTATAAACCCCATATGTGAACGGTCAATTCCGCTAGTAGCAGCTAGTTTTTCTTGGCTCATACCCTTATCATTACGTGCCTTAACAATACGCTTTCCTAGTTCGGTATAGATGTGTTCGACAGATGATGTTTTCACATCTTTTAGCGTATTGCTTACAATTGTAAGTAACCACTGACAAATGTAAGCAAATGGTATATACTGACGATAACTATAATCAAATGAAAGGATAGTTTGTAATGGCAGATAAAAAACAAGGTAATTGGTTTGGACGACACAAAATACTAACTGGAATTATTGGATTTTTCCTGCTCGTAGGTATTGTCTCGGCAGCAGGTGGCGGTACTGATACGAACACATCAACTGACACCACGCCAGCAAACAGCGAAACTACTCAAACAGCTGAAACAAAACCAGCTGAAAAACAAGAACCTGATGTACCAGCAGAATATAAGGCTGCCCTCGCAAAAGCTGACACTTACGCTAATACTCAGCATATGTCTGAAAAGGGTTTGTATGAGCAGCTCACGTCTGAATATGGCGAACAGTTTTCAAAAGAAGCAGCTCAATATGCAATTGATAACGTAGAAACCGACTACAACGCAAATGCTCTTGCAAAAGCCAAAACCTACCAAGAAACACAAAATATGTCGCCAGCGGCTATTCGTGACCAACTTGTATCAGAATATGGCGAAAAATTTACAGCAGCACAGGCTGATTACGCTATCAAAAATCTAAACAATTAGACCGTAGATATGGCAAAAGAGAGGCTAACAACCTCTCTTTTTTGTTAGGCGGAACGTAGGCAGGAGTTAGGCAAAATACACGTTTTTATTTTGTATTTTTAGTACACCCATAGGGGGTAGTCCCCTTTAATTTGCAGAAATGAGATACCGCCTATGAAATACCGAATTTGTTCGGCTGCAAAAATGCCAAGCGTTTTTTTAACTCAATAGTTCAGTCTTTTTCTTATCAAACTCATCTTGCGTGATTATGCCCTGTTCTTTGAGTTTAGCGAGTTTTGCCAGTTCGTCTGCAACGCTAACTTGCTGACTTTGTGCTATCTGTGCGTTATTGCTAGACACGCCAGCCTGCTTAACAAGAGATATGACTTTTGCTAATTTAGTCTTTAATTCCATTGGCGAATTGTTGTCTACAAAAAATATAACCTCTTGACCGTCTGACAGCTCCACTGTCAGATACGCCTCTTTTTCTTTCTTTTTC
Source organism: Candidatus Saccharimonadota bacterium (assembly GCA_052034955.1). GTDB lineage: Bacteria > Patescibacteriota > Saccharimonadia > Saccharimonadales > AWTP1-31 > CAZIBG01. Next base: position 34,090 of record JBPOHZ010000002.1, on the reverse strand, counting down.
TTTTTTAAAGCAAAGGCAAATATACCGACTGCCAAGAGCCGTGTTACTGTTACTCGCCTACTAACATCATCTTTGCCCTCAATAACAATGTTAGACACCTGTTTATTGCTGATAGTGAACTTGGTTGATAACGGGCTACTAAACTCGGTTTGCTTTTCATAAAACGTTAATATGCCCTTTGCTTTTTTGTAGTCGTTATAACCGCCCATATAATCCAGTGAAACCGCTTTAAGCGTATTGCCACGAGCTTCCTTAGTGGCAGCTACTTTTTCTTTATGGCTTTCGTACGCACTGGCAGCAGATTTACTTGCTTTATCACTAGCGTCTTTTAACTTATCGAATAGGGACACAGTTAACTCCTTTTATTACTTTTTTGATTGCTCGACGAATTTTAGTAAATCACTTTTTTTGTAACGTCTTAAATTACGCCCACCAATGCGGACAGCTTTGAGTGTGCCGTTATTATCCCAATTACGTAATGTGTTTGGGTGTACTTGCAGCAGCTCGCTTGCTTGTTTCAGTGTTAGTAATTCTGGTAATTCTTTCGATGACATATAACCTCACAATTGATACTATTATGATACAAGAGTAAGAGCGACTGCGATAGTGCAGTTTTGGTAAAGATGTGATGAAAAAAGACGACAAACTACCAGAAAAGCCACGAAAGAAACCGCAACCAAAAGCGGCTAAAAAGTCTGCCAAAAAATCAAAGAGCAAAGATGTTCAGCCCATAGAGATAGCCTTGCCTGTAAAGCACACTCCGCCAGAGGCTACACCTGCCCACGTATTTCGTGACAGACGTATTGCTAACCAAAATAAGTATGACCTTGACCTAGACGCTAAAAAATACCGCACAGGCTTAACGGTTAGCCAGTGGCAAGAATTGTTAAAGAAAGACCCTGACCTGTTAACGCCTCGTCAAACAGAGCAGCTCATAGAGGCTAATAAAATGGCTACTGAACTAGCAAGGCGTATAACAGCACAGTACGATTTTACAGCCATTACAAAAGCGTTTAGGACACTCGACACTTTCCCTATTGCCAAAATTACACAGGATATACAACGGCTTGCCATAGGGACGCAGAAACTACAAACCAACTTTATAATGCCAGCTCAACAGCTTGTCTTGGCACAGCAGAAACTGGCTATCACAGCTGGTCTAGCAAACCAGTCGTTTCTTGCGACTGCTCACGCTGCAAACCTTACTCGCAGCCTTTTTGCCAGCATACAGGCAGTAAGCGAGACGATTGTTAAGGCATTTGCCGTTGACCTGGGTTCAATCGGCACGACTTTTGCCAAATTTACGCCAGTTGAAACAATAAACCTTGATGATATTGAGGTATTTGACCGAGACGGCAATGTAACGATTGTCAGCGACACTAGCCGCACGCAACGCATTGATGATGATTACCAGCTTGTTAGCACAGCTAAGCTGGATTTGTTATTCACGGCATTAAAAGCAAACCGCAGTGAGCTTGCAGAGGTAAAACGGCTCGTCACAGGCAAGCAAGAAAGTGGCATTACACGGATTGCTTACGCTGACGCTAAGTTTCAGATGGAAAGTTCAAAACTAATTCTTAAAGGCTATGAAGTTGGCATACAGCGTAGTTCCAAACAGGCCAGATTTTGCGATTTTTTCTTTAGCTCGGTTGAAAACTTTACAAAAAAATGGGACGTATCACATCTGATGGAATTGGTATTTACTATGCACGCTGGAACGGACGGTAATGAAGATACATTTAACAACGCTGTCAAAGGCTACGTAAAGGCACTTAACCTCAAAATTGAAGCTGCTACAAAAGGTCAAATAAAAGAGTTTTTTATACTTTTGAACTACGAGGTTTACGTAAACCCTAAATATCTTGCTAATCTGTAAAAACTGAATTATCCACAGGTTTAAACTCGGCTAAACACTAGGTTTGTCGTAATGGCTGTATGCAGCAGCAAAACAGCCAACAGCCAAACGTCGTCAGCTTGCAAGAGTTTCTTGCCGAGCTTGGTCGAGATGACGTAGCAACAGCCAACCTCGTTGGCTATTTTGACGTGCTGATAGAAATGGACCTTGAACTAAAAGAGCAAGAAAGGATTGATGATGAACGACGAAACGAAACTACGGATAGCTGATAGCGTTTTGGCTTGGTGCAATGATTGCCGTCTTTACGCCGCACAAGTGGTTATTTGGAACGCTGAACTTAATGAGGTTGAACACCTTGTAGAAATTGCAGAGGGTTATTTGCCTGCCGACATAACAGGCGATGAAACCTCAAATAAAATTAAGTCTTTGTTGAGCCAATTAGACCATAAGCAAATGCGTGCTATACGAGCACAGATTAGCCTAATGCTTGAAGGTCCGTGCAAGACAGAACATTGCCAAGAGAATTGCAATGAAAATTAGCGAGGTAAACGTTGTACCGATAAAGCCGAGTAGCGGTCTTGTAGCCTTTGCCAGCGTGGTAATCGACAATAGCCTCTATCTCGGCTCGATTGGCGTGCATAGCCGTTTGGACGGGTCGTATCGCATTACTTACCCTACCAAGAAAATCGGTAGCAAAGAATTGAACCTATACCACCCAATTAGCAGGGTCGTTGGCAACCTGATTGAACTAGCCGTTGTGTCTGAGTGCCAGCGGCTTTTTAAAGGACGTGATGACGATGATAGACACAATAAAGCTGGTAATAAAGATGGACAAACCATTACACGCAAGAGCCAACTTTCAGCCGACGCTTGATAGTATAAACCCTGACTATTTTGGCTATTTCAAGGCAATGGCTAATCCGTCAGCGGCTATCAAAAAGCTGGGCAAGTATCAGCCACGTCTGACCTACACACAGCGTCCCAGAGGCTACAAACGTGCTAGTTATGAGCTGGCAATTGAGTTGAGCCTGCCCAAGATTGCTTTCGGCAATAACTTTGACGAACTAACCGATAACGACTTTACGCTGGTCGTTAGCCAATTACAGCAAACGCTCCGAGAAATGGGCGTTTGGTTATTTACTAAGCAATTAGAACAAGCAGAGATAAGAGCGTTACATTACAGCAAAAACTTTGTGTTTGACGATTACACGTCTTGCTCGGCTGTCTTGCAAATGCTACGAACGGCTGACATAAGCAAAACTTACGACATACAAAACACTAACTTTCGTAATGGCGGTTATGTGCTGCACGTTCACACCAACTCGCTTGATATTGCCATCTACGATAAGCTGGCTGACTTGCGACAATCAAAAGTTAGCGAAAAACGTACACAGGAAAAAGATAACTTTGTACAGCTTGATTTGCTGGACCAGTTGGCACGAACACAGCCCGTAGCGGTTATGCGATACGAGGTTAGGTTGAACGGCAAAAGGAAAACAACAGACGCTCTAAAAGCGGTTGGTTTTGATAAGCCACTGACTTTTAAAAATGTGTTCTCTACCGAGTTGTCAAAACTGCTTTTACAGCACCATTGGCAAAACTTTTTCACTACCCTGCCCAAGCTGGCATTAGATAGTAACGAGCCTCATAAGGTACTGGCTAACATTTTGCAGACAGATGAGCTGAAAGGTCCTCAACAAGCTGCGGCACGGCTTGGTATGGCTCTACTACTGACCGCAAGCGACCAACGGCATATAAGAGCGTTATTTGAGGACCGTTTCGGCAAGCACGCCTGGACACGGTTAAAGCCGTTAACCAAGCCAACGCACAAGGTCCAGTACAAGACAATAACGGGCATTAACCAAATGCTTGAACAATTTGAGCCGACCACAATGGACCAAATAAAAGGTTCTCTGTGATTGTCATCAATTGTTATATAATGGTATATAGTAACAGAGAAAGGAATAACTATGAAAACTAAGGCATTTTTAATAGCAAGAGTATCAGACCCAGAACAACGGCAGGCATTACCTGCACAGGTTTTGCGGCTTGAAAAGTATGCAAAAGACAAAGACTACGATTACGAACTTTTTGAGTTTGATGAAAGTGCATATAAAGATAACCGTAAGACGTTTAGCAACATTGTAAAAAGTATCCAAGACTACCCTAATGAGTGTATTGTTGTCTTTGACAAAATTGACCGCTACACAAGGGACAGTTCAGCCGACGAGGTAAAAATACTCAATAAACTCCGAGAGGACGGCAAAATTGAGATACACTTTCCGTCAGACAATTTATGCGTTACTAAAAACTCTGGTGCTCCTGACTTGTTCAGGCTTGGTATTGGCGTGGCACTTGCTCGCTACTACTCTGACAGTATCAGGGATAACGTTAAACGCCGCTTTGAGCAAAAACTGAACGATGGCGAGTGGCCTGGTAAAGCACCCATTGGCTATGTAAACCACAGAATTAGCGATAAAGAGACAACCGTGCTGCTCGACCAAGAGCGAGCTGGCTATATTAAAAAAGCATTTGAATTGCGGTTAATCGGTAAGCCTTACAGAGGTATAGCTGCACAGCTCAAAAAAGAGGGTTTAAGAAATAACACAGCCAAACTAACCCCTATTGGGCAAAGTACGATTGAGCAGATACTTAAAAACCCGTTTTACTACGGCGTTATGCGGTATAACGGCAAGCTGTACCCTCATAAATACGAACCACTTATAAGCCGCAAGATGTTTGATAAGGTCCAAGCCGTGAACGAACAGCGAGGTACTAACCGTACCAAGAAACAAGCAATTGACTATACTTTTAACGGCTTACTGAAATGCGGCAGCTGCGGTTGTAGCGTGTCCTCATATACAGCCAAAGGTAATGTCTATATGCAATGCAGCAAGGGCAAAGGTCCGTGCAAGCAACCACACATCAAAGAAAAGGACCTTGTGCCACAAGTTGCGGCTATGGTTGGTCAGCTAGAAATGAACGATGACATTGTTAACTACGTTATTGACGAGCTGCGTAAACACCACGATAACCAACAACTTTACTACGCTAACGCTATTGAACAGACCCGTTCAGAATATGACACGATACAGAAAAAGCTGCGTGTGCTGTACGAGGACAGGCTCGACGGGCGTATTACTCTCAATGACTATGACGAATATGTTAAGGACTTGAAAGCCCGACAAGAGCAATTAGACGACCAGCTCGTTAATTTGACCCATAATGATAAAAGTTTTCTATTGACCAGTTCATATCTGTTAGAGATAGCTACAAAAGCCCCTAAACTGTTCCGAAGTTCGAAAGCGGCTCTAAAATCCAAGCTTTTACGCTTTCTACTTTCGAACCTCGTAATTCAGGACAAAAAGCTCGTTTTCAATCTAAAAGCACCCTTTGATGTAATCTCAGAGTGCTCTCAAAATCAAACTTGGCTCGGGAGGCCGGACTCGAACCGGCAACCTCGAAGTTAACAGCTTCTTGCTCCACCATTGAGCTACTCCCGAATAACAATGAGCACTTTTTAGGGTGTCTCATCGCTAGAATAATTAATGTACATGCTCCAGGGGAGCGACCGATGAATTATACCTTAACCTACCCCTAGTCGACAAGATGGAACAATTCTGCCCATTTATGAGAGCTATTAAGATAGTTTTCTGGATGTAACTTTACATCTTCTAGTAACCATTTTGTGGACACCCATTTTACTGCTTCTACTTCTTCTTGCTGAATAACAAATTTCTCAATTGGAAAGTCCAAAACTACTTTGTAGCTGAAGCAATACCTTAATTCGCCAGGGTTATCCCACATGAATTTATCAATTGGTATTAGTTTAATGTCTTTAACTCCGATTTCTTCTTCGATTTCTTTGAGGGCGTTATCTTTATAGCTTTCGCCCTTCACAACTGTTCCGGCTGCAGCTGGACCCCATAAAAGCGGTTGATTGGTTTTTAGGTGGCTACGTTGGGCAATTAGCGAGTCGCCTTTGCTATTTAATACCCATGTTGCAGTAATTCTAATGCGATCGTTAGGAAGGTAATTTGAACGAGGTTTGTACTTAATAACTTTGTCCTGCTCATCCACAACTATGATTATTTCGTCCATACTCATGTACGTACTCGATTCTTTATTGCAACATTAGCTTCGCGGGTTGCGTCTTTGGTTTTGAGGGTTTGGCGTTTGTCGTAATGCTTTTTACCTCGACCAGCAGCGATTCGAAGTTTTATAAATCTTCCCTTGGTAAGAATCTCTAATGGCACGATTGTTTGGCCCTGCTGCTTGGTAGCGATTAACTTGTCTATCTCTTTGCGCTTAGCCAAGAGTTTACGGCTGCGAGTTTGCATAGTCTCGTCAATCGGGATACCAGGCATAGCCGAGATGGTAGCGTTTAGCAGCCATAACTCACCGTCTTTGACAGTCACGTAGGCACCACGAAGCTGGCCCCTGCCATGACGGAGGGCTTTGGTCTCGGCGCCATTAAGCATAATGCCTACCAATAATGAGTCGTCTAAAGCGTAATCATGACTAGCTCGGCGATTCTTTATAGCGCTGGGTTTGACTGCTTTTTTCTTAGCCATGACCCCTATTGTAACTGATAACCATAAGTAGACAAAGCACTAATAATATGGCAGAATTTGGAATATGATTGCACAACCAGAAAACTTAGAGATTATTAAATGGGACGCTGATTTTGGGTCATTGCCCCCAGCTGTTGTTGAACAGACTATTCGTTACAATAGAAGGCCTAACGAAGAGATCATGGCGGATGTTTATGAGCGCGCAACTAGGCACAGCGAGGCAACAATTGTTGACGATGCAACCGGAATAGAAACTGCACGAATTACAGATTGGGATTGTGCAATTAATGAAGCCGTATTGATGTTTAATCCATTTGGTAATCGGGTAACAAACAGTCATTTGGTTCGAGCAGATTACACCAAAAGTGTTTTACAACAAGCTGGCATATATAGCAGAGTTGGACGTCCATTATCTGTGATGGTTGTCGGTAGTCCATCTGGACGAAGTGGGTTGAAACTGAGTAGAGGCGAGCGAAGTGATATGGCGACAGGTTTTGACTATAGTCCTTTCACAAAAGCAGCATTAGATGTTGCACGTAGGCAAAAACTTAACAAACTTTATATTATGGGACACTCATTAGGTGGAGTCCTTGCCTTATCGGCAGCTGCTGAAGCGGAATCAATGGATATTGATGTTGTTGCAGTGGCATCCGGAGATCCTGTCTGCTCCAAACCATATGATTCTTTAGCTAAGTTAGCAGCCGATTTTTCTAATGATTCTGAATATCTGCGTCATCAAGTGAAGCGTGCGGGACTTGATATTTATACTCACGTCCAAGGAATGGACTTAGAGGTTGGTAAAACCGAGAGGACATTACAGGATCTGCTCTATGTTTTAGGAGTTGCACGTCGTCCACTAGTTAATCTAGCCCTTGCCAAGGGAATGGCTGCAGCACAGCTGGAATCTTTACTTGATGGATCTGTTGCAGGAGCCAAGAAGACGACTATTGGACACGGAACAGAAGATCAGTTATTAGCTAATTTTAGTACAGTCGTAGAAATAGCCAAGGGTTCAGCTATAGCTCATCCCGACAAGAAGTTATCTTTAGTAGAGGTCACACATGGTCGACACACATGGGGTGACAACATTCCTGCCGTTGCCGCGTTTGCTGTACGATCATTTACAGATGCTGCTTGATATACTGCCAAATTCGTTCATCATTCTGATTGAACTTTAACCAATACCACCATTCCAGTCCCCACAAATCAATAGTTTCAAGGTTAGTCGCCCTGGCAGAGGCAATGTTTGATTTTAGAATTTCCAGACTCATCGATTTGTCCTGTTCGGACTTGTCCATTTCCCAAATATTCTTTGGCCCCCAGGGTTCGGCTTGAAGTTCGTGGATAAAGCTTGGGCGTCTCCAGATTATCTTTATTAATCCGGCACGCAGCTTGAATATCCAAGGTTGGTAAATAGATTTTCGGTAAGAGCCTTTATCAAAAGTTATACGGTAAAAAGAAAAGCCAACCATATCTGGAATCGGTGCACGCATAGGTATTCCCCAGCTGGTGCTGGTGGTCATAATGATTGGCCGGGACGGATCGAGCTTCTTCACTAAGGCGTATTCGTTAATCAACCTTTGGCGGTCGAAATCACCATTTTGGCCAAAGTTTTTTAGCAAAGCCTCGTTTTCTAGCTGCCAACTGACAATCACGGATTGTTTTTTGTACCTGTTAACAACGGACTCGATAAATTTTAATAGGGCTTTGTTCCTATCTTCTTTCGGCATATCTTTTGTCCAGCTGGGCCAATGTGATTCTGGCCAGCGGGGTTGCCTGGCACCTAGGCACATTGTGACCTGCCCCTGTTTGTTGGGAAGCTTTGCGATTGTTTCTACCTGAGCATCCAATACCTTAAAGTCATAGGTACCCTGAACTTTTTCGGTTTCGTCCCAATAGCTCATTAGCCGGAAGCGTTTTATTCCCAGGTCGGTTATGGCGGCTTTTAGAACTTCTTGATCGTCTAATTTAAAATTGCGACATTGTTTAATTGATAAGCTAGCACCAAAAGTAGGTTTCATCATTTATGATAGCAAGTGTAGCACTGCTGTTCGCGGATAGCATCCTTGCCGGCCTTCCAAAGGCTGTCGTCGCCTAATTTTACTTTACGCCAATACCACATCTCTACGCCCCAAAGATCGATCTCGCGCATTCCTGTAGCCTTACCGTAGCGAATTCGGTCGGTCAGTCGCTGTGCATTAAGGGATTTATTTTGCTCGGCAATCGAAATCTCTTTAATTCCTTTGTCTGGGCCCCATGGCTCGGCCTGGAGCTCATGAATTATGACGTCCTTACCGGTAAGTATCTTATTGCCGCCTGCCAGGAAGGCGTAGAACCAAGCTGGGAATGGATACTCGTAGTAACGTTTTGTAACAGTTTTATCCCAGACCCGCTTGTAGACCGACACGCCCGATACATCTGGACGAGGTTCGTTAACCGCCCACCCCCAGGCGTTGTTGCTGCGGGTAACAATCACCTTATGGTCGGGGTCTTTTTGTTTAACAAAATTAAACTCGTCGACTAGTCGCTCTCTACTGTGGTCGGGGCAGTCGCCGAATACCTTAAGGAAAAATTCGTTCTCGAGTTGGTAACTCTCTAGCGCTGGGCTGTCCTTGTAGCGGTCAATCACCTTCCCCATAAAGGTTTTTAGAGTTGGCGCCCATTGTGTCATTGGCTGTCCTTTGGCCCACTCGGGCATGTGACATTCTGGCCATCTGGGCTGTCGCAAGCCAATAGATAGCGACACAGTGCCACCGACAGCCTCAACTTTTTTAAACTGCCAATCTAGCTCGGTAAAGTCAAATTCCCCTGGTGTTTTTTCTATCTCGTCCCAATAACTTACTAGGCGGAAATGACGGAGATTTAGGTCGTCTATCATGGCCTGCATGGTCGGCTCCGGCTCAAGGTCGAAGTACCTAGCATAGCTAGGAATAAAGGTTGCTCCAAACTTAAACTCCTTATTGGCCTGAGAAGCAATATACCAACGGGCGATTCCGTAGGCAGAACCTACCAACAATATCAATATAGTGGCCAAGACGATCCCAATCTTTTCCCACCATTTGCGTTCCATCCACCAGAATTTTGGCTTTTCTAGACGAATCTTATTTAGAATTCTTCGATACAAACGAGCTTCTTTTTGGCCACTGTTTGTCCTAATTAATTTGCGTTCCTTCGCTAATTCTTTGCGGGTGGCATTTAGGGCAGACTTTTGTGCTGATATCTTCCGAGCGGATACTTTGGCTGTCTTCTTTTTGGTTGGCATTTGTTACTATACTCACATGTCTATGCCTAAAAGGCTTACGGTTTCTATAATCATACCAGTTTACAATGAGCAGGACTACATAGGTCCCTGCCTAGAAGCCATAGCCCGACAGACGGTTAAGTCCTTAGAGGTAATTGTGGTCGATAATAACTCGACCGACAACACTGTTAAATTAGCCAAGCAATATAGCTTCGTTAGAGTAATTAATGAGCAGAAACAAGGCGCATTGTACGCCCGGACTACTGGGTTTAACGCCGCCAAAGGTGAAATAATTGGTCGGATTGATGCCGACTCACGAATCGAGCCAAACTGGGTTGCCAGGCTTCAGGAAGTATTTAAAGACCCGGAGCTAGCAGCTGTTACGGGATCCTCCCATTGGTACGATATGCCCTTTTCGCCCCTGAATCACTGGGTCGAAGACTTTTTTAAACATACACTGTGGCGCTACGAGAAAAAATGGCCATTTTTATTCGGGACTAATATGGCAATCCGTAAATCGGCTTGGGAATTTATTAGGGATGAACTTTGTGTCCAGGAGTATATTTTTGAGGATGCCGATCTGGCCATTCATTTATTCCAATCTGGTCGTAAGCTTCTCTACGACATCAGATTACGGTCGGGCATGTCGGCGCGCCGAGGCTCGGACAGCTTTAAGGGCTTTATGAGATACATTAGATTGCAGAGCGTGACCTACAAGCAGCACGGAATAAGATCTATTGGGTCTTCGGTATCAATCATTGCTTACTTGCTTGGATTTATTTTGCTCCGCCCACTCTATCTGTCTTACGACGTTAAAACCGAGAAATACTCGATTAAAAAACTATTTACCAATCGTAACAAGCCCCGCCCCCACCCTTTTGATTAATTTGCACCAGTTGAGCTCTGGCCGCTGTCATTAATCTGGACCTGGCACTCTCCCCACAGTCCTAGACCCTTAGATTCTGCTTCTTTCTGATAGGTTTTGAACTCTTCTAACTTGCTGAATGGAAAATATACATAAGCAAAGCCGAAACCTTGCTTTATGATCTCGGCATTTACCAGCTGACCATTCGGCAGATAGACATAACGGAGAAGCCTTTTATAGCGGTCACGGTTGGTGTTTTCTGGGTCGGCCTGGAGCCTGACTCGATTGGCTCCTATAAGCTGTTTGGTAAAAGCGCTGGCGGCTTGGCCATAACACTGGACTTCTTTGCGAGGGTCATGAGTTTCGGGTGTGTCTACTCCAATTAGCCGAACCTTTTCGGTGACACCGTTCATGTCGACCGAGATAGTATCACCATCGGAGAAGCTAGTTACTTTATATAGCCCCGGTTGGTTAACCTCGGCCTGCTCTAGCAGGGGCTGCATGTAGCCTTTTTGTTGAGCCAAAGTTAGCAACGAAGCAATTATGCTGAGGCTAATTATGCGAATAGCTTTTTTGCGACGACGGGTCATTACTATAGCCTACTGCCTGTCTGCACAATGGCACAAATCAGATAATTATTTTGTAGTTAATACGACAATATCATATTGCTATTAACAGGGGTATACTTAGCCAATATGGCAAGGATTATGGAAGCCAGCCAGGCTGGCCAGTTAGATTTTTTTGGCTCAGAACAAGGAGCCATGATCTATCACCTAGATAGATTATTTGACGAGCCTTCTCCGGATGCTGTCGCAAGGATTCATCATGACGTTTCTGTTTTAAGAACAGCAGATGTAATTGTTCCATCTACTATTGATGCCGTTGAAGGCTTTTTAGATCGGCTGCCTAGTCTGGAATCAGAGAGGTCATTAACAGATACAGAGATCGCCGAAGCGGTTGGTGGCGGCATTATGGCCGCCGCAATAGTTGGACGTGTACGCGGAATTAGCAGACAAACAAAAGGAAATTTATATGTCAGATCAGAAGGCTTGCTAAGTTGGCTTGAAAGAAAGGGAGCAACATCTGCTGCTCAACTTGCCATGCCGGCCGCCGCCCTGGGAACCATATATGGCCACCCCAACGATTTAAAAAGAGCTTATGATCACCTTGATATTTTTATGAGAGATAGGCGTACAAGCCTGGAGCGCAATTGGCATTCGGTTGGTGATCCGATGTCCGTTAGGCTAAGACAATCACTAGTGGATTTATCGGTTAAGGATCGATCCGATCAACCAGTTTCTCGTGTCCATCAAGCCCATCTGGATGTTGATGAAGCTATGGCAAGTGGTTCTGATATACAGCCACCAAGGGCCAGGGTTACGCTGGAACTACTCCGAATTATCGATATTATCGAACGTCGAAGAGCATTGACCGGAAGGATTTTACATCATGCCCTGGGGCTAGGAATTGCTTTTGACGAGAAGTTGGTCGGAGATGTAATTGTCGCTCAACGGAGTGACCGAGAGCATACCTCTTTGTACCGATTTGTTGCTAATCAGTTATTCTCTTAGTAATCAATTCCTGGATTGGCCAGGAACTTATCGTCAAAATGGTGTTTAATCTTTTTCATCTCGGTAGCTATATCGGTTAACTCGATAAACTCCTTCGGGAAGTTGCGCCCTGTTAAGCAAAGACTGGTTGACTTGTGCTTAGAGTTGATGAGTTTTTTAAGTTGTGCTTTGGTAAGCAGGCCATCTTTTACAGCATTGTTAATCTCGTCACAGATTACCAGATCATATTTACCACTGGTTGCGGCATCCATTGCTTGATTGTAGGTTTCCAGCGCTGCTTGCTTATGCTGTTCTTCGCTAATATGTTCGGGGCTTAAATCACCGGCCTGATAAAAGCCTTTGCCTCCTTTAAAGAAGTACAGTTGATCTTTATAAAGTGATTGAATGTCTCTGATAAAAACATGCTCACCCACTCCCCAATACTTGATAAATTGAATGAAGGCTACGTTCCAGCGATTGCCAAGGGCACGGACCATTAGGCCTAGTGAAGCACTGGTCTTGCCTTTGCTATCGCCGGTATAGACGATTACTACTGATTCTTTGGTCTTGAAATCCTCAAACATATACTAAGTGTACAGCAGTCTTAGGACGTTAGTGTGTATGTGTCATCGGTATCGAAACAACATTAACTTGATTCAAGAACATTAGCCTAAGGTATCTGTCGGCAAGTGAAATATTAGTTCGGGCATGGTCGTCAGACCTTGTCTCTGGGGCCAAGACGGCTTTGGCGATTAAGAGCAGTAGCGGATGGTTATCGAACCTTACAGTATTGTCAAAGAGCTGTTCTACTAGATCTTGGTCGTCAATGCGTACAGGGTTATCATCTACGGTTGTGCCAATCTTGGTAAAATCATTTTCATATACTCTTCCGGCAGCGACTAACGCCTTTCTGGCAAAACAGCGTCGAAGTAGGGCTTGCTCCAAGCTTGTAACCTTTGATGCCCTCTCCCCTAGTTCTTTGGAGTCAGTTTCGGAGGATTGCTGAGTAAGAGACAGGAACTGTTCTTCGTTTAAGGCTTCCTTATCGTTGGGTACAATTAGCCCTACTTCACTGAGCGCTGCCATACCAACATCAATTTGATTACCTGCTCTAGCCGCTATAATTACCCGACTAACGTCAGGGCTATCGTTAAAGTCATCTTTGCTTACATGCAATAATTCCCCGACGCTAAGGGGTACGGTTACGAGATGTGATCGAGATTCAGGATCTAAAGTCATCTATGCTCCTAGTAACTACAAAATAGCATGAATAGCGCCGTTGTGTAAAGTACATACGCTATTTGTAGCGTTAAAGCATTAGAATAATGACTTAATTGCGTAGTGCGATGTCAATTTGAGGACGGTTAAATCCTAGGATAATGGTGCCATTTATATCTATGACTGGGGTTGCGATCTGTCCAACATTTTCTTCTACCCACTTGTAGGCTTTGGGGTTATCGCTAATGTCATACTCTTTGAATTTTTGCTTGCGACTCTTTAGGTATTCGCGGGCCATGTGACAATATGCGCAAGCTGGTGAAGTGTAAAGCGTAATCATATTTACATTATACACCCCATTCTCTAACACTGTTGCTATAGGGGTCAGCCTCCTGCTATACTATTTGGAGATGAGATATCACGCCGCCAACCCGTTGACGACGAGCTCCTGTATTTGCCTTGTGCCCGGAGTGATATGTTAAGTGCTCTCTTAAATCGGTTTGCCAATGGTGATGAACCGCATATTGCCCTGGCTCCAGAAACTGTTTATCACATCGGTGGATTCAACATAACTAACTCGATGATCTACGGCCTGGCTTGCTCGATTCTGTTGGCCCTGGTTCTGTTATTCAGTAGACGAAGGATTAGAGTTAAAGCTACTAAAGGTATTGCCCAGATAATTGAAATTCTTATGGAATTTGTAATCGGCCTGATCGAAGGACCACTTGGTAGTCGTAAGAAGGCTGCCCAATATGCCCCAATCTTTGGTACTTTCTTTTTGTTCATTATCTTTAATAATATTATGGGTATCATGCCTTGGGTTGGCCCAGGTGTTAATGCCACAACTGCCGAAGGCACCTTCCCTCTTTTGCGAGCCTTTACAGCAGATTTAAACGGTACTATTGCTATGGCTGTGATTGCCATCGGAACAGTCCAATATCTATCTATTAAAGAGTCTGGTTTTATTGGCCACCTAAAGCATTACTTTACTGACAAACCACTTAACCCAGTTAACGCCTTTATTGGGTTGTTGGAAGTTTTTGGTGAGTTTACCCGTATGATTAGTCTTAGCCTTCGTTTGTTTTTGAACACCGTTGTCGGTGAAATCTTGATTGCCGTCTTTGCCTTTATTGGCAAAGATTTCCAGTCGTTTACGATTTTGCCAATTGCGATGTTCGAAATCCTGGTTGCTTGCATCCAGGCCTATGTATTTACGGTGCTTGCCGCCACATACTTAGGCCTTGCGATTGCCCACAGCCATGATGACGAGCACACTGCTCACGAAGTTGACCCACTTGTGGCGTCAATCGAGGGCGATGTAAACCATTAAATAATATCCACAGGACCGTTCGGCTAGCCGGGCATCTGTGGTGACAAACTAAGGGAGAAATAAAATGGTTCCACAAATATCAAGATTTGCCGCAGAGGCAACAGAAGTAGCACAGCGCGGTGGTTGGAATCCAACTGCAGCTAAAGCATTCATGCTAGGAATTGCATTCCTAGGTGCAGCTATCGGCCTTGGAATGGTCGGACAGGCTTACATGAAGGCTCTAGGTCGAAACCCAGAAGCTGGAAAAGCCGCAGGTCAAGTTGTTATTATCGCAGCTATGATCGAAGTAACAGCGCTTCTAGCATTCCTAGGCGCAATCATCGTTAAATAAGAACAACAGGAGTAAAACAGAATGATTAGTTCATTAGTAACGTTTGCTGAAGCGGCAGCCGAGAAAGAAGGTATTGCCGTACTTGGAATCGATCCTAAGGCTATTTTGCTGCAGGCTGGAACTTTTGTACTATTGTTCTTTATTCTTCGGAAGTTCGCTCTGCCCGGTATCGTTGACACCTTGGAAAAGCGTCGTAAGACAATCGACCAGGGTGTTGACCTAGGGCTAGAGATGCAAAAGGCCAAAGAAAAGTTCGATGAAGAACTACAGGGCATGCAACGTAAGGCTCGCAAGCAAGCCGATGAAATCTTGGCCGAAGCTCGAGTTGAAGCTAGTAATGTTATTAAAGAAGCCGAAGCCGTAGCGGTTCAGAAAGCCGACAATCTACTAGAAGAAGCCGAATCTAAAA
Organism: Candidatus Saccharimonadota bacterium; assembly: GCA_052034955.1. GTDB lineage: Bacteria > Patescibacteriota > Saccharimonadia > Saccharimonadales > AWTP1-31 > CAZIBG01. The sequence goes on along the minus strand of JBPOHZ010000002.1, from coordinate 18,717 downwards.
TAGCTCAAGAAATGCAAGCTGCTCGAAAAGAGCTTCGTGGTGAAATGCTTGCCCTAGTATCCGAGGCTACCGAAGTAATTATCGGTGAAAAAGTAGATGCCAAGAAAGATGCCAGTCTCATCGAACGAGCTCTAAATCGAGTACCAAAGGTAGGAAAAGCCTAGTATGAGTAGGGTCTCCAATACGTCTTTAGCCCGCGCTACCCTTGCCCAGCTTAAGTCTGGCAAAAATATGGCCCAGGCTACAAAGTCATTGGCGGCCTATTTAACACTAGAAAGACGCTTAGGTGATTCACAGGCAATTATCCGCGAAGTAGAGCGCATACTTCTATCGGAAGATGGAAAGTTGTATGTTCACGCTACTTCGGCATTTGCACTTAGCGAGGTTCAGATGGCAGAAATTACCAAGATTTTTGCCGAACAAACTGGTGCAAAAGATATTATTATTCATCAAACAATCGATAGCGATGTAATTGGCGGTGTGAGGTTGCAAACAGCCGACCACCAGTTAGATTTGACCGTACAGCGGCAATTACAGCGACTAAAACATGCCAAGATCGAATTGGCACATTCAGCGATAACTGATTAGAAGGAGAACAAATGGCGACAGATATAAACATCAAAGATCTAAGTAGCGACATTCGAGCAGCGATTGCCGAGCTAAAAGCTAGCCCAGAAATCGAAAGCGTCGGTGTTGTTACCCGAATTGGTGACGGAATTGCTTGGATCTATGGACTACAAAAGTGTGGCTATAACGAAATGATCGAGATCGAAGGCGAAGGCGTTGTTGTTCCAGCTTTTGCTCTTAACCTACAAGAAGGTGAGATCGGCGCCGTACTTATGGGCGAAGATGTCGAAGTTAAGGCCGGTATGCGAGCACGACTAACCGGTAAGGTTATGGAGATCCCTGTTGGCCCAGAGCTTATCGGGCGAGTGGTCGACCCACTTGGTCGACCATTGGACGACAAAGGTCCAATTAAGTCCAAGAACTTTGGTTTAATCGAAAACAATGCCCCTGGAGTACTAGATCGTAAAAGTGTTAACGAACCAATGATGACTGGTCTTATGGCTATTGATGCCATGGTGCCAATCGGTCGTGGCCAACGTGAGCTTATTATTGGTGACCGTCAAACCGGTAAGACTGCTATTGCTGTAGACACTATGATCAACCAGTTCAAACAAAAAACCGGTGTTATTAACATCTACGTGGCCGTAGGTCAGAAGCTTAGTAAGGTTGCTCGTATTATTGAGCGACTAAAGCGCGAGGGTGTGATGGATCAGACCATTGTGGTGGCGACTTCGGCTGCAGACCCTGCTTCTCTGCAGTACCTGGCCCCTTACGCCGGTGCTGCCATTGGTGAATATTTCCGTGATAACGGACAACATGCTTTAATTACATATTACGACCTCAGTAAGCACGCTGTTGCTTACCGTCAGATGTCACTATTGCTACGACGTCCACCAGGCCGCGAAGCTTACCCGGGTGACGTTTTCTACTTGCACAGTCGTCTTCTAGAACGAGCTGCTAAGATGAGTGACGCCAAAGGTGGCGGTAGTTTAACTGCCCTACCAATCATCGAAACTCAAGCCGGAGATATTAGTGCCTATATTCCAACCAACGTGATTTCTATCACCGATGGTCAGATCTTTATGGAAACCAACCTATTCAACCAAGGTATCCGACCAGCCGTATCCGTTGGTTTGTCAGTATCTCGTGTTGGTGGTGCTGCCCAAACTAAAGCAGTTAAGTCTGTTGCTGGGTCACTTCGTTTAGACCTAGCTCAGTTCCGCGAACTTGCCGCTTTTGCTCAGTTTGGATCAGACCTAGACGCCGAAACAAAGCAAAAGATCGAGCGTGGTCAACGACTAACCGAACTTCTAAAACAACCTCAATATTCACCACTTGGTGTTTGGGAACAAACTGCCAGCCTTATGGCCGCAACCGATGGGGCTTTTGACGAGGTTCCAGTAGCTAAGATTAAAGACGCTCAAGCTAGCCTATTACACGAACTTACTAGCCGTCACAAAAAAGTTGTCGAAACTCTAGCCAAGGGCGACAAGCCAACCGACGAAGCCAAGAAAGCAATCCTCGACACCGCCAAAGAAATCGCTGAAGGACTAAAGGACTAAAAATGAGCACCATGGCATCCAGAGAATTACTTGCAATGGACGCATTACGGACGAGTGCAGAAAGACGTGCGGACACAGCATTTGTTAACGGTGTCCAGAGTGAGCGAGCAAGACTTGCTCGTGCAATGGGTGTTGGCGCAGAAGTTTTGTTAGTTATTGGTACTGAAGCTAAGGACGGTACACCAACGCCAGAAGCCACACAAGCAATGGAAACTCTCTTTCAAGCAGTCGCTCAAAAAGCTATGGCAGAAGATGGAGTAGCACGTGGCTAGTCGACAGCAGCTAAAGCAACGCATCACAAGTGTTAAAAGCACTAAACAAATCACCAAGGCTATGGAGCTGGTGAGTGCTAGCAAAATGCGTCGTGCACAGGAGCATGCAATGAGGAGTCGTGACTACCGTAACTTGGCCCGCAAGATTCTTACTCAGCTACGTCAGCTAACGGATGTTAGTAAACATCCGTTGTACCAGAGTCGTGATATAAAAACTCGTCTTTTTGTAGTTGTGACCAGTAACCGTGGATTGGCCGGTGCATATAACAGTAATGTTCTAAAACGACTCACAAAAGAGCTTAAGAAAGATCAGCTGGCTGGTATTGCTAGTCAGGCAATTGTTGTTGGTAAGCAAGGCGCCAGATTTATTAGTCGTTTCGAAGACGTTGAGGTTTTGGCTGCTTACCACGATTTGCCGGACAATTTAACAGCTAACGATATCCGCCCGATTCTAGATACAGTTATAACAGCCTACACTAATCAAGCAGTTGATGCCGTTGATCTGCTGTATACCGATTACAAATCGAGCATATCTCAGGTGGTCGTTGTCGACCGACTATTACCGGCTGCTTACAGCGAGGAAGAAATAGAAGTTGATACCGAAAGTGTTGTTTTTGAACCTTCACCTAAAGCGGTGTTGGAGGCTGTGACTGAAAGACTGATTGAATCTCAGCTTAGCCAAGCACTATTAGAATCTAGTGCTAGTGAGCAATCTATGCGCATGATGGCTATGAAGAATGCTACCGACAACGCCAGTGACCTGATCGAAGATCTAACTCTAGCATTCAACACTGCCCGTCAGGCAGCAATTACCCAAGAATTAGCAGAAATAACCGGTGGAGCGGAGGCAATAAGATGACAGACTTTAGAAATGGTATAAGTCCAGAGCAGTTTACAATTGCTACGGGTTTGGAAGTGGCACCACAGGAATCAGATCTTTCTAGTGAAGATAGGCGAGGTTTAATAATGCAAAGACTTGATATGGAGGCTGCCCTGCGCTTTGGCCCACCATACCCAAGCTTTCAGGCAAAATTAGATGAATTCCGTGATGACCCGTATGCCGACCTGGACGGTGAATTATTGTACGAAAGAGATGCCTGGGCAGATCAGGTACCTGGCAGCTTTAATCGTTATGTGCTTGAACCGGCCCGGCAGTTTATTAATGACTTAAATCCTTTCTGTTTATGGAATGTAAGGTCAGAGATGTCGATATCGGGTACCTCGAGAGAGACTATCAAGCAATATCTTGCTAAAGAAAGGTTGCAACGCAGCCAACGGCGGGCAACATTTTTTGCAAAGTTTGGTTTCGTTAAGGGTAATAATATTGATGAAGCTACATTTAATAGTGAACATGACGCGTAGGAAAATTAAGGAGAATTATGGCAACAGCAACTAAAACAAAACAAGGAACTATCAGCCAAATTGTTGGTGTGGTAGTTGATATGGAATTTGACGAGGGTCATTTACCAGCAATTTATAATGCAATCGAGACTACTGCTAACGGCAAGACATTAGTTTTCGAGGTGGCTCAACACCTTGGCGAAAGTAGTGTTAGAACTATTTCTTTGGGATCTACTGACGGATTGCAGCGTGGTGCAACAGTTACCGATACTGGCGCTCCAATCAGCGTACCAATCGGCAAAGAAACCATGGGCCGAATGTTCAACGTTCTTGGCCAGCCTATCGACGGTAAGGCCGACAAATTTACCAAACGGGCGTCTATTCACCGTGCCCCTCCTAGCCTAAGCGAGCAATCTGGAACAACCGAAGTTCTAGAAACTGGAATCAAAGTCATCGACCTAATCTGTCCTGTTACAAAGGGTGGAAAAGTTGGATTGTTTGGTGGTGCTGGTGTCGGTAAGACAGTTCTTATTACTGAGCTAATTAACAACATTGCTAAAGAGCATGGTGGAACATCTGTTTTTGCAGGTGTTGGTGAGCGTACCCGTGAAGGAAACGACCTTTACTACGAAATGGAAGAGTCTGGAGTTCTAGACAAGACTTCCCTAGTATTTGGACAGATGAACGAACCCCCAGGTGCTCGTTTGCGTGTTGGACTTAGTGGACTAACTATCGCCGAAGGCTTCCGTGACGAAGGAAAAGATGTGCTGTTGTTTGTCGACAACATCTTCCGATTTACCCAGGCTGGTGCCGAAGTATCTGCCCTGCTCGGCCGACTTCCATCTGCAGTTGGTTACCAACCGAACTTGGCACAGGAAATGGGTAGCTTGCAGGAACGTATTACATCTACTAAGACTGGATCGATTACATCCGTCCAGGCTGTCTACGTACCAGCCGATGACCTTACCGACCCTGCCCCAGCAACAGCCTTTGCTCACCTGGACTCCACGATTACCCTAAACCGTGCCTTAACCGAGCTTGGGCTATACCCAGCTGTTGATCCACTAGATTCAGGCTCAACAATTTTGGACCCAGAAATTGTTGGTGAGCTTCACTACCAGACTGCTCGTGATACACAAAAAATATTACAGCGTTATAAAGACTTGCAAGATATTATTGCGATCTTAGGCATGGAAGAACTTAGCGAAGAAGACAAGCAAACCGTTAACCGAGCTCGTCGTTTGCAACGTTTCCTAACTCAACCCTTCCACGTGGCCGAAGTTTTTAGCGGTATTCCAGGAACATATGTTTCGCTTAAAGATACCGTTGAGGGAGTTCGCGAAATTCTAGATGGTAAACACGACGATAAGAGCGAGTCCGCCTTCTATATGAAGGGCAAAATTAGCGAGGTAAAATAATATGACAAAAAAGTTTGAGCTTGGAAAGTTACCAGTAGTCGATACTCCACGTTGCAATGCTGATGGACTAGTTGGTGTTACTGTTCTGCCAGATGCTCATGCTGGACCTGATGTGATCTATGATGAGTCCGGTGAGATTTTTATGTCACCTCGTATGATGGATGAGATTATTAAGGCTTGTAGCGTCCCACGAACTTTACCAAGCGATCCATTAGGAGTAATAGGAGTTATGGAATGATAAAATTCGAGCTGGTAACTCTCGCTGGCACTAAGTTTAGTAAAGAAGTGTATGAAGTTGTTCTGCCGACAGCAGATGGTTACATTGCTGTCTTTCCGAGCCATATGCCACTGGTAAGCATTGCTACACCTGGCGTTATATCTATCCGTCATAAGTTGGGAGATCCCGAAGAAAAACTCGAGTATTTTGCTACCAACGGAGGAGTTATTGAGATTAACAATAACACAGTTAAGTTGTTGGTCGACGAAGCTGATCAAGAAGATGAGATAAATGAGGCCGAGGCAGAAAAGGCGCACCTAGAAGCATTATCTATGGCCCGTCAGGCTAAAGACAGAGTTTCGCTAGACCAGGCACAGGCCTTGGTTGATAGACAGGCCGTACGTCTACAGGTTGCTGGTTTACGTCGACGAAAACGCAACCGTTAGCATTACGGTAGTAAATACTACCACGCCCATAATTTGCATTTAAAGCTCAAAACTATTATTGTTTATCTAGATATTATTCTTAAGGAGGGTTCGAATGAACGTACGTCAAAAAATAGCCATGGCTGTGGCTGAATTAATGGGAGTTGTAGTTCTTACGACTGCAGTTTACTCAATGGTTGCCCGAACATCATTTCCACTTTTTGGTGGTCTTGCAGCTGGTATAACGCTAGGTCTACTAGTACACACTATTGGTAGCGCATCAGGCGCCCACGTAAACCCCGCCATAACTTTGGGTCTTTGGAGCGTAAAAAAGGTAAAAACATTGCAAGCAATTATCTACATTGCCTTCCAGATGGTAGGTGGTCTAGCGGCTTGGGCCTTAATCAATTACTTCCTAGGCAGCTCAATCGAAAGTATCGCAAACAAATTCGAAGTTAAAGTACTGATCGCAGAAGCTATCGGTGCGTTGATCTTTGGGTTTGGTGTAGCATCGGCTGTTTACCAAAAGTACGAAGGTACAAAACTGGCTTTCACCGTTGGTGGGTCTCTAACAATCGGCATCTTGGTTGCATCGCTTGCCAGTAATGGCGTCCTTAACCCAGCAGTTGCATTGGGTCTACAATCTTGGAACTGGGCATATGCTGCTGGTCCTATCGCCGGATCAATAATTGGTATGAACTTGTACGCAATCTTATTTACAGATGAGATTAAATTTCAACTTCCAAAGGGCAAGTTTAAAGCTACAAAAGTTTCTACCAAAACAACTTCCAAATCAGTTGCCAAGTCCTCTACAAAAAAGAAGACAACTGCAAAAAAGACAACCAAAAAGAAGCGCTAAGCTAATTAGGCTTCAACTAACCTCCCTTTCGTAGGGAGGTTTTTTTATTCTAAATATTTCCGTCTAAAAGGTCTTGTTCGAAAAGCTTAATCGAAGAATAGTCGTTACCGTAATTTGATACATCGGGTAAGTTTAGGGTTTGGATTTTGTCCCATACTTTTTCGATAAGACGACTCATCTTTTCTAGCTCTTCCGGGCTTGGGGTATATTCGCGTATTAATTCTTTTGCGGCACTCGCTTCTACGTACCACATTTGGCCACTGACTGACTTTGGCTTGAATCGTGAGCTGTTGTTTAGGAGTAATGCATAGTAAGTAAGTTGAGTTCTATGTCGCCAAGCTTTGATTTCTTTGGTGCGATCTTTGGTTGTGAAACTTCCCAGTGGCTGACCTGTCTTATAATCGATGATGGTCGCGTGCCCATCCTTAATATTTATACGGTCAAGCACTCCCTTGATCCGAGCCTCTCCAATAGTTACATCACCAAGGCTCTGTTCTGGAAGGTCACCCTTGCCCAGCCAGAAGGTGTCGCTTTTAAGTAACTTAGTTAAAAGATCTTTGCCATGTATCAAAAACTTTTGATATTCATTTGTGGGCAAGAATTGTTCGGCAAGTGTTGTCTCGAAATGATCTAGCACCTTGGCTATATTCAGACCCCCGGCATTGACCGATATCTGAGCAAACTCTAGCGCGGCATGTATTGCAGTACCAAATGCCATGCTGGCATTGGTCGATTCTGGAAGATGGAGTAAGTGATGCTCTAGGAAAAGATTTGGGCCACCCTGGCTAAGGTCTAGGAAGTCCAATAAGCCACTTACACTAAGGCTGTAATTCTGTAATACGGACGTTAGATTGAGTCGTTGGTCTTCTATGTTGAGTTCGGGCCAACTAAGATGTTCTTCTAAAACGGTTATTTTATCTACATCACTAATGACCTGACTTATATCCAATACGCCATGCAGTAAAGGTGTGGCCATGACCTCTTTGCCGGTTGTGTCTTCGCGGTAGCTCCCGGCAATAATGGAATGCTTTGCCCTAGTAGCGGCAACATACATCAACCTGGCATAATCGTCTTGATCATCGCCATTTGGTTGAAGTGGTAAATTGGCCGGACATTTGCGTCCTCCGCCGCTCGGTCGCCAATTCGCGTCAATTGCGTTTACGATATAGACGGTACCAAATTCCAGCCCTTTAGCTTTATGTACGGTCAGAAGCTCGACAGCCTCGTCACCAGTTACAAAACTAGTCTCGTCGGCAATGATTTCTTGGCTATCTATAGAAAGTTTAATAAATTCAACAAATTCCGAAAGTGACGCCGACTGACTTCTGGCAAAATCGTTAGCTAGATTAACGAGTAATCTTAGACTAGAAAGTGTACGCATATATTGACTGTCTATTTCGCTATCCTTGAACTCGGTAAGGTAGAATTTTTTTAATGGGCTGGTTAGATTCTCGCCGGCCCTTAGTCCTATGATGTATTCTAAAGTTACAGCCAGCGGTTCATTCTCGGCGACCACAGCCAGCCATACAAGCCAGTTACCTAGGTTGTTGAGCTGTGGATCTTTAGAGGAAATTAGTTCATCTAGCCAGCTTTTGCTATTACGATTGGCAATAGCGATATGCCAAAGGTCTTTGGCCGGTATCTTCCACATAGGAGAACGTAGCAATTTGGCTAGAAGTTCATTGGTTTTTATCTTGTCGCCATCTTGGATTGACACTATTAAGGACGCGATTAGAAATACCTGCTGAACAGAGCCTTGTTCTAGAATATTAGTTTGCTGTTCGTAGCTCACGGGAATACTTAGCATGTTTAGAATGGCTGCCATCCTGCGGAGGCTTTGGTGATTACGGGATAATACCGCAATCTCGGTGTCGCCAGTTTTGTATCGCTTTGCTATATCTCTTGCAAGACTACTTAGCTGATCATCCTCAGTTGCAAAGCTGCGATGTATTAAAGTCCCATTTTGATCTTTAATATTTTCATTCTTAGCAATAAGGGATTTATCTAGCCCAGGCATCCTAGTGACTAGTCGGTCTGCAACTTGGTCGATTATTTTTGTGCTGGTATCTAGCACCGATTGCGATGATCGATAATTTTCGGTGAGGATAATTAGTTTTGAGCTTGGGTAACTTTTTTGGAAAGACAGCATATTGTTGAGCTCGGCGCCGTTAAACTTATAGATAGATTGGTCATCGTCGCCTACTGCCATTAAGTTCGGCATACCATGATTCTCGGGATGATCGGCTATAAGGTGAGCTAACTGTAGCTGGGCAGCATTGGTATCTTGGAACTCATCAATCAGTACGTATAAGAATTTTTCCTGGGCATCTGCGCGCATTGTTGGGTGATTCTGGAGCTGTGTTATTACTTCGACAATCATGTCAGAATAATCGTAGTATCCTCTTTGATGTAGCTCGGACCGATAACTTTGGTATACGCCAGCAAGGTTTAGCCACCAATTATTTCGATCTATCTCTTTGTGCATGCCTTTTTTGCCGTCGACGGTTTGTAGCCATCTTTGTTTCCACTTACCTGTATTGGTGGTTTTGCCGGTATCTTGATCTTGACTGATAGCAAAGTCCAGACTGTCTTTAATTACATGACCTAGGTCTTGTAATGGTTGAAGACTATTGCTTAGTCCTTGATCTGGTAGGTCGGATACCTTCTGTTTTAAATCATCAAGTTTCTTGAAGCTCAAAGGGGCTGATAAGGCATCAATGACCTGAGGTTCTATTTGGTTGATATACGCCAAGTTGGCTTTTACCAAGGCTTCTAGCTTATCTGGCGTAAGCCCGGCCTCTTTAACATACTTAAGAGCGTTTTTTACGTCACGGCCAGCTGTGTAGTTACCGGCGAACTTAAGCGACAAAGGGCTACTGAGTGGTAGTCCGGCTAGGATGCTCTGGATAATATCTAGTTGGGTGGCATCAGGGGCGGTGCTAAGTTTGGCCCCGTTCCAAAAATAATCTGGATACATATTCATAAGCTCGGCTGCGAAGCTGTGGAACGTTTTGATCATGACGCCCTTGGCTTCTCCGCCGGTTAGGTCTAGCAATCTCTGACGCATGTTAATTGCTGCTTTGTTGGTAAAGGTAAGACACAAGATACTGTTTGGATCGGTGTCGGTGCTGCGGATAATATTTGCCACTCGCATACTTAGTAGCTGCGTTTTACCAGTACCCGGTCCAGCAACAACTAATAATGGGCCGTCGATATAATCTACAGCTTCTTTTTGGGCAGTATTTAACTGATTGTATGTTTCCTCGTAGAGTCCCATGTGTATGAAGTATATCTCATTAAACACTTGCGGGCCTACCGGCTTTGGGACTATGCTAAGGGTATAAATAAGGAGAGCGACATGAGTCAGCTTAGTGGATTAGAAGATAAACTTAATAAAGCATTGGTTACAGATGCTCCGTTTCAACTACCCGAAGACAGCAAGAAGTGGTTAGTTAAGTACTTGCCAATTATTAACCTGGTACTTGGCGTATTTACACTTTGGTCAGCGCTTGCTATCTGGAGGTGGGCAAATGCAGTAGATAAGGCGGCTAGTTACGTAAATGAACTTACCAAAGCCTTCGGTTCTGCGCCTATTGATGATGTGTCGCGTTTTTCGGTCTTTTTGTGGTTAAGTTTGATCATGCTCGCCGCAACAGGTGTTTTGTATATCGTCGCCTACCCAGCTCTTAAAGAAAAGAAGAAGTCCGGATGGAACCTGTTGTTTTATGGCGCACTTTTAAACGCACTTTACGGTGTGTTGGTTCTGTTCAGCGATTACGGCGATATAAGTCGGTTAATCGGATCTGTCCTTGGGTCAATTATAGGGTTGTACTTCTTGTTCCAGATTCGTTCACATTACCTTGGTAGCAAAGCAAGCAAGCCGGTAGAAAAGAAGAACTAAGCATCCGATGCGTCGGAACAGAATTCACATTCTTCGTGTATTTTGTTCCGACTAAACCACATTCGTGTAGCTGACCCCAAGCTCATCACCTCGGAGTAGCCAATATAATCCAACATTACCCTCAAAAAGCTGGCAAGACGTCCAGATATTACTAGCTTGCGCCATTGGAAAAGGGCCCAATTTTCACCCACTGGTATTATGCATACTGGAAGCTGCGGTTTATATGGTTTTGTGTCCTTGCCCCTTGTGCTACGGAGTATGTGTTTAGATACATAGCCGGCGTTGTGGAGTGCGGTAAGCGCTAGTCCACTATAAGGTGTGGCAGCACTGTCACCGATTACAAAGGTTCGGTTATCTATTTGTAAGTGGCCATCTACAATTACACGCTTTCGGGCGTTTAGCACAAATTGGTCACTATTATTATCGAAGAATGAGTTATTTGTGACACCGGCGGTCCACACTACGGTTTGGGTTGGAACCTTTTCGTTGCCAACCATTAGGCTGTCGGCTGTCTCGCTCTTTACGGCTGTGTTGGTTTGAATCTTAACACCAAGTCTACGGAGTCTTTTGTGGGTTAGTTTGGAAGCCGTTGGCGAAAGAGTTGGCAGAATTCGTGGTGCGGCTTCAACTAATCTAATATTCACTGCCGAATGTAGGGTTTTGTGGTGTTTGGCCACCGCCTTAAGGTACGTCTTTAGAGCAGCGGCAAGTTCTACTCCGGTAGGACCAGCGCCGACAATCACATAGTTTTTATCTAGCTCGTGCTGCTGCACTATTTCTTGATGAAGGTGGTGTCTAAACTCGTCAAATGCACTAGACGATTTTACGCTAAATGAATATTTATCTAGTCCTTTGATTCCAAAGTAGCTAGTTACCACCCCAAGTCCTATTACGCAGTAGTCATAGTTATATTTTTTACCAGAATCACCAATAACTTGACGATTTTTGCGGTCTATCTTGACGGCCCGGTCAAACACCAGATGTACATTTGGCTTTATTGGCACAAGGCTAGCAACTGGCATGTATGATGCCTCTTTTAGGTGACCAGTAGTGGCACGCCAGATAGTCGCCCCATATCGGAATGTTTCTTGGTCGGTTACCAGTGTAATATCTAAATCAGATCTTTTATATAAGTTTCGAACAGTTTTTACGCCCGCAAAACCACCACCAATAATAAGTACTTTTATTCTTTTTTTAACCATTAGCGCTAATTATAAATCAAAGTAGTTCCACCGACTAGTATCTGACAAGATGTGCCTCTGCCGATAACGCGCCTAAAGACAATTTTACCCTGGAAATCATGCTTAATTATATGGTTTGCAAGCGGCAGCCCCAGGCCGAGATGTCCAGTAGTAGATTTGTTGGTCCGCATCATACCACCCCCGTAATCTCTTATAGAGATCGACAACCATTTGTTTTGACACTTGGCCCGAACTTCGATTGGCCGACGATAGGCATTATGTGGATTGTAGGACTCAACGGCATTGGCAAGTAGGTTATCGATTATTATGCCAAATTTAATACGGTCGCCCCTGATCCATATATTGCCAGGTATAGATAGCCTTATCGGCACCACTAAGTGTGATTTTCTTCTAAGTTTATTAATCGAGAAGTTAAACTGGGTTTTTAGATTAAAGCGAGACACTCTTTTGGTTTTGTTAATTCCCTCTTGAGCTATGATAACGGACTGGTTCATGACCTTAAGACTGTTATTTAACCTTTCGATATCCATCATGGCCGCCGTCAGCGGTCCAGATAAATCGTGGATTAAACTAAGACCCAGTATCCCGTAGCCGTTTTCTTGGGGGTCGGAGGTGGTGAGCTGAATATTGTTTCGGCTCACACTCATATTGTTCCTTACACGCCCCTCGGCGCTAGTGGGTCATGAAGCGCGTAACCTACACCGTGTACGGTTCTGATCAAGGCGGTCTTGAATGGTTTATCTATCTTCCTGCGCAACTGGTTGATGTGTACTTGCAGGGTGTTAGGCATGGTATTTTGATCTTCGTCCCATACATATGCAGCTAAAACCTCATGGGCAACAACATTGTTGGCGTTGAGAACCAGACACTCTAGCAAGTCGAACTCCTTTCTTCTTAGCTGGATTGGAGTATCTTTGTAGAAAACCTGTCGAGTAGCCGTGTCTAGGCTTAAGTACCCAGATTTGATGACGTTGGAATTTAGTTTTTTGTATCGATTTCGGATAACCGCACGGATTCTGGCACAAAGTTCGACGTTTTGGAACGGCTTTGTAATGTAATCATTAGCACCTAGGTCAAGTAAATTGGCTTTGACATTAGCATCGGATAGACCACTTATAACTAAAACAGGCGCCTGGACGCCTGTTTCTCTAATGATTTGAAGTAGTCGGTCCCCTTGTATATCGGGAAGCTTTAGATCTAGTAGAATTAGATTATATTTATGTTGTTTGAGCTTTTGCAGTGCGCTCTTGGCATCACTTACGCAATCTACGACATAGGTTTTATGAAGCAAAAAGTAGATACTGCTGGTTATGGATGGGTCATCATCAATCAGTAGTAGCTTCATAGTTATCTTATTACCTTACCTAATCAAGATTAAACTAATTCTTAAAATACTATAAGTTTGCTTTTTTGGCAATACTAATATACAAAATACTATTGGCTACCAGCATACACCATAAACTACTTGCATTATAAGCATAAACATGATACAATATATTCTCCATGTGAGGTGGAAACTATGTATAACTATATTTTAGATCGTCAGGTTACAAGTGTTCTTCCCAAGGTGGCTGCCAAGTCAGTCCCCTCAAAACGTGCCTCGATGGCTGGCGTAAGTAGATACGCCGGCGAACTACGAAAAGCATATCCAGAGCAATCAGTTTTGATAGATGATATTGCTAAAGCAGCTAAGTTTGCTGATAATCGAGTCACCACCAAGAGCTTATTTAATCAGCTTGTAGACTTAGAACGTTATCTAATTACGACTTCTTAGAATTGACAAAATGTCATAAAAATGATAGAATAACCCAATGTCAGATATAAATAGCTTATCAACTTTCGAACGATGGGACGGAGAAATTCCTGGATCTCATCAGTTCTCTACTTTAGAAAATTTCACATATGATCCCGACGACCGAGGGCATAGTTTGTTTCAAAGAGCTGCCGAAAAACTAGTTAAACAATGGCAAGGTGATCAGTTTGTTGGTCTATCAATTCATGGGGAGCCTGGAACTGGAAAATCGCATGCAGCAATTGCACTTGCTAGAGCCTTACATGAAGAAGGTGCGGATATTTTTTATCGATTCGTGCCAGATCTTGGTTCTCACTCTCAGGGGGTATCAGACTGGAGTGCACCTAGAATTTTAGAACCAGTGTACGCATATGGAAATAAACAAGTAACTAAGACTACATCAATCTCCGAAGCGGATGGTGTGGATATACGAACTACCGAGACTCAACTTGAAGGCGATACTAGGCTTGTTAAAAGAGATGCAAATAGTGTATTCCCCAATTTCTACGATAGAGGCCTATCAAGAAATCCAAAAACGGTCTTGATTTTAGACGACTATAAACCACTTTGGAGGCCACATACTCGAGCGGCAATCGAGGCAGCTTCTAACTTTGGTGGCGCAGTCATTATGACTTCAAACTTTGGAAATGTCTTTGGTCTTGCTGATCCCGGGGGATCTGATGTTACTCGCGTAGACTCTAGTTATGGTGAACCTGATGCTATAAAGCAGGCTAAAAATGATGCACTCAATCTTGAAATAGAAAAGGTTAGAAATGCCTTTATGAGTCGATTGGTCGGTGGATTCTTGGAAATTAAATTCTCCGGTATTGATCAACGAAAGCAAGATTCATTTTGGACCGATATGATCGACCCAAGTGATTTTGCAAGTTAGTTAAGTGCGCTATAGATTGTCTGGGCAAAATTGGCGATTGGCGCCGATGAGCCATTGCCTTTGCTAAGAATAGCTACATAGAATACTCGTTTGTCTGGCATGGTCATAATGCCTATGTCGTGGTAGTTGATGTCTAGGTTCCAACCGACTTTTGTTTCCCATTGTGCTTTTGGTGCACCGGTCTGTAGTCCTCGCTTAAACTTTGCAGGCTGAGTAAGCATGGCATCTTTTAGGAATGCAGTATTCTTATCGTTTAGATCACGTTTTTCATTTATATACCTAAGTATCCGGGCGCTGTCGCGGGCAGACGTCTGGATACCGTTAAATGTTGTTCCCGTCATGCCCATGTCCTTGACTCTTTTATTAAGACTTATGGGGGTCATGTCGGCCATCATGGCTTCGCCACATGGACTATAAGATTCGCGGATCATTTTGTCTATGCACTCTTCACGGGTAAAGCCGCCACTTAATATTTGTTTGGGATTCATCCTTCCTTCTTGCATATCGAGCAGCGACAAATAGGCAACATAGATCTTATATAAGCTGGCAGCAAAGATAGGTTGGTCGTCGTTATGAGAGGCTATATTCTTTTTAGCTTGAGCATCGTATACAACTATTGAATACTCGGCCGATTGTTTACTTACCCAGCTATCGATAACTGGTTGTAAATCAATAGCTTTGTATTTTGGTTTTTCAGTTTTAGGCTTAGTCGCCTCTGGTTGTTTTGAACTTGTAGCTGCAGGTGCATCAACTGTGGAGTTGCTGAAGACAGCCCAATAACCTAGCAAAGATACTAAGGCGATAAGTGATGAAATACCTACATACTTAAGATATCTCTTTATTCTACCGGGGTTTTTTAATTGCTTTTTTTGACTATAAGCGACTGACATACTACCGATTATACTGCAGTCGTGTAAAATATAAGCAGAATGAATGGAACTTACAGAGTAGAGGGTCGTCACGGTAAGCACATAAAGCGCTATATTGCTTTGTTTGCGGTATTGATCTTGGCTGTTGTGGCCGGTATTGCATTAACCAAAAAGTTAAAGCCGACACCTGTAGCCAAGGCCGTCAACCAGCTGCAGTTCGACAATAGCGTAAGTGAACTAGAAAAACAAACAATCAAAAACGCAATGAAAGATCAGCTCAAGACCATTAGTGGTTCTGTGGGTGTTAGCGCAAAAACAGTTACATCCGTAGAAAGCGCGGCTTCGGTTATTTCTACATACGTACCTGTCGGAAGGACATATTCTACAATTCAGTCAGTTAATACCAAGCAGACCGAATCAAATCTTTATATTTCTAGTGACACCGACAAAGTTATCAAGGACGGCATAGCCGGCATCTTTAATGTTGACCCAACAAAGTTGGCGCCCTTATCCGGTAAGGCATCAAAATTAAATGATGCTGATGTAGCTTTTATTCCGGCTGCAGAAATAACACCAGAAGTTACCCTCCTTTCACTTGATGGCAAATATTATTTAGATAGTTTTACCAAAGGTGCTTTCTTTAGACAGGTGACATTCACCGGCGGCGGTGCCTCGAGCCTTAAAGACCTGAAACTAAATACAAATCTAGCCAAGAGTAAGGTTCTAAAAGTAAACCAAACCGGCGTAACTGCCCTGACCAGAGTTATGATGAAAAAACTAAGCTCGGTCGGAGACTCAAGCTATTTTAGTAAAAAGATTGGTCCATTCTTGGCAGATGCCGATATTACACATGTCTCTAACGAAGTATCATTCCAAGATAATTGCCAGTACAGCAATGTAAAGTTCTGTGCTCCACCTAAAATGATCGATGCCCTAAAAGACAGCGGTGTCGACGTAGTTGAGCTTACCGGAAACCACAATAACGACACTGGTAATATCTACAATACGCAATCAATAAACTTATATAAGAAACTTGGATGGGGTACGTTCGGCGGAGGTCTAAATACAGTCGAAGCGGCCAAGCCATATCAAGCCGATAAAAAAGGATCAAAAGTAGCTTTTTTGGGATACAACTATCCCGACGGGCCTAATAGCGGGGCTGTAGCTACGCCAACTACCGCTGGCGCTAATCACTTCGATATAGCAAAAGTAAAAACCGACATTGCCGAGGCTAAAAAGACTAGTGATTTTGTAATCGTCGACATTCAGTTTTGGGAGTGCTATGCCTACCCCGACGGATATACCGAGTTCCCAGAGTGTGATGGGCCAATTGCCGATCAAAAAGAAACCTTCCGTGCAGTAGCAGACCTTGGCGCAGACATGGTGGTCGGTAGCTCCGCTCATCAGCCCCAGACCTATGAACTTTACAAAGGCACACCAATTTACTACGGATTGGGCAACTTATACTTCGAACAGAATAGTTGGCCTGGAACTGAGCGCGGAATTATACTTACCCATTACCTAAATAAAGGTAAGTTAATTCAGACAAGATTATCGCCTACCGTTTACGATAAGGCATTACAAACTAGGTTAATGACAGCCAGCGAATCCAAGTATTTGCTCGGTCGCCTAGACGCCGCCCGCCCTGCTGGTCTATAGTTCCCTAAATGCTAGCGCATCATTCCTAAAGTTGAGTGTCTCAAAACCTTTATCTTGTAGACTTGCAGTTAAGCCTCTTTGCACCGGTTTGCTTAAGTGCCCTCGCTCATAAAGAATTACTTCTGTGCTAAATTCATCTGGATCAAAGCAGCCTAGGACTTCGGGTTCACAGTCTTCGACATCTACCACTAAAGCGTGGGCTTTCTCGATTCCCTGATCCTATGCGAGGAGATCAAGATGCACCTTTTGTTGTTGGAACTGTAGATGGTACCACCCATTCTTCTTACGACAACATACCATTCTTTGCAGATCGTCTTGCACCTACTGTTGAGCGTGTAATGCAAATCTCTTGACAGACTTAAAGTACATCTCTTCTAGATTCTTAGAATATATAAGTTGGATTTACAAAACAATTAAGGATTCTCGTGGGACCTTAATTTTTGACTTACTTATTGGCGATAATATCAATGATAAGTTTCATTGATGGAACATATTTATCTGGGTTGTCTACTACATCTTTAGTAAGTTTATCTAGATCTATCCATTCTAGTTTCTCAACCTCTTCTGGTTGAGGCCTGAATTTGTCTACAGGCCAATCACATATGCCGTGGAATAGTGATAAGAATGATTTTCGAGGATTTATGAGTTTAATTTTTTGAATTAATTTGAACTCTGTATTTATGAGTCCTATTTCTTCCTCGGCTTCTTTAATTATATTCGATTCGTATGTCTCACCTTTTTCTAGAGTTCCAGCTGCTGCGGGTCCCCACTTTCCTGGGTCCTTGTCCTTTGTAAGTTTGCGTTGCGCTAAGAGAACTTGGTTTTTACTGTTTGTAAGCCACAGACAACCCACTCTGTAATAATCTTTATTAAAATCAATTTCCGATCTTAATTTATGGCCAATTAGTTGGTCATTTTCATCGGCAATTTGACATAGCTCTTGTGATTGATCATGCATAATATAAAACTTGGCTAGCCAAAGAGGCCGATTATGGAACTTTCTTTTCCACCGAGCATGACCCTAACTTTAACATAGAAGAAGTCAAAGAACTGCTCAAGGAAGATCAAGAGGTAGGCAATGCTCAGTAGTATTTTGCAACGCATCCAGCCAATTTCACCTGACTCAAAGCTTTACGACGAAAATAAGTTCTACGAGGCATTCGTTAGAGATCTAAAGAAATGCCATAGCGAAATAATTATTGAAAGCGCATATATGACAACCAAAAGAGTCCACTTCCTCTTGCCCCACTTCGAGAAGCTCAAGAAGAGTCATGTCAGAGTGGTCATCAACACCAGAGATCCCGAAGAGCATGATAAATATCTACGCGAAGAAGCTAGAAGAACCCTTTCGTTACTACTTGAAATTGGAGTACAGGTGATCTTTAGTGAATCCCTACACCGCAAGACGGCGATAATAGACCGGAGAATACTCTGGGAAGGATCGCTAAATATCCTTTCGCAAAACAACAGTAAAGAAGTAATGCGCCGAACTGAGTCTACTGAATTAGGATGGCAGATGGTTAGGTTTTCAAAACTAGACGAAAGGATAAGTTAAGCTGTTGACATATATCAACGGTTATGCTAATATACTATCAACTTAATGGAGTTTGTAAATAAATGATAGATCTAATCAACAGCTAAAGATGTCACGCTAACGGCGTAGCTTTGCTATTGATTTGATTTCATTACTAAACTTCTGAAAACCGAGCGTGCGTGACATTTGTCTGCCTGCTCGGTTTTT